>NZ_JBASZT010000037.1:0-6654 GCF_049661145.1 Microbacterium sp.
GGCGCGGGGCGGCTACGCCGCGGCGGGCGCTTTCATGCAACGCGCGGCACAACTGACACCCGACGCCTCCGACCGGTCGAGACGGGCGCTGGATGCCGCGCACGCCCTGCACGAGGCCGGAGCATCCGCCTCAGCGACAGACCTCCTCGCGACGGCCGAGACCGGCCCGCTCAACGCGCTCCAGCACGCGAGGGTGGAGCTGCTGCGAGCGCAGATCGCCTTCCATCTGACCCGGCGACCCGAGGTTCCTCGGATGCTGATGGACGCCGCATCGACGCTCGCACCGCTGGATGCCGCGCTCTCGCGCGAGACCTGTCTCCACGCGATGGATGCCGCGGTCATCAACGGCGGCCCAGAGACACGCGTCATCGCCGACGCCGTCCTCGCGACATCCACGAGTGGAGGACCGGCGCGACCCGTCGACGGGCTCCTGGATGGGCTCGCGGTGGCCACCGTGCACGGCTTCGCCGCAGGAGTGCCCCGGTTGCGACGGGTGCTGGAGACGTTGCGCGAGGATGCACGGGCCGGCGTGGTCCGGGACGATCGGAGCCAGCCGTGGCTGTGGTTGGCCGGCCGGATCGCCGTCGGCATCCTGGACGACGAGCTGGCCCATGAGCTGGCAGAGGCCGATGTCCGTTCCGCGCGCGCGTCCGGCGCGTTGGCGGCCCTCCCCGACGCGCTGAAGTTCCATGCCAACGTCCTGATCCTGAGCGGCCAGCTCACCCGCGCCCGGGAGCTCGTCGCCGAAGCCACGGCGCTCACGGAGTCCACCGGTGGAGTGCCGACGCGTCACGCCGAGACCATCCTCGCCGGGTGGCGAGGCGATCGAGCCGTCGTGACGGAACTGCACGAGCTGACGCTCCAGGACGCGAGCTATCCCGCCGAGGGCGTGGAGGTGGCGATGGCGGAGTACGCCAAGGCGGTGCTGCACAACGCCCTCGGTGACTACTCCATCGCCCAGGAGGCTGCCACGACGGCGTCCGCTTCAGCCGAGCTCGCGGTCAGCACCGTGGGATTGCCCGAGCTGATCGAGGCGGCCGCGCGCGCAGGCGACGAGGAGGCCACCGCGGACGCACTCGACAGACTGAGCTCGAGAGCACGCGCCTGCGCCACGCCCTGGGCATGGGGCATCGAGGCCCGGTCACGGGCGCTCACGACCGCGGGACCGGCCGCCGAAGGGCACCACCGCGAGGCGATCATGCACCTGGAGGCGTCACGCATGGGCGGGGAGACCGCCCGCGCACATCTCGTCTTCGGGGAGTGGCTGCGACGCGAAGGCCGTCGCCAGGAGGCGCGGGACGAGCTGCGCACCGCCTATGAGCTGCTCTCGGGCATCGGTGCGAACGCCTTCGCCGCCCGCGCCGCCCGCGAACTGCGCGCGACGGGTGAGCACCCGCGGAAACGATCCGCCCAGCCCACCGACGTGCTCACCGCTCAGGAGCTCCACATCGCGCGAATCGTCGCCTCCGGGGCGACCTCCCGGGAGGTCGGCGCGCAGTTGTTCCTGAGCCCTCGAACGATCGAGGCCCACTTGCGCAACATCTTCCGCAAGCTCGGGATCACCTCGCGCCGTCAGCTCAAGGAGTTCCGCCTGCCCTGATCGACCGTGCGAGTACGTGGCTTCTACCGACGCGAAGCCGGCGCGATCGGTGCGACGGTGTCTTCATGACTTCGGAGCCCGGGAAGACGGACGACATCGTCAGCCTCGCGTTCGGCACCGTGATCGCCGCCCTCGCGGTCGTCTACATCGTGACGTCGCTTCTCGCCCTGCTCGTGGCGTGGGAGATCATCGCGCTCGTCTACCTGGTCATCGTCCTGACGAGGTTCCGCAACCGGTCGGCGCGCGGCGCCGTCGACAGCACGAGAGCGCTCCCCGACCGGGTGCTCGAGCACCTTTCCTGGACGTTCCCGCTCGCCGCCAGCGCGACCGGTGTGGCATCCGCGGTGACGCTGCTGACCACCGCGGGCCACTCCGGCTGGGCGGGCGCCGACACGTGGATCGTCGGCCTGCTCGGATCGATCGGCGTCATCGTCGCCTGGGCGCTCCTGCAGACCGGGTTCGCCGAGATCTACGAGAGCTGCTACGCGCGCCTCCCGCAACCGAGCGAGGTCAGCTTTTCAGGGGCGGGTGAGGATGCCACACTGGGAGACTTCCTCTACCTCGCTTTCATGGTCGGCACGTCGTTCTCGCCCGACGGCGCGACCGTCGCGTCGCGGAAGGTCCGCCAAGTGATCCTCATCCACAGCGTCACCAGCTTCTTCTACAACGCGTTCCTCATCGCCATCGCCATCCAGGTGCTTCAGAGCATCATCGCCGATGGTTGAGCGGCCGACCGATTTGCAAGGAGCCAGCATGTCACCCAGTAGCGCAGCGGGTCGTCCCGGCGCCGTCAGCGTGCGCTCCATCGCGACGGCGGTGCCGTCGCCCGTGCTGCCGCAGACCCGCGCCCGTGAGCTGTTCGCAGGCCAGCCGGGATTGAGCCGACTGGCGCGGCGCCTGATCGACTCGACCTTCGGCGCCTCCGCGATCGAGCGGCGTCATACCGTCGTCGCCGAGTTCGTCGAATCGGCGGCCGGCTCAGCGGCCGCGGAGTTCTTCAGCGAGAGCGGTGCGATCCTCACGCCGTCGACGGGGCACCGCAACGCTGTCTATGAGCGCGAGGTGCCGCCGCTGCTGGTGCGCGCCGCCGCGGACGCGATCCGCGATGCCCCCGGCATCCAGCGCTCTGACATCACCCACGTCATCACCGTGTCGTGCACCGGATTCTTCGCGCCCGGCCCGGACTACGTCGTGGTGCGCGAGCTCGGCCTCGCCCCCCGGACGCGGCGCCTGCACATCGGGTTCATGGGCTGCTACGGCGCGTTCCCCGCGCTCCGGACGGCGATGGCGACGTGTCTTTCCGAACCGGATGCCGCGGTGCTCATCGTGTGCGTCGAACTGTGCACCCTGCACGTGCGTTCGTCCGACGACCCCGACACGATCGTCGCCTCGTCGGTGTTCGCGGACGGCGCCGCCGCGGCCGTGGTCTCGGGCCGCCCGGCCCCTCCCGGGTCGACGGTGCTGGAGATCGACGCGATGGAGACGGTGCTCACCGACGGCGGCGAGCACGACATGGCGTGGACGATCGGCGATCTGGGCTTCGAGATGGTGCTCTCGAGCTACGTCCCTCGCATCCTGGAAGAGCAGCTCGAAACCGCCCTGCGGCCGCTGCAGGACCGGCTGCTCCCGGCTGGGCGCGCGAGCTGGCCCGAGGTCGAGCAATGGGCGATCCATCCGGGGGGTCGCGCGATCCTGGACCGCGTGCAGAGCGCACTCGGTCTCACGGACGAGCAACTGGCGCCTTCGCGAGAGGTGCTTCGCGACTACGGCAACATGTCCAGCGCGACCGTGCTGTTCATCCTGCGCGGTCTGCTTCACGGCGACCCCCGCGACTCTGCCGACCCGCCCGGGGTGGATGCCGGCCGGGTCGCGGCCATGGCATTCGGCCCGGGTCTGACCGTGGAGTCCGCGCTGTTGACACGGCGGGTGATCGCATGATGCCCGGCGGGGGACTCGCACGTCGCGACACGACGTCCCGAGCCCTCATCACCGCCGCCGCAGCAGGCTACGCGACGAACGTCGCGTTCGGCACAGCCGTGGCGACCCGCGTCATCGACAACAGCCGCATCCGGTGGGTGCACCACGCCCTGTTCATCGCGACCGCGACGCTCACCGCGCTCGGGCTGACTGCCGGCGCGATCGGACGCCATCCCGCCGGTCTCACGCTGGTCCCCGCGGCGGGGCTCCTCGCCACGCTGCCGTACGCGGGCGGCGGCACGCGCCGGCACGCTCTCGTCGCGAGCCTCGCCGCTCCGGCATTCGCCACGGCTCTCGCCCTCGTCTGGAGGAGGCACTGATGGAGTTTCTCGATGTGGTCCGTCGTCGCAAGACGACCAACGGCCCGTTCCTGCCCGACCCCGTCTCGGCGGAGCATCAGCGGCTCCTCATGGAGGTCGCCGGGCGCGCCCCGTCGCAGCTCAACAGCCAGCCGTGGCGGTTCGTCATCGTGGAGGAACGCGAGACGATCGACGAGATCGCACGGATCAGCGGCGAGAGCATGACCGAGGCGATGTCGAACGGCACCTTCTTCGAGCGCTACAAGCCCTACTTCCGATTCAGCAAGGCAGAGATGGAGCGCCGCCGCGACGGGATGCTGTTCGACCGGCTGCCCGCTCCGCTTCGCCCGTTCACCGGCCAGGTGTTCACGTCGCGCGGGCAGAAGCTCATGAACACCCTGCGTGTGCCGCACACGCTCGGCGAGGAGAACCGCAAGCTCGTCGCCGGCTCACCGCTGCTGCTCGGCGTCATGCTCGACCGATCCGAGTACCGCCCGGGTGAGCTGTCGTCGTTCTACTCGGTGTTCAGCATGGGCGCCGCGATGGAGAACGTCTGGCTGACGACGGTCGAGCTCGGCATGGGCATCCAGTTCATCTCCTTCCCGATGGAGGTGCCAGGGCGATGGGAAGAGATCGTCCGCCTGCTCCAGTGCCGGACGACCTCGAGCTGATGGCGGTGTACCGCCTCGGCTACCTGCCCGCCGAGCAGCGGCGGCCGCCGATCGACTGGACCAGCAGTCAGCGCAAACTCCCCTCGCAGTACGTGTTCCGCGGCACGTGCGCAACCCCGCAGGAGGGCTGGGACGAGGTAACACCGGCAGAGTCAGAGTCACTTGATGGCCGCGGTGATCAGCGCGGCGGTCACATCGAGGTCCTTTCGAAATGCGGGTCCGCGGATGCCGACAAGCTCACGTCGCCGGCATCCATCGAGATCCCGCCCGCGCGCACGCCGCTGGAGCGACCCGGAGCCCGCGCATGACCGTCATCGGCATCCTCGGCGCCGGACAAGCGGGCAGCACGCTCGCCCGCGCCGCCATCGCGGCGGGGTACGACGTCGTGATCGCCAACTCGCGGCCGCCGAAGACGCTACGACGCCTCGTCGACGAACTGGGACCACGGGCACGTGCGGCCTCCGCGGCAGAGGCAGCCGTGGCCGCCGATTTCGCGATCCTGATGTTCCCCTACGCGCCCGGCGACCGGCTGCCGGTCCAAGAGCTCGCGGGCAAGGTCGTGCTCGACAACAACAACTACATGCCGTGGCGCGACGGCAACTACCCCGAGGTGGATTCCGGCGCCAAGATGGTCCACGAGCTCCGGCAGCAGCAACTGCCCACCTCGAAACTCGCGAAGGCGTTCAGCCACATCCAGTTCCACGAACGGTTCCAGATCCGCGTCCCCAGCGACGCGCTACCGGCCTTGGTCCGCCTGGCGAGGCCAGCCGGAGCACCCGACAGGAAGGCGCTCGTCGTCTCGAGCGACCACCCGGAAGCCGTCGCGCTGGTGACGCGCTTCTACGACGATCTCGGGTTCGACACGGTCGACAACAGCCCGCTGAGTGAATCGTGGCGCAGCGCCCCCGGCACGCCGATGTGGCAGCGCTCCGCCGACGGGCTGAGCCGCGAGGAACTCATCGAAAGCCTGCGACGCGCGCAGCGCGCTGTCCCCCCACCTGGCGCTGCGCCCACGCACGACAGAAGTTAGGGTAGGCTTCCCTACGCAATACCGCCGACGGGGGTCCCGACCCCGGCCGGGCACCTCCACCACGCATGAGTGAAAGAGAGAGTGCCCAGTGAGATTCGCCCGCCGTGCCGCCGTGCCCGTGGCTTTGTTGTCCGTCCTCGCGATCGCCGGTTGTTCGGCCCCCGCCGCCACCTCGGACAAACCGCAGCAAGAGGAGACACGGACGGTAGAGACCGTCTTCGGCGAGGTCGACGTGCCCGTGGACCCGCAGCGCATCGTGATCGTCCAGTCCGCCGCACTCGATGCGGCACTCGCACTCGGCATCGAGCCGGTCGGCTCGACGTTCTGGGGTGGCGCCGGTGGCGTGCCGGAGTACCTGCAGGATCAGGTGCCGGCCGACTTCACCCTGGTGGGCAACGAGGACGAGCCCGACTTCGAGGCGATCGCCGCCCTCGAGCCCGACCTGATCATCGCGACCGAGGCGGCCGAGGAGAACCTCGCGACGTTCGAGGACATCGCGCCGGTGGCCGCATTCGCGTTCGCCGACGAGAACGGTGACAGCGACTGGCGTGGACACGTCACCCAGATCGCGGACTTCACGGGTCGCGAAGAGCAGGCCGAAGAGGTGCTCGCCGACTTCGACGCGCTGATCGCCGAGTTGGATGCCGAGGTCGCCGTGCCCGGCGAGACCGTCATCCCGCTGCGGGTGCGCGCCGATCACGTGCGCCACTACCTGCCGCTCAGCTTCGTGGGAGCGGATGTTCTGCAGTCGCTCTCGAACATCGAGTTGCCCGACTCGAAGGTCGCGAGCGAGAACGGCGAGTGGGCCGTCATCCCCGCCGAGCGGCTCGACGTGCTCGACTCCGACCGGATCATCGCGTTCATCGACAGCCAGGAGGCGTACGACACGCTGCAGGCGCAGTCGCTGTGGCAGGGGCTGCCCGCCGTGCAGAACGGCAAGGTCTGCGTGACCGAGAACCTCGTCGCGTGGATCCTGGGCGGACCCTCGGCGGCGAAGGTGGTCGCCGACGACGTGCGCGAGTGCCTCGCCGCGTGACCACCGCCGTCGCACCGGCGAGCGCGGGCGCTCCGTCGTCG
>NZ_JBASZT010000038.1:0-7360 GCF_049661145.1 Microbacterium sp.
GGGCAGGCGGGCCAGCAGCCCACGGCGGGCCAGCAGCCCACGGCGGGCCAGCAGCCCACGGCGGGCCAGCAGCCCACGCCCCCGACACTCACCGTGACCGACGTCGTGCCCTTCGCCGACACCGACCCGAACGGCACGGGGATGAACGCCGCGTTCTTCCCGATGCTCCTCGGCGGGATGATCGGCGGCATCGCGATCTCGTTCCTCGTCGTCGGCGCGTTCCGCCGCATCCTCGCTGTCTCGCTCTATGCGGTGGTCGGCGGGTTCGTGCTCACCGGCATCCTGCAGGGCTGGTTCGGCTCGCTGCAGGGCGCCTACCTGATCAATACGGCAGCGTTCACACTGTCGCTCGCGGCGATCGCGGCGCCCATCGTCGGATTCGTCGCCCTGATCGGACGCGCCGGAATCGCGGTCGGCCCGGTCGTCATGATGCTCTTCGCGAACCCCATCTCGGGCGCGGCGCTGCCGGCGTCGTACCTGCCGGGAGCGTGGGGCGCGGTGGGTCAGTGGTTCCCGCCGGGTGCATCGGCGACGCTCGTGCGCGACCTCTCCTACTTCCCGGATGCCGACGCCTCCGCCGCCTGGCTCGTCCTCGCCGCCTGGACAGTCGGCGGGCTGCTGCTCGCCGTCGCGGGCCACTTCCGCACTGCCGGCGGTGCGGAGCCCAACCGTGAGGCCGCCCTGGAGTAGCGCCCCGCGGCCCGGACGCGCCCACTCTTCGGCAGTCGCTTCGGCACAGTGTTTGCGCTGTTGACTGTGCGGGGGCGACTGCTGAGCCACGCCCCTCGAGGCTCGACCCGCCGAGCTGTCAGCCCCGCGGCCCTCCGCGTCAGTCCCAGACCGCGAGCGCCGGCTGCGCCGCGGCGATCCGCTCATCCTTCGTGACCAACCCGGCGCCCGCCGCGGCGGCTTGCGCCGCGATCATGCGGTCGAAGGGATCACGTGTGAATGTCATGGTCTGGGCGATGTCGACGACCCGCGCAAAGCCCTCCGTGTCTTCGTCGAGTCCGATCGATGAGGACAGCTCCGCGAGGATGCGGTCCGGCGACACGGCGATCCGCCCGATCTCGTGCAGGTAGCTCAACTCGAGACGCACCGTCGGCGAGATGCGCAACGACTCGGCATTCAGTCGATCCCGCAGCGCAGCCGGAAAGCGGGAGTGCTCTCCGGCGTACAACCACACCACGACGTGCGTATCGAGGTGCAGCGTCAAGGGTGCACCTCGGCATCCGCATTCCACTCGGCCGACCAGTCGATCGAGACGAGGTCGTCGGGTTCGCCGACGATGACCGCCGGGTCGACGTTGATACGCGCCAGCCGATCGGGGGGCTCGGCGGGAACGAGCCGCAATCGTCGCCCCTTGCGCTCGATCTCGATCGCCTCGCCCGTCTCGAGCACCTGATCGACCAATCGGTACACGTTCTGGCGGAGCTCCGACGCCGTCACAATCCTTGTCATGACGGAAGTCTACTCCGTACGTACGATCCAATGCCGAGCATACGTACGACCAGGTATCGAGGCGATCACTCCACCGGTGCGAGCCAGACGGTCGTCTCGCCGGGCACGACGCCGAGCGGCGTCGGCGTGCTCGCGAGGACGACGGGCGCGTCGTCGAGCTCGTACGGCTCGGTGCCGAAGTTGGTCACGATGTGCCACCCGTTCGGGCGCGCGAAGCGCAGCACGTCGTCGCGGCCGGTTTCCACCCATTCCAGGTGCTCGCCGGTCTGCAGCTCGTGCCGCAGGCGCAGCGCCGTCCGGTACAGGTGCAGGGTCGAGCGCGGATCGGCCTCTTCGACCGACACCGCGTACCGGGCGAACCACTCCGGCTGAGGCAGGTGGGCGCCGTCGTCGCCGAACCCGAAGGACGAGCCGTCCGGGGCCCAGGGCAGCGGCACGCGGCATCCGTCGCGCCCCACCTCTTCGCCGTGCGTGCGGAAGAAGGTCGGATCCTGCCGAGCGGATGCCGGGATGTCGGCGACCTCGTGCAGCCCGAGCTCTTCCCCCTGGTACAGGTAGGTGGATCCGGGCAGTCCGAGGATGAACGTCGTCGCCGCGCGGGCGCGCCGCGCGCCGCGCTCGCGATCGAGCTGCGCCTCGTCACCGCCGGCCACGAGCCAGTCGCCGCCGTGGCGGGCCGGCAGCCTCGTGCCGATGGCCTCGGGGTCGAGCCCATACCTCGTGGCGTGGCGCACGACGTCGTGGTTGGACAGCACCCAGGTCGACGACGAACCGGACTCGGCCACGAGCGCGAGGTTGTCGCTGATCACGCGCCGGAACTGCGCCGCGTCGAAGTCGGTCTCGAGCAGGTCGAAGTTGAACGCCTGCCCCAGCGATTCGGGACGCGCGTACAGGTGGATGCGGGACGGGTCGACCCACGCCTCGGCGACGGCCGTGCGCGGCGGATCGTACGAGTTGAACAGCGCGCGCCACTGCGCGTAGATCTCGTGCACCTCGTCGCGGTCGACGAGCGGATGCTTCCCGTCCTTCGGCATGAGCGCGAGCTCCGCCGACGACGGCAGCGGCTCGGTCAGATCCTTCGCGAGCAGGTGCGCGACGTCGATGCGGAACCCGTCCACGCCGCGATCGGCCCAGAATCGCAGCGTCGTGAGGAAGTCCTCGCGCACTTCGGGGTGATTCCAGTTGAGGTCGGGCTGCTCGATCGCGAAGGTGTGGAGGTACCACTGGCCGTCGGCGACGCGCTCCCACGCCGATCCGCCGAACATCGCGCCCCAGTCCGTCGGCGGCTCCAAGCCGTCGGGTCCGGTCCCCTCGCGGAAGATGTAGCGCTCGCGCGCCGCCGAGCCGCGCCCGGCCTCCAGCGCCTCCTGGAACCAGCGATGCCGGTTCGAGGTGTGATTCGGCACGATGTCGACGACGACCTTGATGTCGCGGGAATGCAGCGCCCGCAGCAGGTCGTCGAAGTCATCGAGAGTCCCGAGCCGCGGATCCACATCGCGGTAGTCGTCCACGTCATAGCCGCCGTCGGCGAGCGCCGAGGGGTAGAAGGGACTCAGCCAGATCGCATCGATCCCGAGGTCGGAGAGGTAGTCCACCCGCGACAGGATGCCGCGCAGGTCGCCGATCCCGTCGGCATCCGCATCGGCGAAGCTTCGCGGGTAGACCTGGTAGACGACGGCCTGCCGCCACCACGGGGGCAGCAGATCGAGAGTGCCGGATGCGGAGTCGACGGGGAGTGCCACGGGGGCGGAGTCCTTTCGGGAGGGTGGGGCGAAGCAGATGGAGAGGGTGGTCCGACCTGGCGGACCGCCGCAGATCAGCGTAGACCGCTGTCGCTCAGCCCTTGACCGCTCCCTGGGTGACGCCCTCCATGACCCAGCGCTGTGTGAACAGGTACGCGACGATCGCCGGAGCCATCGCCATGAGGTACGAGGCGAAGGACACGTTGTAGTTGTTGCTGAACTGCGTCTGGAACAGGTTCTGGCGCACCGGCAGGGTCTGCAGCGTCGGGTCGGAGATGATGAGCGAAGGCATCATGAAGTCGTTCCATGCGTACAGGAAGGCGAAGATGCCGACCGTCGCGCTCATGGGCGCCAGCAGCGGGAAGATCAACTGCCAGAACGTCTGCCACGTCGTCGCGCCGTCGATGCGGGCGCTCTCCTCGAGTTCGAGCGGAATCGAGCGCAGGAACGCGGTGAACAGCAGCACACTGAAGCTCAACTGGAACATCGTCGCGAGGATGATGACCCCGAACGGGTTGTCGAGGCCGACCCGACCGGTGAGCTGGATCTGCGGCAGCGCCACGACGGGGAACGGGATGAACATCGCCGCGAGTAGGTAGAAGAACGAGTACCGGAACAGCTTCCGGTCCCAGTTGCGCACGATGGCGTACGAGGCGAACGCGGCCAGCACGATCGTCGCGGTGACGGTGCCCGCCGTCACCAGCAGTGAGATGCCGGCGCCGACCGGGTACTTCGTGAGGTTCCACGCCTCGACGAAGCCCTCGATGCTGAACGGGGCCGGCAGCGAGAACGCGTTGCCGTCGACGGCCTGGCCGGTCGTCTTGAACGCCATCGAGATCGTGACGTACAGCGGCAGCAGCACCGTCACGGCGCACAGGATCAGGATGATCGTGCCCGACCAGTTGACCCGCTCCATCCCGGGCTTCTTCACACGCTTCGTCTTCGTCGTCTGCAGTCCCAGTGAGACATCGGCCTGCTCGAACGCGAGCGCGGCCTGACCGGAGGTGGACATCAGAGCTGGTTCCTTCCCCGTGTGAGCGAGAGTTGCAGGATGGAGATGAGGACGGCGACGATGAAGAAGATCGTGGCGTTCGCCATCTGGTAGGCGTAGTCGCCGCCGTTGAAGCCCGCGATGATCGCCATCGCGACGCTCCGGGTCGCGGTGCCCGGGCCGCCGTTGGTGAGGCCGACGATGATGTCGTAGGCGTTGAGGAACCCCTTGAAGCCGAGGATGAAGTTGATCACGACGTAGCCCGCCACGAGCGGCAGCGTGATCCGCAGCAGCTGCTGCCGCTTCGAGGCGCCGTCGAGGTCGGCCG
The DNA here is from genome assembly GCF_049661145.1 of Microbacterium sp. Taxonomy (GTDB): domain Bacteria; phylum Actinomycetota; class Actinomycetes; order Actinomycetales; family Microbacteriaceae; genus Microbacterium. Next base: position 4,520 of record NZ_JBASZT010000038.1, read on the forward strand.
CTTCGTAGACGTCGCCGGGAATCGACAGGATGCCGGCGATGTAGATCAGCAGGGTGCCGGGAATCGCCTGCCAGGCGGTCACGATGACGATCGCGACCCACGCGAGGTCGGGATTGGCCAGCAGGCTGGTCTGCAGGAACGGGATGCCGAGTGCAGACCCGGCCGCCGGCAGCGAGTTGGAGAACAGGAAGTTGAAGACGTAGGCGATGATGATGCCCGAGATGACCATGGGGATCACGAAGACCGTCCGCAGCCCCGTCTTGAATCGGATACGCGAGGTGAGTCCCACCGCGAGCAGGAACGCGCACACGTTGACGACGATGACGGTGGCGATCGAGAACCCGAAGGTGAACAGGTAGGCCTGCAGGATCGCCGGGTCGCCGAACAGCGCGATGTAGTTCGTGAGACCGTTGAAGCTCCACTCACCGATGCCGATCGAGTCGGTGAAGCTGAAGAAGATGCCGACGACGCCGGGGACGGTGATCGCCAGCGTGAACAGCACCAGCGTCGGAAGCAGGAACAGATAGTAGATCGGCTCGACCCGCCTCTTGCGGTGCCTCACAGTGCCGCCCCGACGGGTGTCAGTGGTCGAGGTCGCGCTCATTGTCCGGACTCCTTCGTCTTGTCGGCCACGACGGGTGCGCGGAACGCGACCCGCGCCCAGTCGGCATCCATCGTCTGCAGAATGCCGTCGGGATTGGCGCCCAGCACGATCGCCTGCGCGTAGTTGAAGACCGGGATGGTCTTCGGCACGAGCACGGATGGCCCCTGATAGATCTGCCCGTCGTCGTAGTACCGGATCATCCCCTCGATGCGCGGATCGGTCGGCGGTGGCGCGTCCCCGGTGGGCGTGAAACCGAGCTGGGACTCGTTGTACTCCTGGATGACGTCGGGCTGGAACAGATACTCGAGGAAGTCGCGGGCGGCCTCCTGGTGACGCGAGCCCTCGGGGATCATGGCGGCGAGGTCCATGTTGACGCGGATCGCGAGATCGCCCGGGTCATCGGTCATCGGCAGCGGGAACGTGCCGAGCTGCAGATCGGGGGCGGTCTTCGCGATCTCACTGAAGGCCCACGGTCCCTGCAGATACATCGCCCCCTGCCCCTTGGCAAAGGCGAGGTTGCCATCGCCGTAGCCTCTGCTGTTGGCATCCGCGTTGACGTAGTTGTCGGCGAGTTGGGTCATCTTGCCCATCGACTCGGCGAAGTCCTTCTGGAACGAGCTCTCCGAGTCCGGGCCGACGTCGGTGCCTTCCGCGTTCATGGCGTCAAAGAAGTCGATGACGTCGATCGAGCCGCCCACGGAGTAGTCGTACCACCCCTGACCGACAGTCCAGTCATCCTTGAAAGTGCCGTAGAACGGCGTGATCCCCGCCGCCTCCAGCGCGTCGCAGACGGCGAGCAGCTCGCTCCACGTCTGCGGTACCTCAAGACCCTGCGCGTCGAAGATCTCCTTGTTGTAGATGACGGATGCCGCCATCACCGAGTACGGCAACGCACTCGTCCGTCCCTCGCACGAGCCGTACTGGTCCATCAGCGGGCCGAGGTCGTCCTTGACGTTCGATGCCGCCACCGTGCCTGACAGGTCGCTCAGCGCGCAACGCTGCACGAACCGCGCGACCTCGAAGTTGTAGTTGGCGAGCATGATGTCGGGCGGGTTGCCGCGCACGAAGCTCGCCGAAACGACATCGACGCCGGACGTGTCCATCTCGACACGGACAGCATCCTGCGACGCGTTGTAGTCCTGGACCACCTGGTTCATGAACGCCAGCGCCTCGCGCTTGCTGAAGGTGAACCGGATGGTCTCCCGCCCGTCGGCGGAACACCCCGCCAGCAGGCTCGCGCCCAGCGCGAGAACCGCACCCGCGGCTACCGCGCGCCATGCTCTTCTAGACACCCTCGTCCTCCCGTTGTGCGTCGTCGCTCGATATTGATCGTCGAATAGATTTTCTCGCCAAATCAATATCTACGCGGCAGTATTGCAGAACAACGTCAAGAAGGTCAAGACCCCGATGTCTACAGTCCCCGCCGCCTCGCCACCGCCGTCGCCGCCGCGACGTGCGAGTCTCGACGCCGTGCTCACGCATGCCTGGTCGAGCGCGGAGTTCACCGCCACCGACGCGATCGCCGCAACGGGTCTGACCCGCTCGACCGCGATCGACGCCATGGCGACGCTGGCGGACCTGGGTCTGCTGCGGGAGCTGCCGAACGCGCGCGAAGCGGGCGCCTATCGTAAGGGACGGCCCGCCCGGCGATTCGAGCTGCGCGGCGACGCGGCGGTGCTGGTCGGCGTGGACGTCGGCAACGCCCACATCACAGCGAGGGTCGCCGACCTCCGTTCCGTCCCGCTGTCGACGCGCCGCGTCGAGTTGGAGCCCGATCGTGACGACGCCCCCACGCGAGCGAGGCTGATCGTTCGCGCCGTAGACGACGCCCTCGAGACAGCAGGGCGAACCCGGGCCGATGTGCTCTCGCTGTGCGCGGGGGTGCCGGCACCGGTCGATGCCCACGGCCGGTCGCCGCGCAGCCATGACAGTTTCTGGGGCCGCATGAACCCCGGGCTCATCGATGCGCTCGGGTGGGCTCCGCTCGTGCGCATCGACAACGACGCGTCACTCGCGGCACTGGCCGAGGGCACGAGCGGGTCGGCGGTGGGATGCCGGAACTACATCACGCTGCTCGCGGGGGCACGCCTGGGTGCTGGCGTCGTGATCGACGGGCATCTGCTGCGCGGCACGCACGGCGGCGTCGGCGAGATGAGGGCGTTCGACCACGTGACCGGCGTCGGTACGGCCAACGGCGTCGGCGCGATGGCCGCGCGGTGGGCGGCGGAGGCCATCGC
>NZ_JBASZT010000039.1:0-2030 GCF_049661145.1 Microbacterium sp.
GTCGCACGCGGCGCTGCTCGTGATCGGCAGCGACTACCGCGGACCCGGTGACGGGCTGGCGCGCGGTGCCCACGGCATCCGCATCGCCGCGGGCGCGAAGTGCCCCGTCGTCGTCGTCCCGGACTTCGAGACCCAGGGGCGATCGGGCGTGGTGGTCGGGCTCGACGGGTCGCCCGTGTCGGAGCACGCGCTGCGCTTCGCCGCCGCGGAAGCCGACCGGCTGGGGGAGAAGCTGGTCGCGATCAGTGTCTGGACGCCGCTGGAGGCTCCGCGCAACGGGCTCGCCGTGTACCCGGACCTGTACCTGACGAACATGCAGACCGCCACCGAGGAGACGCTGGCGCTCGCGGTCGCCGGGCTCGCGTCGGACTACCCCGACCTCGAGGTGGAGCGGGTCGTCGAGCGCGGCTACCCGTCGCACGCCATCAACGCGCGGGCGCAGCACGCGCGGCTCGCGGTGGTCGGCACGCACGGGCGCGGCGCGGTGGCGCGACTCCTCCTCGGATCGATCAGCCAAGAGGTGCTGGCACGGCTGGCGACGGTGACCGCCGTCGTGCGCTGACACCAAAGTCTCGCCACCTGAGGCAGATTTCCTCGCCCCCGCGGCGCGGCAGCGCCCCTGAAAAGCTAACGCGAAGTCCCGCCACCTGAGGCCTCATCGCAGCGACGGACTCGTCTCGTCCCACTTCTCGATGCCCTGTACGACCCAGAAGGCGCTGAACAGCACGAGGGCACCCGCCTCGGCGACGAGCACGAGGGGGATGCCGAGAGCCTCCGCCCGCGGCAGGAAGGCGATGTACGCGACGAGGACGAGGAGCAGGAGGACGGCGATCGTCACGTACGACGCGCGGAAGACACGCGCCGGCGCCTCTGATCGGCGAGGGAAGGCGGCGAGCACCGCCACGATGGCGAACAGCGCGAAGAAGGCGACGGTCGCGGCGAAGTGGCCCTGCGCGAGCATCCAGTCGCGGGCCAGGAGCCAGGCCAGCCCGACGGCGGTGAGCACGCCGACGGCGACGCCCCCGCTGACCGCGAACGAGGCGAGCGGAACCTGCTCCATCGCCACGAGCATCGCGCCGACGACGACCACGACGGTCCCGACGATGAGGTAGGTGGCGATGCCGGTGGCGGCATCGGCCTCGTAGGCGGGCGGGAAGCACCGGAACCGGCACGGCAGCTCTATGCCGGTGACGGTTCCGGGGACGAGAGTCGTGGGGAGGAGTGCGACCAGCGGCGCGAACAGCGCGGCGGCGTCGAGCAGACCGCGCTCGAGGCCGCGGCCCGAGAGGGCGAGCAGCGCGAACCCCACCGCGATGAGGGCTCCGACGAACGGGGTCCGCGCGGACGTGTAGTAGTAGTCGCTGAGCGAGGTGAGCCAGCCGACGGATGCCGCCGCCACCCCGATCGACGCGAAGATCACCACGACCATGCCCGCGACGCCGATGCGCAGGTAGCGGTAGGTGCGCTGCAGCGAGGTCGACCGCTCCACGGCGCTCATCCCGCCCTGCTCTCGCCGGAGAGCTCCTCGACGAGGGCGACCGCGAGCGGCCAGTAGGGCGCGTAGTGGTCGGGATCGCGGTTGATCTGGGTGCGGTGGGCGACGGTCGTCGGCTCGAGCCCGTCGCGGTCGGGCACACGCGCGAGCATCGCACGGTAGAACAGGGTCGCCGCCGTGTAGGGGTCGAGCCGCTGCTCGCGCGTGCCCCAGCCGTCCTGCTGCTGGAAGAGTCCGATCGAGGTCGTGGGGGAGCCGTCGGGGTTGGTGACGCCGCTCGTCTCCCAGTCGCCGTACTCGAGGTTCCGCAGCGACGACTCGCCCATCGCGGTCATGACGGCGATGGTCTGATCGCGCATCGGGAGCCCGAGATCACGCCCCGCGACGATGATGACGGCCGCGTTGTCGAGCTGCTCCTGGCTGTAGGAGGCGGATGCCGGCGGGTCGCCCGGCGGCGGCCCCTCGCGCGGTCCGCTGAAGCTCATCGCCCCCGCCACGAGCGCCGCCATGGCGAGCACGGGCAGCGCCGTGATCC
>NZ_JBASZT010000040.1:0-3098 GCF_049661145.1 Microbacterium sp.
GCCCTCGCCGCGGACGACGCGGCATCCGCCCGAGCCGCGGCGCAGGCCGCGGCAGAACCCGTCGCCGCACTGTAGCGGCGACGAACTCGAAGGAGACACATTCCATGACAACGGCTTCTACCCCGACCACGGGGGCGAACCGCGCACGCGTGGGCGTACAGCGATTCGGCACGTTCCTCTCGGGCATGATCATGCCCAACATCCCCGCGCTCATCGCATGGGGCATCTTCACGGCGTTCTTCATCGACGTCGGCTGGACCCCCAACGCCGACCTCGCGACGATCGTGGGTCCGTTCATCCACTACCTGCTACCGCTGATCATCGGGTACACGGGCGGCTACATCGTCTACAAGCAGCGCGGAGGTGTCGTCGCGGCGATCGCGACGATGGGTGCGATCGCCGGTTCCGACCTGCTCATCGCACAGTTCAACGCGACCCTCCCCGCAGACGCGAAGCCGCTCGGCCAGATCCACATGTTCATCGGCGCGATGATCATGGCGCCGCTGGCCGCATACTCCATGAAGTGGCTCGACTCCCTCTGGGAGAACAGGATCCGGGCCGGCTTCGAGATGCTCGTGAACATGTTCTCGGCGGGCATCTGGGGATTCGTCATGGCGATCGTCGGGTTCTATCCGATCGCCTGGATCGTCAACGGCATCATGAACCTGCTCTCCACCGCAGTGAACTGGCTGGTCGAGACGGGGCTCCTCCCGCTGACGAGCATCATCATCGAGCCCGCGAAGGTCTTCTTCCTCAACAACGCCATCAACCACGGCGTGCTGACGCCGCTCGGCACGCAGGAGGCGACCGAGACGGGCAAGTCGATCCTCTTCCTCCTCGAGGCCAACCCCGGCCCCGGTGTGGGGCTGCTGCTCGCGTTTACGTTCTTCGGCCTCGGCGCGGCGCGCGCGTCGGCGCCAGGAGCCGCGGTGATCCAGTTCTTCGGCGGCATCCACGAGGTGTACTTCCCGTACGCGCTCATGAAGCCGACCCTGATCCTCGCCCTCATCGGCGGCGGCATGACCGGCGTCACCACCAATATGCTGCTCGGCGGAGCGCTGCGGGCACCGGCCGCCCCAGGGAGCATTATCGCGGTGCTTCTGCAGACAGCACCGGGTGCGTACTTCGCCGTGATCCTGTCGGTGATTCTGTCGGCCGCCGTCACCTTCCTTATCGCGGCGATCATCCTCCGTGCCACGCGCAAGCGGGACATCGCCGCCGAAGCGCTCGGTGACAACCAGTTCGTCGCTGCCGTCGCGGCGACCGAGGCGAACAAGGGCAAGAGCTCCGACGCTCTAGCCGGACTGCGCTCGACGGCCGATGCCGGCGCAGCAGCCGCAGGCGGGGCAGCATCCGCCCCGGCATCCGCTTCGGCGACGACCAAGCCGATCCACAACATCGTGTTCGCGTGCGACGCGGGCATGGGGTCCTCCGCGATGGGCGCGAGCGTGCTGCGCAACAAGATCAAGAAGGCGGGTTACACCGACGTGTCGGTGACCAACAAGGCGATCGCGAACCTCGACGGCACGGAAGACCTCGTGATCACGCAGAACCAGCTCACCGATCGCGCCAGGGCGAAGAACCCGACAGCGGAGCACGTCTCGGTCGACAACTTCATGAACTCGCCCCGCTACGACGAGGTCGTGAACCTGGTCGCAGGCCAGCACCAGAGCGGAGCCTGAGGATCGCCGGACCGTCGCGGAGCCGGGATGCGCGATGCCCCGGCTCCGCGACCCATCTCGCTCATGCCGACAACGGCATACGATGACCAAGAACTCCCACAGAAAGAGAATGCGATGTCACGAGAAGTCCTGAACGTCGGCCAGGTGCGGATCCACCCCGGGTCGGTGTCGAAGGAAGATGCCATGCGTGAGGCGGCCGACATCCTCGAGGCGGCGGGCGCCGTCACCTCGGCCTACTTCGATGCGATGCAGCAGCGCGAGCAGACGGTCTCGACCTACATGGGCAACGAGCTCGCCATCCCGCACGGCACCAACGAGACCAAGGACACGATCCTCGATTCCGCGCTGTCGTTCGTCCGCTACGACGGCGGCGTCGACTGGGACGGTGAGCCGGTGGCGTTCGTCGTGGGCATTGCCGGCAAGGGCGACGAACACCTCGACATCCTGTCGCAGATCGCCCTCATCTTCTCCGACGAGGACGAGATCGCACGGCTGAAGGCGGCACAGACACCCGAGGAGCTGTTCGCCCTGCTCGAATCGGTCAATGAGTCATGAAAGCCGTCCACTTCGGCGCGGGCAACATCGGGCGTGGCTTCGTCGGCCTGCTGCTGCACGACGGCGGCTATGACCTGGTGTTCTCGGATGTCGCGGCATCGCTCGTCGACGCCATCAACGCGACCTCCTCGTACACGGTCCACGAAGTGGGGGACGGCGGCACCGACAGAGTCGTCACCGGCTATCGGGCGATCAACAGTGCGACCGACCCGCAGGCGGTGATCGACGAGGTCTCGACCGCCGATGTCGTCACGACCGCCGTCGGGCCGACCGTGCTGCGCTTCGTGGCACCGCACATCCTCGCCGGGCTCGCGCTGCGCGACCCGGCGCTGCCGCCACTGCAGGTCATGGCCTGTGAGAACGCGATCGGGGCGACCGATCTGCTGCGGGCCGAGATCAAGACCCAGGCGGGCGACAAATGGGAGGCCGTCTCGGGTCGCGCCGTCTTCGCCAACACGGCCGTCGACCGGATCGTGCCCGCACAGCCCGCGGATTCCGGGGTCGATGTGACCGTCGAGCCCTTCTTCGAGTGGGCGATCGAGAGCGGTCCGTTCGGCGACACCCCGCCGAACATTCCCGGAGCGCACTTCGTCGACGACCTCGCGCCGTACATCGAGCGCAAGCTCTTCACGGTCAACACGGGTCACGCGACGACGGCGTACTTCGGGGCGCAGGCGGGGATCGAGAAGATCTCCGACGCGCTCGCCGACCCTGCCATTGCGGCGAAGGTCGCGGCGACCCTCGAGGAGACGTCGGCGCTGCTCGAGGCGGTGCACGGGCTGGATGCCGCAGGCCTCGCCGACTACCGCGCCACGATCCTCCGCCGGTTCGCCAACCCCGCCCTGCCCGACACGGTGGGCC
>NZ_JBASZT010000041.1:0-29920 GCF_049661145.1 Microbacterium sp.
GCGCGGCGCCGCGGAACGCACTGATCTTCTGACACGGCTCGCCGCGGCCGAGGCCTCCCGACGCTCCCTCGCCGAGCAACTCGACCAGCAGCGCACCCTCACCCGGGAGGTGGGTGTTCAGGCGCGAGCCGAGCAGGCCGCCCAGCAGGAGCGCGAGCGGCGCGAGCAGCACGTCCTGCGGGCGCTGGCGCCGGTGCAGGAGTCGCTGCACGCCATGCAGCTCAAGGTCGATGAGCTCGAACGGGAGCGGCACACGCAGTACGGCTCTCTCGCCGAGCAGTTGCGGCGGGCGAGCGAGGCCGATGAGGCGCTACGCGCGACGACCGAGTCGCTCGCGGGGGCGCTCCGCTCCAATGCGACTCGCGGTGTGTGGGGCGAAACCCAGCTGCGGCGGGTCGTCGAGTCGGCAGGTCTGACGCGCTACGTCGACTTCGACACGCAGGCGTCGTTGACGTCGGATGCCGGGGCGGGCCGGCCCGACCTCGTCGTACGCCTGCCCGGGGGAAAGGCGCTGGCCGTCGACGCGAAGGTGCCGCTCGACGCGTACCTCGAGGCATCCGCGATCCCCGTCACGGCGCAGGGAGAGCAGGCCGCCCGTCGGGCGCAACTCCTGCAGAAGCACGTCAAGGCGGTACGCGCGCACGTGGACGCCCTCGCCGGCAAACGGTACTGGTCGGGGCTGGACTCCAGTCCCGAGTTCGTCGTGTGTTTCATCCCCAGCGAGTCGCTGCTGGCCGCCGCACTCGAAGCGGATCCGAGCCTGCTCGACTATGCGTTCTCCCGCCGCGTCGCCCTCGCATCACCGGTGAACCTGTGGGCGGTGCTCAAGACCGTCGCCTACACCTGGACGCAGCAGGATGTCTCGACCGAGGCACGGAGGCTGTTCGATCTCGGGAACGAGCTCTATCAACGCCTCGGCGGGCTCGCCGCCCACGCTGAAGAACTCCGCCGCGCGATCGAGCGGACTGTCGACAGCTACAACCGCTTCGCCGGGTCGCTCGAATCACGGGTCCTCGTCAGCGCGCGGCGGTTCCCCGGCATCGACGACACGAAGCTCGACGCGACGGCGGGGCCGGCAGCCATCGAGAAGATTCCCCGCAAGCTCGTGGCGCCGGAGCTCACAGACGTTATCGCCGCGGACCTCGGCGACGTGCGCGACCGGCTGTAGCCGAGGCGGCTCAGCCGCCGGGGAAGAAGTTGAGGAGGCCGATGACCGACAGCGACACCGCGACGAAGGCGCCGATCATCCACCAGGCGTTGACCTGATGGCCGTCCGGCAGGCGTCGCCGCAGCAGCACATCGGGTCGTCGTGCGGGGTCCACGGGAACCGTGACCTGGCTCGTTCTGGGACTGCTCGATGCTGTGGACACTCTGACTCCCGGATGACATATGACGAACGTGTCGCCGGTGACACCGACTCACATTCTGCCAGACGCATGCCGTCATGTCCTGTGCGCAACCCGGGCAAGTGTCTCAGCCGTTCAGAGCCATTTCGAGGTGAGGTGTTCTGAGGTGATTCTGCGGAGCGTGCCGGAGTGTCCGCGGAGGACGACGGATTCGGTGTAGATGAAGTCGCCGTCGCGTCGGACGCCGGCGACGAGTTCACCGTTGGTGACGCCGGTGGCGACGAAGATGGTGTTCTTGCCGGTGACCAGGTCGTCGGCTTCGTAGACGTGGTCGTCGAGTTTGAGGCCGGCGTCGATCCCGCGTTGCTTCTCGTCGTCGTCGCGTGGCCACAGCCTTCCCTGGATGTGTCCGCCGAGCGCTTTGATCGCGCACGCGGTCGCGACGCCTTCGGGACTGCCGCCGACGCCGATGCACATGTCGGTGCGGGCATTGTGGCGTGCCGCGTTGATCCCGCCGGCGACGTCGCCGTCGCTCATCAGACGCGTGCCAGCACCGGCCTGCCGGATCTGCTCGATCAGCCGTGCGTGGCGAGGCCGGTTGAGGACCGACACGACGAGCTCATCGACCGGTTTGCCGAGGGCTTTCGCGAGGCGGTGAATGTTCTCCGCGACCGGGAGGCGGATGTCGACGACGCCGACACCGGCGGGGCCGGTGACGATCTTGTCCATGTAGAACACGCTCGACGCATCGAGCATCGAGCCACGGTCGGAGACCGCCAGCACGGACAGTGCGTTGTTGCGTCCCTCCGCGGTCAGCGACGTGCCATCGATGGGATCGACGGCGACGTCGCACTGCGGCCCCCGGCCGGTGCCGACGTGCTCGCCGTTGAACAGCATGGGCGCGTTGTCCTTCTCGCCCTCACCGATCACGATGACGCCGTCGAAGTTGACCGTCGTGAGGAACGCGCGCATCGCGTCGACGGCGGCACCGTCGGCGAGTTCCTTCTGCCCCCGCCCGATGAACGGGACGGACCGGATCGCGGCCGCCTCGGTCGCCCGCACCAGCTCCAATGCGAGGTTACGGTCGGGATGCAACGGGCTCATATCGGCACTGAGACTAACCATGCCGCCAGCCTAGGCCGCGACGGTCCACTTCGGGCGAGTTTCCACCCGCGGCGCGCGGAAGGAACCGCGTTTCTTTCTGGCGGTGCAAGCCCACTGCCGGCACCTTTTGCCTGGCCACCCCATCGCCGCCGAGCGGGGTGCTTCGCTAGGCTGAGCGTGCAATCCACGCAGACCTGAGGAGCAGAAATGCCAGTTGCCACCCCCGAGCAGTATGCCGAGATGCTGGACCGTGCGAAGGCCGGGGGCTACGCGTTCCCCGCGATCAACGCCGCCAGCTCGCAGTCGATCAACGCCGTCCTGCAGGGGCTCACCGAGGCGGGTTCGGACGGGATCATCCAGGTCACCACCGGTGGTGCGGATTACTTCGCCGGCCACACCGTCAAGGCCCGCGCGACCGGCGCACTCGCGTTCGCGAAGTTCGCGACCGAGGTCGCCAAGAGCTACCCGATCACCGTCGCCCTCCACACCGACCACTGCCCCAAGCCCGCGCTCGAAGACTTCGTGCTGCCGCTGATCGCAGCATCCGAAGAAGAAGTCAAAGCCGGCCGCAACCCGATCTTCCAGTCCCACATGTGGGACGGGTCGGCGGTCCCCCTCGACGAGAACATCGAGATCGCGAAGGAACTGCTGCCGCGCATCAAGAACATCAACGCGATCCTCGAAGTCGAGATCGGTGTCGTCGGCGGCGAAGAGGACGGCGTCAAGCACGAAGGGACCAACGACGCCCTCTACACGACCACCGGCGATGTCGCGAAGTTCGTCGACGCGCTCGGCCTGGGCGAGAACGGCCGCTACATCGCCGCGCTCACCTTCGGGAACGTCCACGGCGTGTACAAGCCGGGCAACGTCAAGCTCAAGCCCGAACTGCTCGGCGAGATCCAGGCCGGCATCGCCGAGAAGTTCGGCACCGGGGTCAAGCCGCTCGACCTCGTCTTCCACGGCGGCAGCGGCTCCACTCCGGAAGAGATCGCCCTCGCCGTGGCCAACGGGGTCGTGAAGATGAACATCGACACCGACACCCAGTACGCGTTCACCCGCTCGGTCGCGGGCTTCATGTTCACCCACTACGACGGCGTCCTCAAGGTCGACGGCGAAGTCGGCAACAAGAAGGCATACGACCCGCGCGCGTGGGGCAAGGTCGCCGAATCCGGCATGGCCGCCCGCGTCGTCGAAGCCACCCAGCAGCTCGGCTCCGCCGGTCACTCCATCAGCGCCTGACCACCCGACGCCCGCGCAGTCGAAAGCGGCATGCGCGCCCCGGAAACTTGGGCGCCCATGCCGCTTTCACGTGACTCGAAAGACGGATGCGGAGGGCTCGCGCGCGCTGCGCGGCGCCACGATTCACCGACTTGCCGTGAATGATCGTCCCAGGGCCCGCGATTCCGGCAGAACCCGGCAAGCCCCGGTGGTGCATCGACCGAAGCCGGCAGCCCGGGCGGGAGCGGGCTGCCGCTCGCGCCCGCCGAACCGGCTACGCGCCGAGGGAGCCCGCGATGGCCGGGTCGCCCAGCAGCGGCACGGTCAGGCACACGCTCGCAACAACGAACGTCGCGATCGCGCCGACGAGCGGGATCCACCAGCTCACGCGCCGCGCCATAAGGGATCGCCACGAGATGAGCGCCGTCGCCACCCACCCGACGAGGAAAGCGATCGCGCCGATCCGACCCCACACCTCCCCCTGGGTGGTGTTGGTGAAGGTCGCGTCGATTCCCGCGAGACGCATCCACGTCTGCGCGAACTCGGCGAAATCCCACAACTGCGGTACGGTGCTCATCACCGTGACGAGACCGTAACCCAGCAGCGCGAGCGTGATGATCCGGTCCGCGGTACGCGACGGTCGCGCGGCCACGGCCGTGTGCGGATGCCGGTGCGAGACCGGCGCCGGAGCCGGCGATGCGGAGACCTGCGGCAGCGGCTCGCGAATCGCCGCGCGCTGCTCTTCGGGCGTCGCATACTCGCCATAACGAGGACTGGGCCCAGGTGGCTCAGCACGGCGCGGCCGCGGCTCGTCCGGCGGCGGGTCCGCATCGGTCACGGTCGCGACCTTCCCCCCAGGGCACGCTCGTCACGCTGTCCGCTGGAGTCCTGCCGCAACTCCTTCGGGAGCGAGAACATGAGGTCCTCCTCGGCAGTACGCACCTGCTCGACATCCGCGTACCCGGCGTCGGCGAGCGCCGCGAGCACGTCCCGCACGAGCACCTCGGGGACCGAGGCGCCGCTCGTGACGCCGACTGTGGCGACGCCGTCGAGCCACGACTGCTGGATCTCGTGCGCGTAGTCCACGCGGTGAGCCGCCCGCGCGCCGTACTCGAGGGCGACCTCGACGAGTCGCACCGAGTTGGACGAGTTGGACGATCCCACCACGATCACGAGGTCGGCATCCTTCGCCACCTTCTTGATCGCGACCTGCCGGTTCTGCGTCGCGTAACAGATGTCATCGGACGGGGGGTCGTGCAGTTCGGGGAACCGCTCGCGCAGCCGACGCACCGTCTCCATGGTCTCGTCGACCGACAGGGTGGTCTGCGACAGCCAGACGACCTTGGCGGGATCCTTCACGACGACGCGGTCTGCCTCGTCGGGCGAGCCCACGATGGTGACCTGCTCGGGTGCCTCCCCCGCGGTGCCCTCGACCTCTTCGTGACCGCCGTGCCCGATCAGCAGGATCTCGAAGTCGTCGCGCGCGAACCGCACCGCCTCGCGGTGCACTTTCGTCACGAGCGGGCATGTCGCATCGATCGCCCGCAGTCCGCGAGCGGATGCCGCGTTCACGACCGCCGGCGACACGCCGTGCGCGCTGAAGACGAGGTGCGCACCGGTCGGGACCTCGTCGACCTCATCGACGAAGATCGCACCCTTGGCCTCCAGTTCGGTGACGACGTGGATGTTGTGGACGATCTGCTTGCGCACGTAGACGGGCGCCCCGTAGCGCTCGAGCGCCTTCTCGACGGCGATCACGGCACGGTCGACCCCCGCGCAGTAGCCGCGCGGCGCGGCCAGCAGCACCTTCTTGTGTCCGGGGACCGGGTTATCCTGAAGCCGTCCGTGCGGACCGGAAACCACTCCGGATACCATCGCCGGAATCCGGGGCGTGGGAAGGCGGACGGCGGTGCTGGTCACCCCTCGATTGTAGAGAGCGCACGCTGAGCGGTGGCCGCACGCGCGGCGGAAAGGGTTGCCATGGCCTCGTTCGAGCCCACCCGGAGCCGCGCCCCGGGCCAGGCGCCACCGCCGGACTCGGTGCACCCGCGGGACTCCTCCCCCGATGCGCCGACATCGGTCTCGCGGCTGAACGAGACGATCCGCGGCTTCGTCGCGAACTGGGGATCGGTCTGGGTCGAGGGCGAGATCACAGCATGGAACCTCCGCGGCGGACACGTCTTCGGGCGCTTGAAGGATGCCGGTGGCGATGCCCTGATCTCGTTCCGGCTGTGGTCCTCCACACTCCAGCGCCTGCCTGATGATCTGAAGACCGGCGATCGTGTCGTCGCGTGCGTCAAGAGCGACTACTTCGTCAAGTCCGGCGACTTCACCTTCACCGTCTCCGCGATGCGGCACACCGGACTCGGGGATCAGCTGGAGCGCCTGGAGCGACTGCGCGCGCAACTGCGCGCCGAAGGGCTGTTCGATCCTGCGCGCAAGACGCGGCCGCCCTTCCTGCCGCACGTCGTCGGCCTCATCACCGGACAGCGAAGCGACGCCGAGAAGGACGTGCATCGCAATGCCGAGCTGCGGTGGCCGCAGGTGCGGTTCCGCACGATCCATGCAGCGGTGCAGGGGGAACGGTGCGTCCCCGAGACGGTCGCAGCGCTGCAGGTGCTGGATGCCGACCCCGAGGTCGACGTCATCATCATCGCCCGCGGCGGGGGCGACCCGCAGGCGCTGCTCGGTTTCAGCGATGAGCGGCTGGTGCGCGCGGTGGCGGCGGCATCCACGCCCATCGTCTCGGCGATCGGGCACGAGAACGATCACCCGTTGCTCGATGACGTCGCGGACGTGCGCGCATCGACTCCGACCGATGCCGCCAAGCGCGTCGTCCCAGACGTCGCCGAGCAGCGTGCGCTCGTGCAGCAACTGCGCGCCCGTGCGCGCACCCGGCTCACGCAACGGATCGCCCACGACATCGCGCAGCTCGAACAGCTGAGCTCGCGCCCCGTGCTGCGCACGCCGGAGTCGATCCTCACGACGCGCTCGCACGAACTTTGGACGCTCGTCTCGCGCGGCCGCGACGTCGTGACGCGTCGTTTGGATGCTGCGGATCGCCAGTGCGCCCAGTTGCGCGCGTCGCTGCGCGCGCTCTCACCCGGTGCGACCCTCGCACGCGGCTATGCCATCGCCCACGGCGGCGACGGTGTGATCGTTCGCGACGCGGCGCAGGCACCGATGGGCACGGCGGTCACCATCACCGTCGCAGAGGGCGCCTTCGCCGCGCGCTCCGAGGGTCCCGTCCCCGAGTCGGACGTGTCCTGAGGCGGTCCTAAGATGGAAGCCATGACCAGCGACAGCGCCACCGACGTCGCCGGCCTCACATTCGAGCAGGCGAGAGATGAGCTCGTGCGCGTTGTCGCCGAACTCGAGCAGGGCGCGCCGACGCTCGAGCAGTCACTGACGCTATGGACCCGTGGCGAGGCCCTCGCCGCCCGCTGCGAGGAATGGCTGCTCGGCGCGAAGCGCATGCTCGATGCCGCCCGACCCACGGATGCCGCGTCGTGATGGCTTCGGGACCGCGCATCGTCGCCGAGCTCGGTCGGCCCGAGACGCCGCAGGAGACCGCCGAACGCAAGGCCGAGTCATCGCAGGCGTATCGGCAGAGCAAGACCGTCCGCAACCTCGTCGCCGCGCTCCTGGTCACCTTGGCGGTCGTCGCCATCGTGTACTTCGGCGTGCCGCGCGGTTCCTTCGACGAGCCTGAGCCGGTCGATGTCGCCGCTGCCGCCGAGAACGCCTCGGCATCCGTCGGACACACGGTGCTCGTACCGACCGTGCCGGAGAACTGGCGTGCGAACTCCGCGCGCATGGAGGGCGGCATGTGGCGCGTCGTCTATGCGCCGCCAAGCGGCTTCGTGCGCGTCGCGCAGGGGATCGACGCTCCGGAGTCGTGGACGTCCCGGATCCTCGGCGGTCTCGCTCCCACGGACGCCGTGACGATCGACGGGATCGAGTGGCACGAGTACGAGATCCCCTCGTCCTCGCGCACCGACGCGCTGTCCTACGCGATCTCGACGGATGCCGGGGCCGACACGGTCCTGATCTACGGAGCCACCGACGCGGCCACAGCCGCCGTCGCGGCCGCCGGTGTCACAGACCAGATCCTGAGCCTGCGCGAGGAGACGACCCGATGAGACCGATCGGCGAGCGGCCGAGCCCCGCTACCGTATGGACCGAGTTGCGCGAGGGCAACGAGCGCTTCGTGTCGGGCGCTCCCCGGCATCCGCGCCAGGATGTGGACCGGCGGCACGAGCTCGCGAGCGCGCAGAAGCCGCGCGCGGCGCTGTTCGGCTGCTCCGACTCGCGCCTGGCAGCCGAGATCATCTTCGATCAGGGTCTGGGCGACCTGTTCGTCGTGCGCAACGCCGGACAGGTCGCGTCGGACTCCGCCATTGCGAGTCTGGAGTATGCCGTCGCCGTGCTCGACGTGTCGGTCGTCATCGTCCTCGCCCACGACGACTGCGGCGCCGTCCGCGCCGCGATCGACTCCACCGCGCTGGAGTCCCCCGAGCTGCCACCGCACATCTGGCGCCTCATCGCCAAGATCGTGCCCGCCGCCCGCAGCGTGCTGCGCGGCAGCGAAGTGATCGACCCCCGCGAGCTCGACGCCGAGCTCGTCGGCCGTGCGCATCTCGGCAACACGATCGACGACGTGTTGGCGAGCTCGCGCCTGATCTCCGACGCCGTCGCCGCGGGGAGCCTCGCGATCGTCGGCGCCAACTACCGCCTGAACGAAGGCCGAGCGATTCCCCATGTGATGGTCGGACTCGACGCCTGAGACCCACCACCGACGAACACACCAGGAAACGAGGACGTGACCGCTATGACCGACACCGCCGAGTACCGAATCGAGCACGACACGATGGGCGAGGTGCGCGTGCCGAAGGACGCGCTGTACGCCGCCCAGACCCAGCGCGCCGTCGAGAACTTCCCGATCTCCGGCACGGGGCTCGAATCGACGCAGATCGCGGCACTGGCGCGCATCAAGAAGGCGGCGGCCCTCGCCAACAAGGAACTCGGCACACTCGACGCCGCCATCGCGGATGCCATTGCGTGGGCCGCGGACGAGGTCATCACGGGGCGCTACGACGCCCACTTCCCGGTCGATACCTACCAGACCGGTTCCGGAACGAGCTCGAACATGAACATGAACGAGGTGCTCGCGTCCCTGGCGAGCACGCACCTCGGTGCCGCGGTCCACCCGAACGACCACGTCAACGCGTCGCAGTCGTCCAACGACGTGTTCCCGACCTCCGTGCACATCGCGGTCACGCAGGCCCTCATCGACGACCTGATCCCGGCTCTCGATCACCTCGCGGTCGCTCTCGAGGCGAAGGCCGAGCTGTGGAAGGATGCCGTGAAATCCGGCCGCACGCACCTCATGGACGCCACGCCGGTCACCCTCGGCCAGGAGTTCGGCGGGTACGCGAGGCAGATCCGCCTCGGCATCGAGCGGGTGCAGGGGGTCCTTCCCCACGTCGGCGAAGTGCCGCTCGGCGGCACCGCCGTGGGCACCGGGATCAACACGCCTCTCGGGTTCCCGCAGAAGGTTCTGGCACTACTGGCCGCCGAGACCGAGTTGCCCATCACCGAGGCGAAGAACCACTTCGAAGCGCAGGCGAACCGCGACGGGCTCGTCGAGGCATCCGGCGTCCTGCGCACGATTGCGGTCTCGCTCACGAAGATCAACAACGACCTGCGGTGGATGGGCTCGGGCCCCAACACCGGGCTCGGCGAACTGCACATCCCGGACCTGCAGCCGGGATCGTCGATCATGCCCGGCAAGGTGAATCCGGTGGTCCCCGAAGCGACCCTCATGGTGTGCGCACGCGTCGTCGGAAATGACGCGACCGTCGCGTGGGCCGGCGCATCCGGTTCGTTCGAGTTGAATGTCGCGATCCCCGTCATGGGAACGGCGCTGCTGGAGTCGATCCGACTGCTGTCCAACGCGATGCGCGTGCTCGCCGACAAGACCATCGCCGGGCTCGAAGCCAACCTCGACCGTTCCGCCGCCTTCGCGGGCATGTCACCGTCCATCGTGACACCGCTGAACAAGCTCATCGGGTATGAAGCGGCCGCGAAGATCGCCAAACATGCGGTGGCGAAGGGAATCACCGTTCGCGAGGCCGTCATCGACCTCGGCTACGTCGAGCGCGGCGAGTTGACCGAGCGGCAGCTCGATGACAAGCTCGACGTGCTGTCGATGACCCGGCCGGGTTGATAATCGGAGAGTGAACCGCAAGGTCAGCGCCATGCCAACCGCCCCGGTGCGCCGGATG
This sequence comes from Microbacterium sp., assembly GCF_049661145.1. Lineage (GTDB taxonomy): Bacteria > Actinomycetota > Actinomycetes > Actinomycetales > Microbacteriaceae > Microbacterium. Next base: position 9,956 of record NZ_JBASZT010000041.1, read on the forward strand.
CGGACGTTGGGACTGATGCTCGCGGTCGTCGCGGCGGGGTTCGCCGTCACCGCCGTGGCTCTGCTCGTCGTCCACGCGGCCACGCCCCTGCCGCTGTCGTGGACCGGGGTGACCGTCTTCTCGGCATCCGCTGCAATCACCCTTGCGGTCACGGGGGTCGTGGGCTGGACGCTGCTCGACGACGCCCCGGCGCCCGAACCGGCCGAGGGGTCGTTCGATACGCAGCGCAGGCTGCTGGACGACGTGCGCCATGAGCTCAAGACGCCGATCACCATCGTGCGCGGGCACCTCGAGGTGATGGATCCCACTGATCCGGAGGACGTCGCCGCGATCCGCGAACTCGGCATCGCCGAATTGGACCGGATGACACGGCTCATCGGCGACATCGACCTGCTCGCCGCCGTCGAGACCGACCACTTCATCATGGGAGACCTCGAGCTCGCGACGCTCACCGACCGCGTTTCAGAGCTCGTAGCGGTGATTCCCGGACACGACTGGGCTACCGAGCAGACGGCCCACGGCATCATCCGCGGTGATCGTGACCGGCTGCTCCAGGCGTGGCTGCAGCTGGCTGATAACGCCGCGAAGTACACGCCGGTCGGCTCCCCGATCGAGGTGGGCAGCGCCGTGCACCCCTCCGGCGCGCAATTGTGGGTGCGCGACCACGGTCCCGGCATCCCCCCCGCCATGCGGCATCGGATCTTTCGCCGATTCGACCGCGGGTTCGGGCGACGCACCGTCGGGGGCTCTGGTCTGGGCCTTGCCATCGTCGACGCCATTGCGCGTTCGCACGGCGGCCGATGCACCGTCGCCGACACACCGGGCGGTGGGGCCACCTTCACGATGGAGATCCCGACCGGGACCCGCGCGACCCTTCCGACTCCGGTCCGCGCCGGAGACGTGGTTCTGCAGCGAGAGGCCTCCGAATGACCCGCATCCTCGTCGTGGACGATGAGCCGCACATCCTCTCCCTCGTGACCCGGGCCCTGCGCGCCGAAGGATTCGACACCGTCGACGCCGACAACGGTCACGCGGCGCTGGAACGAGCGCTCGTCGGCGACATCGACCTGGTCATTCTCGACGTGGGACTGCCGTCGATGGATGGCTTCGAAGTGCTGCGAAGCCTGCGGGCCGCCGGCGAGACGCTGCCGGTCATCATGCTGACGGCGCGCAGCGCCGCGGCCGACGCCGTGCAGGGACTGGATGCCGGGGCCAGCGACTACGTGCCGAAACCGTTCTCGGTCGCCGAGTTGACGGCGCGCGTGCGTTCGCGCATGCGCGAGCGCACCGGCACGATCACGATGGTGTTGACGCACGGCGAGGTGCGCCTCGACATCCTCGCGCGGCGCACGACGGTGGCCGGAAGGGAGATCGACCTGTCGGCGCGTGAGTTCGCCCTGGCGGAGCAGTTCATGCGCCATCCGGGCGCCGTGCTGACCCGCGAAACGCTCCTCAGCCGCGTCTGGGGCCTGGACTTCGATCCGGGATCGAACATCGTCGACGTGTACGTGCGGTACCTGCGCACCAAGCTCGGCGCGGAACACATCGTGACAGTGCGTGGCGAGGGCTACCGCTGGCAGTAGCGGCGTTGAGCGAGGAGCGCAGTGACGAGTCGAAACGCCGTGGCCGTCAGCTGAGTTCGCCCTGCTCCAACAGGTCGGTCACGAGCGCGGCGATCGCCGAGCGCTCCGAGCGGACGAGCGTGACGTGACCGAAAAGGTTGTGACCCTTCAGGGTCTCGATCACCGACGCGATGCCGTCGTGCCGACCGACGCGCAGATTGTCGCGCTGACCGACATCGTGCGTCAGCACGACTCGCGAGTTCTGGCCGATGCGGCTCAGCACGGTGAGCAGCACGTTGCGCTCGAGGGACTGCGCCTCGTCGACGATCACGAACGCATCGTGCAGCGACCGCCCGCGGATGTGCGTCAGCGGCAACACCTCCAGCATCCCCCTGGCGACGACCTCTTCGAGGACGTTGCCCGAGACGACCGAGCCGAGGGTGTCGAACACCGCCTGGCCCCACGGGTTCATCTTCTCGGCCTGGTCGCCGGGGAGGTATCCGAGCTCCTGCCCGCCGACGGCGAACAGCGGGCGGAAGACGATGATCTTCTTCTGCTGCTGCCGCTCGAGCACGGCATCCAGACCTGCGCACAGGGCGAGTGCGGACTTCCCCGTGCCGGCACGGCCGCCGAGCGACACGATGCCGACCTCGGGGTCCAGCAGCAGGTCGATCGCGATGCGCTGCTCCGCCGAGCGCCCGTGCAGACCGAAGACGTCACGATCGCCGCGGACGAGACGGTAGCCGCCGTCACCGGTGACGCGACCGAGGGCCGATCCGCGCTCGGAGTGGATGACGAGCCCGGTATTGACAGGCAGACCCTTCACTTCGTCGCTGGCGGCGACCTCGGTCTCGTACAGGTCGCTGATCTCATCGCCCGAGACGTTGATGTCCGCGATGCCGGTCCAGCCGCTGTCGACAGCCTGCTCCGCGAGGTACTCCTCGGCGTGGATGCCGAGAGACGCCGCCTTGACGCGCATGGGAAGGTCCTTGGAGACGACCGTCACCTCCTGTCCCTCGTGCGTGAGGTGCATCGCGACGGCCAGGATGCGCGTGTCGTTGTCACCGAGACGCATGCCCGCCGGGAGCACCGACGGGTCGGTGTTGGTGAGTTCGACGCGCAGCGTCCCGCCCTCGCCGACCGGTACGGGAAAATCGAGGCGACCATGCTCGACGCGGAGCTCGTCGAGATGACGCAGCGCCTGACGGGCGAAGTAGCCGATCTCGGGGTCGTGCCGCTTGCCTTCGAGCTCGGTCACGACCACGACCGGGACGACGACGGAGTGCTCGGCGAAGCGGAAGAACGCCCGCGGATCGCTCAGCAAGACCGAAGTGTCCAGCACGTAGGTGCGAAGCTCCTCATCGGCGATGTCCTCGACATGCCGGTGGCTCTGCCGCTGCTGCTGTGGTGCTCGTGTCGTCACAACCCACTCCCGCCCCGGGGGTCTCACCCGGAAATCTCGAGTCGGCCGCGAGCCACGAGTCAGTGGATGGCCGACCCGACCGGGCGCCCTGCCCGATGTCACGAAGGTACGACGGACGGACTCCCCTCGGCATCCTCGACACGCCGCGCGCAGATGACGAGGATGTTAACTCTCGTCGTCGGGGGCCACGACGATCGGGCTCTGCTCGAGCTCAGCGACCAGAACATCGTCCGCGGAGTCGGCCGCCTCCGGTGGGACACCGGTGACGTCGTCATCGAGTTCGAGCTCGTAGTCCTCGAGGAGGTCGAGCACCCCGACATCGAGTTCCCCGGTCTGCGTGTCGACCACGACGACACGCGACGCCGTCGCCTGGGCGAGGGCATCGTCGAGCAGTTGCAGACTGTCGGCCCCGGTTCCCACATGCACCGACAGGCGGATGGTCGCGCCGCGCGCGGTCACCGTGACGCCGTGGTTGGCCAGCGCCGCCGCGAGCGGTGCGGCATCCTGCGGGTCCGGCAGCAGCGTTACGATGCCGGCGTGACGGCCGCGTGGCGTCAGCACGGGTAGGCGGTGGTGATCCGCCAGCATCATGACGTCGTGCGCTCGCGAGCGCAGTTCGGCCGCGACGGCGGGGATCCCGGCATCCGTCAGTTCCCGCAGCGCCGCCGCCAGACGCGAGGCGGCCAGTGGATCACCCGAGGAGATCGTGTACGCGTCGGCATCCGTGCGCGTCGGGAAGCCCGCCGCGCCGACATCGCCCCGCATCCCGGAGACACCCGACAGCACCGGTTTGATGCGTTCCTGGGCGCGCTGCGAGAAGCGCGCGAAACCCGTGCCGCGCCCGGCCCGCAGCCACTTGTACCCGTTGCCGCAGACGACGTCGGCGGCGGCCCAGTCCACGTCCACCATGCCGAAGGCCTGCATGGCGTCGACGATGAGCAGCCGGTCGCCGATGAGCTCCCGCAGCGCCGGGAGGTCCGCCAGGGCGCCGGTGCGGAAATCGACGAGGCTCACGGCGACGGCGGTGACGTCGTCGTTGAGGGCCTCGGCGACGTCGTCGACCGTGACGATCCCGTCGAACGGGTCGATCTCGCGCACGGTCAGTCGTCCACGAGCATCCTGGGCGCGGCGCGCCGTGACCCGCAGCGACGGGAACTCCTGCGCCGAGAGGACGACGGTCCCACCGAGCCCCTGCATGGCATGAGTGAGGCCTAGCGTCGTCGAAGGTTGCAGCGTCACCTCGTCCACCGCGCAGCCGAGGACGGCGGCGACGAGCTCGCGCGCCTCATCGACGCGCGCGGCCACCAGATCGATGCCGGCGCGGCGACCGGTGCCGAGGAGTTCCGCGTCGGCGCTCATCTCCGCCCGCACCCCGGGCGACAACGGACCGAAGGCCGCCCAATCGAGGTAGCCGGCGGCGACGTCGAACGTCTCGATCAGGGCTTCCAGTTCACTCACGCCTGCCATTGTGGCACCACCGGCCCTCGTGCACCTGGGACGCCGCCGGGCGCACCACGGCCGGTCGGGAGCCGATCAGCCGCCGAAACGGCGGTCGCGCGTCGCGTAGTCGCGGATGGCACGCAAGAAGTCGACTTCACGCAGGTCCGGGCCGAGCGCTTCGACGAAGTAGAACTCCGAGTGCGCCGACTGCCACAGCAGGAAGTCGCTGAGTCGCTGCTCCCCCGACGTGCGGATCACGAGATCGGGGTCGGGCTGTCCGCCGGTGTACAGGTGTTCACCGATCTGCTCCGGCGTGAGGCTCGCAGCCAGGTCTTCGAGTGAGCCGCCGCCGGACTGGTGCTGCGCGATGATGCTCCGCACGGCATCCACGATCTCGCCGCGGCCTCCGTAGCCGACCGCGAGATTCACATGCAGGCCGGTGTTCCCCGCGGTGCGCTCCGCGGCGGTGCGCAGCACGCGCGCGAGATCAGCCGGCAGGATGTCCTCCCGGCCGACGTGCTGCACGCGCCACCCCGGCTCGCGGGAGAGGGCGTCGGCGAGTTCGGCGATGATCTCGATGAGGTCCGCGAGCTCCTTCGAGTCGCGCTTGCGCAGGTTGTCGGTCGAGAGCAGATACAGCGAGACGACGCGGATGCCGAGGTCATCGCACCACCGCAAGAACTCATGCATCTTGGCGGCGCCGGCGCGGTGGCCGTCCGCGGCGGTCGGGAACCCCGCCTGCCGTGCCCAGCGGCGGTTGCCGTCGATCATCATGGCCACGTGGTGCGGCACCGCTTGGGGCGTCAGCACCTTACGCAGCCGGGAGCTGTAGAGGCGATACAGGAAGCCCCTGCCCTCGCTCCCGGTGCTCGATGTCACCCCCCTACGCTATCGCGCCACGACCACCCCACTGCGGTACGTGCGCAGCGGGGCATGCGGCAGCGCGTAGGCTCGTGCCGTGACCCGACCTTTGCCCGATGAGGGTGCCGAAATGCCCCAGCTCCCACTGCTGGAGGCGGGGGCCGTCAGCGGCCAGGTGGAGTTGAAGCCGTCGTGGCGCGGATGGATCCACGCCGGCACGTTCCCCGTCGCGGTCGCCGCGGGCATCGTGCTGATCGTCCTGGCCGAGGGCGCGGCGGCCAAGTGGGCGTCCGCGGTGTTCATGGCGACCTCGGTTCTCCTCTTCGGCAACTCGGCGCTCTACCATCGCTTCGACTGGGCTCCGACGACCAAGGCGGTACTCAAGCGCATCGACCACGCGAACATCCTGTTACTGATCGCCGGCACCTACACGCCGATCGCGGTGCTCGCCCTGCCACCGGGCAAGGGTGCGCTGCTGCTGGTGCTGGTGTGGACGGGGGCTCTCCTCGGCATCCTGTTCCGCGTCTTCTGGATCCATGCCCCGCGTTGGCTGTACGTCGCGCTGTACCTGCTGCTGGGGTGGGCGGCTGTGATGTATCTCGTCGACCTCATGGAGGCGAACTTCGCCATGATGATCCTCGTGATCGTCGGCGGCCTGCTCTACACGGGTGGCGCGATCGTCTACGCACTCAAAAGACCCAACCCATGGCCAGGCCACTTCGGGTTCCACGAGATCTTCCACGTATGCACCGTGCTGGCATTCCTGTGCCACTGGACGGCCTGTCTGCTGATCGCGCTGCAGCCGCTCGTCCCCTCGCTCGGCGCGGCGGCCTGAGCGCGCGCGGCCCGACCGAAGCTCCCCGTCGCGACCTCAGCGCTGCGGGTCGATGTCCTGATCGTCGACGTCGGTGGCTTCCGCGGCCGCGTGCGCCTGCCGAGCCGCCTCCTCCTCGGCATCCAACTCCTCGCGGATCTCGGCGCGGTAGCCGGCACGCCGGATGCGGCGCAGCATGTCGATGATCAGAAGGATCACGACGACCGCCAGCAGCGCGATCGCGGCGAAGCCTGCGAACCCCGGGGTGACGGTATCGGGATCGACAGTCATCGACGGGCTGGGCGTCGCGAAGGCGTCTCGCACCAGCGCGAGCGGCAGTTCGAGCATCGTTCCTCAGTTCCGCGCGGAGCGCCTGGTACCAAAGTGTCCCTCCCGGGACCTGCGGCTTTCGCCACTCCACGGCGCGGGAGCGCCCCTGAAAAGCTAGCCTGGAAGTCCAGCCTAGAACCTCCGGATGTGTCATGACCCTCGCCCGTACGCCGCAGGAGCTCGACGACCGCTATGGCCGTGCCCGCGGCATCCGGGGTCGTCGCTGGGCGTGGATCGCGGTCGGTGCCCTCGCCCTCGCCACGGTCGCCTACCTCGGCTGGACGACCGTGGCGCGGTCGATGGATGCCGTCGACGTCGACGTCACGGGCTTCCAGCTCATCGATCCGCACCGCGTGACCGTCGACTTCCAAGTGACCCTGCGGCAGGGCGAGCCCGTCAGCTGCGTCATCGAGGCGCAGGACACCGAGCATGGCATCGTGGGGTGGCGAGTGGTCGAGTATCCGGCCGGTCCGGCGCACACACGGGCGTTCCGCGAAACGGTGCCTACGACGGCGGAGGCGACCACGGGTTTGGTGCCCTCGTGCTGGATCCCGTAGGCTGACGGAGAAGTGTCTCTACACGAGGCGGCTTCGCTACTCCTCCGGCGCGGCAGCGCCCGTGAGAAGAGCTAATCCGATACACACGCCCTGGCCGTTGCCGGGGCGTTTGGCTTACACCCCGCCTGGACCACCCCGATCCGACTCGACCAAAGGAGACGAACGTGCCCGAGAAGACGGAGACCTTCCTCACCCAGGACGCCTACGACCGACTCGCGGCCGAGTTGGAGCACCTGTCGACGACGGGCCGCGAGGAGATCGCCAAGCGCATCGAGGCGGCGCGCGAAGAAGGCGACCTCAAGGAGAACGGTGGCTATCACGCCGCCAAAGACGAGCAGGGCAAGCAGGAGGCACGCATCCGCACGCTGCAGCAGTTGCTGAAGGAGGCCGTCGTCGGCGAGGCCCCCGAATCCGACGGCACGGTCAAGAGCGGCACCGTCGTCACGGCGATCGTCGCGGGCGGCGATGAGGTGTTCCTCCTCGGCAGCCGCGAGATCGCGGCGGGATCGGAGCTCGACGTCTACAGCGAAGCTTCGCCGCTCGGCACCGCGATCCTCGGTCTCGCGGAGGGCGAGAAGACGTCGTACACGGCTCCCAACGGTCGGGAGATCGCCGTCGAGATCCTGAAGGTCGACACCTACAGCGGGCAGTGACTCGAGCCGGGTCGCTGCCGCACGTCGTCCCGGCTGAACCTCCCGCTCAGTCCGGGACGACGTGCGGGCGGAATCCGGCCTCCTCCAGCAGGGCGATGACGTGCGCACGATGCTCTTCACCGCGGGTCTCGACGCTCAGCTGCAGGATGACCTCGCTGATCTGCAGGCCCTGCCCGTGACGGGTGTGCAGCGCCTCGATGACGTTGGCTCCGGCGACGGCGAGCAGTTCGGAGACCCGGGCGAGTTGGCCGGGCCGGTCGGGCAGCGGGATCTGCAGGGTCATGTAGCGGCCGGATGCCGCCAGGCCATGCGCCACGACGCGCTGCAGCAGCAGCGGATCGATGTTGCCGCCCGACAGGATCACTGCGGTCGGCCCGTTCGCCGCAACCCTGCCCGACAGGATGGCCGCGACTCCTGCCGCACCGGCCGGCTCCACGACCTGTTTGGCACGCTCGAGCAGTACCAGCAGCGCGCGGGCGATGTCGTCGTCACTGACGGTGACGACCTCGTCCACCAGTTCGCTGATGATCTCGAAGGGCACATCTCCCGGACGGGCGACGGCGATGCCGTCGGCGATCGTGGGAGTGGTCGGCACCGTCAGCGGCTCGCCCGCCGCGAGCGAGGACGGGTAGGCGGCGGAGTTCTCGGCCTGCACGCCGATCACGCGCACTGTTCGACCGACGGCCACGGCCCTCGCCTTCACGGCGGCCGCGACGCCGGCGATAAGACCTCCCCCGCCGATGCCGACGACGACCGTGTCGAGTTCGGGCACGGCATCCCACAGTTCGAGGCCGAGCGTCCCCTGACCGATGATGACATCGCGGTGGTCGAACGGGTGGATGAGAACGGCGCCAGTGCGCTCGGCGTACTCCGCGGCCAGGCGCAGCGGGGTCTCCACGGTCGCGCCCTCCAGCACGACCTCGGCGCCGTAACCGCGCGTCGCGAGGAGTTTCGGCACCGGCACGCCGAGCGGCATGAAGATCGTCGCGGGAATGCCGAGCTTCTGTGCGGCGAGCGCGACACCCTGGGCGTGGTTGCCGGCGGAGGCGGCGACCACTCCGCGCGCGCGTTCTTCCGCAGTCAGGCGCGAGAGTCGATAGGTGGCGCCGCGGATCTTGAACGAGCCGGTGCGCTGGAGGTTCTCGAGCTTGAGGTGAACCGGGGCGCCCAGCACCTCGGTGAGGTGCTCGGAGACGTCGAAAGGGGTCTTGACGACCACGCCATCGAGAACGGCGGCGGCGTCCTCGAACTCCGCCAGGGTCGGGATGTTCACGCGGGGGTCCTCCTGCTGCGCGGCACGGTGCTCCAGATCAGATCGGCATCGCCGGGCGACAGCGGGGGACCTGCGCCGTCGCGATGTCGGCCGAGATAGACCGCGACGACGTTGATGAACGCGGCCAGCGGCACAGCGAACAGCGCGCCGGGGATGCCGGCGATCATGGCGCCGCCGGCGACGACGAGCACGACGGCGAGGGGGTGGACCTTGACGGCCGAGCCCATGAGCAGCGGTTGCAGGATGTGTCCCTCGATCTGCTGCACCGCCAAGACCACGAGGAGCATCCACAGCGCGATCCACGGTCCGTTGTAGACGAGCGCGAGAAAGACGGCGAGCGCACCGGTCACGATGGCGCCGACGAAAGGCACGAAGGCGCCGAGGAAGACGAGCACTCCGATCGGGATGGGCAGTGGTACACCGAGCAGGGCGGCGCCGAGGGCGATGCCGGTCGCGTCGATCGTGGCCACGAGCAGCTGCGTGCGCGCGTAGGTCACGACGGTCGCCCAGCCGGCCCGGCCCGCACCGTCGACCTCCGTGCGCGCACGCCGCGGAAACAGGCGCACGACCCACCGCCAGATGCCGGCGCCGTCGGCGAGCGTGCACAGCAGGATGAACAGGGCAAGCACGGCGCCGGTCGCGACGTGGCCGACCGTCGACCCGACGACCAGCGCTCCCGACCACAGCACCTCGGCCTGCTGCTGCAGATAGGTCCCCGCCTGCTTCAGCAGGTCGTCGATCTGGGTGGGCGTCAGGTGCAGGGGTCCGTCGATGAGGTACTGCCGGAACTGGTCCATCGCAGCGACGGTCTTGTCGCGCACGCTCCGCCATTGCTGTGTGATCTGCCAGATCGCCAGCCACAGCAGGCCACCGACGATCGCGAGCGTCCCGACCACCGACGCCACGATGGCGAGCCACCGCGGCACGCCGCGCCGTAGCATCCACGTGAACGCCGGCCACAGCAGGGCCGTCACGAGGATGGCGACCATCAACGGGATGACCAGCAGCTTGAGCTGGATCACGAGCCAGATGAGGATGCCGACGGCCACCGCCAGCACGACGAAGCGCCAGGCGTACGCGGTGGCGACCCGTAGGCCCCGCGGCAGGCCTGCGTCGATCTCGGTCGAGACACGGCGGCCCGTGAGGACGTCGAGCAGAGTGCCGCGCTCCCGCTGCTTCGCGGTGTCGTCGGAGCCGGTCATCCCGCCAGTCTAGGGCGCCGCATATGCCGCACCGCGCCTTTGCCGCGGGTGCCACGGATGCCGAAAGGGCGTGCTGTGGAGCGGAGAGCTGGCTCGCGCAGGCCCGCACTGCGGGCATGTCCGTGATGGTGTCTAGGCTGTGGCTCGTGCCCACCACCTCTCGCTCGCCGCAGCTGACCCGCCCCCAGGCGCGACGCATCGCGCTGGCCGCCCAGGGCTTCGGGCGCGCCAGGCCGTCGAGCCTCGATGCGGCCGACCCGGGCGTGCGTACGATGAACATCGCGCTGCAGCGGATGGCGGCACTGCAGATCGACTCCGTCAATGTCTTCGCCCGATCGCACTATCTGCCACTGTTCTCCCGGCTCGGTCCCTACGACACGGCACGCCTCGACCGCCTCGTGCTCGCTCGTGGGGGACCCTACACGGAGTACCGCGCACACGAGGCCGCCTTCATCCCGCGCCGCGACTGGGGGCTGTTCGCGTTTCGCATGCGGGCGATGCGCGACAAGTACGGCCCCGGCACAGACGGCTTCGTCGAGCATCACGCGCCGATCGTGCAGTGGGTGCGCGACGAACTCGCGGCGCGGGGGCCGCTGCGACCTGCCGAGTTCGACCACGAGCTGCGCCGGGTTTCGCGCGGCCCGTGGTGGGACTGGGATGCCGTAAAGAACAGCCTCGAGTACCTGTGGCTGTTCGGCGAGGTCGCGATCGCGGGGCGTCGCGGGTTCGAGCGGGTCTACGCGCTCGCCGAGCAGGTGATCCCCGATCAAGAGCGCACGGAGGTGCCCCGTGACGACGCCATCCGTGAGCTGGTGCGGCGGGCGGCCCGCGCGTCGGGGGTGGCCACGGCATCCGATCTCGCGGACTACTGGCGCATCCGCGATCGCGGCGCGATCCTCGGGGCGGTCTCCGACCTCGTCGACGCCCACGAGCTGGAGCCGGTGCGGGTCATCGGGTGGGAGCGCGCGGGCCGGTCGTTGCCCGCGTGGCGCCATCGCGATGCGAAGCTGTCGCGCCGGATCGAGGGTGCGACGATCCTGACACCCTTCGATCCGGTGGTGTGGTTCCGCGAGCGCGCGCAGCGCCTGTTCGACTTCGACTACCGCATCGAGATCTACACTCCCGCCGCGCAGCGCCGGTACGGCTATTACAGCCTGCCGGTGCTGCGGGACGACGACGTCGTCGGACGCGTCGACCTGAAAGCCGATCGCGCACGCTCAACGCTGCGCGTGCAGTCGGCGTGGTGGGAGCAGCCGGCGGCGGAAGCCGCCCATCCGCGGGAGGATGTCGAGCGGATCGCGGATGCACTGCGCTCCGCCGCGCGGTGGCAGGGCCTGGAGTCGATCTCGGTCGGACGGTGGGGAGACGCCGCAGACGATCTCGCGAGCGTGCTCGGCGGTGAGCGCCACGAGCGCGTGGTGTGAGCGAGTGAGTTTCGGGTCAGCTTTTCAGGGGCGCTGCCGCGCCGTGGGGCGAGAAAGTCTGGCACATGTTGCGAGACTTTCGCATCAGCTTTTCAGGGGCGCTGCCGCGCCGTGGGGCGAGAAAGTCTGGCACATGTTGCGAGACTTTCGAGTTAGAATCGATCGCCCATGTGCTGCAGCCGGGCGATCCGGTCGGGGATGGGCCGGTGGGTCGCGAACAGCCGTGAGACCGCACCCGGCCGCAGTGGATCGCTGATCCACAGGTGCGCCATCGACGTGTTCGGCTTCGCCAGCGGGCGGCCGTACTTCCCCAGTTTGCCGAGCGCCGACGCGAGCCCGTCGGGGTCGCGGGTCGTCAGCGCGCTGGTCGCGTCGGCGAGGTACTCGCGTTGGCGCGAGACGGATGCCTGCACGATCCCCGCCAGCAGCGGGGCGACGATCGCGGCGACGACGCCGAAGAGGAGAAAGAGCAGTTGCGATTGATTGTTGCCGCCGCGCCGGGCGCCTCCGAAGAACGCGACGCGCATGAGGACGTCGGCGATCAGGCCGACCGCCACGACCAGGCCGAACACGACGAGTGAGACCCGGATGTCGTAGTTGCGGATGTGACCGAGCTCGTGCCCCAGCACGCCCTCCAGCTCGCGGTCGGTCATGAGCTCGAACAGTCCCGTCGTAACCGTGATCGCGGCCTTGTCGGGAGTGCGCCCCGTGGCGAAGGCGTTCGGGGCCGGATCGTCGACGACGTAGAGGGTGGGCATGGGCGTGCCGGTCGTGATGCACAGGTTCTCGACGAGCCGGTAGTAGCGGGGCGCCTCGTCGCGCGTGACAACCTGCGCACCCGACAGCGCGATCGCCTCGCGGTCGGCGAGGAAGTACTGCGCCGTCGCATACCCTGCGGCGCCGACCAGCACGAATGCGCTGACCCACCAGTTGTTGCCCGCGAGCCATCCCGCGGCCAGACCGATGAGTCCGAGCACGGCGACGAAACCGCCGAGAATCAGCCAGGTGTTGCGCTTGTTCCGCGCGATCGCGGAGTACATCGGGTCAGCTCTTCAGGGGCGCTGCCGCGCCGTGGGGCGAGAAGGTCTGGCTCATGTCGCGAGACTTTCGCGTTAGAACTGAATGCGCGGCGGTTCGGCGATCGCCGCGCCGTCCACGACCTCGAAGAACTCGCGCTCATGGAAGCCGAGGTTGCGGGCGAAGAGGTTGTTCGGGAAGACCTTGATCTTGGTGTTGAGCTCGCGGACGCCCCCGTTGTAGAAGCGCCGCGAGGCCTGGATCTTGTCTTCCGTATCGACGATCGACTGCTGCAGCTGCAGGAAGTTCTGGCTCGCCTGCAACTGCGGATAGGCCTCGGCGACGGCGAACAGCGACTTCAGCGCCTGCTGCATGTGCCCCTCGGCTACTCCCGCCTCGGCGGGAGAGCCCGCCGAGAGCGTCTCGGCTCGCGCGCGGGTGACGTTCTCGAACACCGCCTTCTCGTGCGCCGCGTATCCCTTCACGGTCTCGATCAGGTTGGGCAGCAGGTCGGCGCGACGTTTGAGCTGGACAGTGATGTCACTCCACGCCTCGTCCACGCGCACATTCAGCGCAACGAGCGAGTTGTACGTCGCCCACAGGTAGATGCCGACGATCACCACCAGCGCGACGACGATCAGAACCGGGATCAGCCATTCCATAGGACTCCCATCGACTGACGCTTATCCTATCGGCGCGGTCACGGCCATCGCCGTCGGATGACCGCACTCCCAGCCGTTCCCCACCCACCCGCCGCATCCGCGCCGTCGAGGGGCGCCGAAGCGCGGGTCGGATGCCGAAGCATCCGCGGATCGGCGCCTCCGAACAGGTGGTGGACCGGTCACCCCGGGGCGCCGGACTCACGTCCCGAGCTGCGGGTTCACGCGCCGAGCACGCGGTCCAGGTAGGCGTTGCGGAACCGGCGGTCGGGGTCGAGCCGGTCGCGCAGCGCGACGAAGTCGTCGAAGCGCGGGTAGCGCTCGCGCAGCGCCGGCGCGGAAAGCGTGTGCAGCTTGCCCCAGTGCGGGCGCCCGTCGTGGGCGAGCATGATCTCCTCGACGGCGGCGAAATATTCGGCGGGATCGACCCGCCAGTACCGGTGGACGGCGAGGTATCCGCTGTCGCGGCCGTGCGCCGTGGACAGCCACCGGTCGTCGCCCGCGGCGCAGCGGACCTCGACGGGGAACTCGACGCGCCAGCCGTTCTCGTCGATGACGCGCTGCACGGCCCGGAACGCCTCCGCGACCCGCTCCAGAGGGACGGCATACTCCATCTCGCGGAAACGCACGCCGCGACTGGTCGCGAACACCCGCGGCGACAGGTCGGAGAACTCCCGATTCCCCCACACCCTTGCCGAAAGACGGTTGATGCTCGGCACGAGCGCCGGCACCGCGCGTCCGACGCTGCACGCGGCCTGATGCACCCCGTTTCCCACGAGCACATCGTCGACGAACTTCGAAGCGGGGCGCAGGGGGCGGGTACCGGCCTCCGACTCCCGGCGCGTGTTGGTCTTCGTGAGCGCGACGTCGGTGTGCGGAAACCAGTAGAACTCGAAGTGGTCGGCATCCTTCGCCCGCTCCTGCATGTCCGCGACAACAGCGTCCAGCGGCTCGGGGCGCTCGACGGCGTGCAGGACGAACGCCGGCACGCACTGGAGCGTCACCTCGACGAGGATGCCGAGGGCACCGAGTCCGAGGGCGACGGCGGGCAGCAGGTCGGCGTTCTCATCCTCGCTCACCGTGAGCAGTTCGCCGTCCGCCGTGACGAGGGTGACGCCGACGACCTGCGTCGCAATGCCACCGAAGCGCAGCCCGGTACCGTGCGTGCCGGTCGAGATCGCCCCGGCGATGGACTGCCGGTCGATGTCGCCGAGGTTCGTCATCGCGAGACCGTAGGGCGCGAGAAGTGCGGGGATGCGGTGCAGGCGGGTGCCCGCGAGGACCGTGGCCCGGGAGCGCTCACGATCGACCGAGACCAGGCCGGAAAGGTCGGTCAGCTCGAGCAGGATGCCGGGAGCGACGGCGATCCCGGTGAAGCTGTGGCCGGTGCCGACGGCCTTGATGGGGCGCCCCTGCTGGACGGCCGCGTGCACCGACCGGCGTACCGCGGCGATCGTCGACGGGTACTCGACGCGCTGGGGTCGCACACTCTCGGTGCGCGCCCAGTTCTGCCATGCGCCGCCGGGTCTGGTCATCAGAGGAACGTCTTCCCTTCGCCGCGATAGGTTGTCGCCTCTCCGACGACGCGGTCGTCGGATGTGAGGTGGTAGCGGTCGGTGCGGTCGGCGAGCTCGCCGCTCTTGGCGTGACGGAACCACACGCGGTCCCCCACGCCGAGCGCCCGCGCCGCTGCCCCCCGCAGCGGGGTCTGCACCTCGCCGGCACCCTCTCGACGCAGCAGGTGCAGGCCGGCAGGCCAGACCGGCAGCGGTCGGCGGGATCCAGTTGACGGACCGGACGCGATCCAGCCGCCGCCGAGGACAGTGACGATGTCTGCCGCCGGCTTGCGCACGACGTCGAGCGCGAAGGCAGCCGCCGGCGCCGGGGCGAAGGCGCGGTAGCCGTCGAACAGGTGCCCGGCGAGCAGCCCACTGCCGGCGGTCATCTCGGTGACGGCGAGGTCGGATGACGTGGACTCCAGCGATCCGGTGCCACCACCGTTGACGAACTCGAGCGGGGCGATCTCACGCAACGCTGCCACGATCGCGCCGCGTCGGTCGAGCAGCTCCTGCGCGGAGCGGTGCTGCACCCAGCGGACGACGGCCGCGCCGGGGCCGGCGTCGTCCGGCTGTCCGGCGATCTGCGCCTCGTACATCATGAGACCGACGAGGCGGAACCCGGGTCGGCGGGCGATCGCGCGGGCCAGGCGGGCGACCTCGGCCGCGTCATGAACCGGCGACCGGCGCACCCCGACGTGACCGAGCACGGGTGCGCGCCACGACGCGTCGGCGTCGATCGCCACGCGCACCTCCGCGCGGGACGCCGGCACGGCGACGGCGTCGACAAGGTCGAGCTGACTGAGGTCGTCGACCATGAGCGTGATGCGGGCGGTGGCCCGCTCATCGGCGATCAGCCGCGCGAGCGTCGCACGGTCG
This sequence comes from Microbacterium sp., assembly GCF_049661145.1. Classification (GTDB taxonomy): domain Bacteria; phylum Actinomycetota; class Actinomycetes; order Actinomycetales; family Microbacteriaceae; genus Microbacterium. The sequence goes on from NZ_JBASZT010000041.1 coordinate 25,606, forward strand.
GCGGTCGGATAGCCGAGCACGATGTCGTCGTGGGTCTCGGCGAGCCACAGCGCCTCGGCGAGGGTGAAGGCGAGGATGCCTCGGTATCCGGCCAATGCGAGGGTCGCATCGAGCACACCACGGACGCGGATCGATTTGCTCGCGACGCGAATGGGAACTCCGCTGGCACGGACGACGAGATCGAGCGCGTTGTAGCGGAGCGCATCGACGTCGATCGTGGCGACGGGCGCGGGAAGATCCGCGACGGCGCTCGTGCGCCCCGGCCAGTACGCCGCCGGGCCGGTCCACGGCGTCGTGGGCGAAGAGCCCGCGGAGCCGGCAGGCAGGCCTGCGGCGAGCAGGTCGAGGCTCATGATCCGGTTCCTTCGCGCGTCGAGACTCTCTAGCCTAGATGAGCCTCCGTCTCGCTCCGGTCAGGACTGGAGCCCACGCGTCGGCTTTTCAAGGCAGCACCCACATACCCACCCAGCTGGAGATCGCGCCGAACCCGACGAGCGCCGCGGCGGTCATGCCGACGCTGACGGCGGTGACCAGACCAGCCACGAAGCGGCGAGTGACTCGCTCCGAGGCGAGACTGGAGAGCACGGTGCCGGCGCGATGATCATGGTGACGATGCCGGCAAAGCCCACCGGCACACCGAGGTCGTGCTGCATGACGGGCCATCCGGCGCCGAGCATGAGCGCCGCACCCCCGCAATTCGGCGCCTCCGAACCATCGGATACCGGGCAGCGGCGGAACTCGCAGAAACGGCGACTCCGGACGAGATCGCGAACCGCAGCACTCCTCAGTCCTGATTCCAGAAGACCAGGACGTACCGTTGAAACATGCTGCCCGATCACGAACCCTCGCCGGGGCTGAACCATCTCCACGTCGACGAGGTGGTCGAAGTCGCGATTCAGCAGGCGATCCGCCGCGGCGATTTCGACGACCTGCCCGGCTCGGGCAAGCCGCTGCCAGGGCTGGACCGCCCGCACGATCCCGACTGGTGGATCCGTCGCAAGATCGAAACGGAACAGCTGCAGGGGCTCGGCCCCGCCGCACTCACCCTTCGCGCGGAGGATGCCAGGCTCGATGACCGCCTCGATGGTCTCGCCCGCGAGGTCGACGTGCGCGAGATGCTGGATGACTTCAATCGTCGCGTGATCGAGGCCCGGCGGCAACTGTTGGGCGGCCCGCCTGTCATCACCCTGACCCGTGACGTCGAAGCCGAAGTCTCCGCATGGCGAGCTCGACGAGTGCAACGGGCGGTTCCCCCGGAAACTCCCCGCGACGCCGAGCAACCGCGGCGTCGCTCACGGCGCCGCGGCTTCTGGCGCTGCCGGTGAAGGTGCCTCCATCGCATCATCGAGGGAAGAAGCAGCCGTACCCCCGCTGGGACTCGAACCCAGACTGGAGCGAGTTTAAGTCGCCTGCCTCTGCCATTGGGCTACGGGGGCCCGGCAACCAGGCTAACCCGTGGCTCAGGCCTCGGTCGTCGCCTTGGTGGGCGCCTTCTTCGCCGGGGCCTTCCGCACGGGAGCCTTCTTGGCCGGGGCCTTCGGGTCGGCGGCCGGAGCGGCGGCCTCCGGCGCGGCAGCAACGGCCGGCGCGGCGGGAACCGCAGGCGCCTCAACGGGAGCTGCCGGGCGCGGACGCGCGGCGAACTCTTCGAAGACGTAGCGCGGGTGCTGCACCGACTGAAGCGTCACGTTGTCGCGGCCGAGCCAGAGGTTGTGCCACCAGCCCCATAGCACGCGCCACTTGCGCTCCCACGACGGCATCGCAAGCCCATGGTAACCACGGTGCGCGCACCACGCGATGAAGCCCTTGAGCGCGATGTTGCCCGACTGGAAGACGCCGTTGTACAGGCCGAGACCGGCGACGGCGCCCAGGTTCTTGTGGATGTACTCATGCGGCACCTCGTCGCGCAACACGGCGACGATGTTCTTCGCGAGGAGCTTCGCCTGACGAACGGCGTGCTGCGCGTTCGGTACGCAGTAGCCTCCGACACCCTTGCCGGTGAGGTCGGGCACGGCCGACACGTCGCCCGCGGCCCAGGCTCCCTCGACGACCTCATCGGCGGTCCCGACGCGAAGATCGGCGCGCGTGCGGATACGGCCGCGCTCCTCGATGGGCAGGTCACTGCCCCGCACGACCGTGGGGTTGGCCATGACGCCGGCCGCCCAGATGATGAGGTCGGTCGGGATGACCTCACCCGTCGACAACTCGACATCGCCGCCCACCGCTCCGGTGACCTGCGTGTCGAGGTGAACGGAGGCGCCGCGCTTCGCGAGGCTCTTGAGCACCCACTCGCTCGTGGGCAGCGAGACCTCCGGCATGATCCGGCCCATCGCCTCGATCAGGTGGAAGTGGGTGTCCTCGAATCGCAGCTGCGGGTAGTCCTTCAGCAGCGACGAGGCCAGCGCCCGCGTCTCGGCGAAGACCTCGATGCCGGCGAATCCGCCGCCGACCACGACGACCGTGAGCAGGCGGTCGCGCGCAGGACCGGGCGGGAGGTTCGCCGCGCGGTCGAAGTTCGAAATGATGCGGTCACGGATCGCAACGGCCTCTTCGATCGTCTTGAGGCCGATCGCGTTGTCGGCGATGCCGGGGATCGGGAACGTCCGCGACACGGCACCAGCGGTCACCACGATCTGGTCGTAGCTCGCCTGCCACGGCTCGCCGTCTTCGGGAGTGATGGTCGCGGTCCGGTTCGCGTGATCGATTCCGGTGACCTTTGCCGTGATGACATGCGTTCTCTTGAGGTGACGACGCAGCCCGACGACGACGTGCCGCGCCTCGATCTCACCGGCGGCCACCTCCGGGAGGAACGGCTGGTAGGTCATGTAGGGCAACGGGTCGACGATCGTGACCTCGGCCTCGCCCTTGCGTAGACGCTTCTCGAGCTTCCACGCGGTGTAGAAGCCGGCGTAGCCACCGCCGACGATGAGGATCTTGGGAACGGCAGTGCTGGTCGCTGGGGCAGTCACAGGGAAGACTCCTTGAATCAACGGCTCGGAGCACGGGGTGCGCGCTCCGATCTGATGCGTCGGGCAGCAGCAGTGACGCCGAGCGCGACCAGTATAGCGGCCATGGTGCCCCCGACGAGCGGTGTCGTCCCGTAGCGGAGGGTGTCCGCGCTCGGCAGCAGCGGCGATCGCCGCTCCACTTGATCGGCCTTCGGGAGCGGATCGAGCTGCACCGGTGCCGATGTCGGCACCGGCTGGGGCACGACCTCTGCACGCCGGTACAGCCGCACCCATTCGGCGAGTGTGGGGCCGGGAAGCGGGCTCACACCGACCGTAGGGATGCTCGCGGCGACGGCGGCCGCGGCGTCGATCAGCCCGAATCCGTAGTTCTTGTCCGGCACGGAGGTGGCCCCGGCGGCCGGCCGTGCGGTCTTGATGATCCGGTTGATCACATTGTTCGCGTCGAGCTCCGGGTGCGCCGAACGGACGAGAGCGGCGATGCCGGCCACGAGGGGAGCGGCGCCGCTCGTGCCGTCCCACTCCACGATCTGGCCGTCCGCCGACACTCCGAGCAGCCGCTCGCTGGGTGCCGAGATACCGATCGTGATCCCTTGCGTCGACGCTTCGGCGCTTGCGACGCCCGCGCGGTTGACACCCCCGACCGTGAGCACTCCCGGGATCGTGGCGGGCGCTCCCACTCGATCGGTACCGGTGCCACGGTTGCCGGCGGCGACGACCACGACGACGTCGTGATCGAACGCGTACTGGAATGCCGTGTCCCACAGCGGATCCCACGTCAGAGTGTTGGTCGTGAAGGAGAGGTTGATGATGTCGGCGCCGTGGTCGACGGCCCACGTCATGGCGTCGGCGACCTGCTGCACGAAGGGGACGGCGGATGCCGCGCCGAACCCGATCGAGATCGACAGCAGGCTCGCCTCCGGCGCCACGCCGATCATCCCGGTGTCGGCACCGGTGCCGCGCGCTGCGGCGAGCGAGGCCACCCAGCTGCCGTGGTTCCCGTCGACCGCGCCGACGGGGGTCCTCCCGTCGGAGGACCCCGCCCCCGAGAAGTCCGCTCCGCCCACGACCGCTCCGGAGAACTCCACAGGCGTGCGGCCGATGCCCGTGTCGATGATCGCGATCGTCGCGCCCTTGCCCCGGGTCGTCGCCCACGCGTCGCGCACGCCGTACTCGTCGAGCCAGTATTCCGCCTGGCGCACCGGGTCGACGACCGTCGTGTGCGGCACGGTCGACGACACGGATGCCGCCGCCACCGACGGCGGCACGTGCGCCGCGACCGCGGCATCCACACCCGCCGTGACAACGAGCCCGGACACCGTCGCCGTCGCGAGCGCGAACGCCGCGAC
>NZ_JBASZT010000042.1:0-11423 GCF_049661145.1 Microbacterium sp.
AGTCGGGCCTGCTCGCGCTCCGACTGCGCCCGCCGGGCGAGACGCTGCTGCGCGAGCGCGGTGCGCGCATTCAGCTCCAGCCGCACCTCTTGCGGGGTCTCGCTCGTCTCGGCGAGCACGCGCAGCGCCTGATTCAGGCGTACGGCATTGCGCTCGGCCGCATAGTAGCGGTGGCGCCCGTGCCACGACGGCAGCAGATACACGAGCCACAGGACAACGGCGACGAGAACGACGACGCCACCGCCGAGAACCTGTCCACCCATGGCCTCAACGGTAGGGCCGCCGGTCAGGTCAACGCGGCAGGCACCCCGCGTGTCTGAGGTTCACGTTCACCTTGAAGGTTTGCTATACCCCGCGACCGGCGGGCGCCGCTGCGCCTCAACCCACCCGATCCGCAGGCGGCACGTCCGCCGCGTGAACAGGCGCCCGACCCCCGATCCACCGCTGCAGCACCCCCTCCGGCACCTCTTCGCGCACGAGCGCGAACGCGTAGTGGTCGCGCCAGTCACCGGCGATGTGAATGTATCGCCGCCGCATCCCCTCGTAGCGGAAGCCCAGCTTCGCGACGACCCGCAGGCTCGCGCTGTTCTCCGGGCGGATACAGATCTCCATGCGGTGCAGGCCCAGCTCGCGGAAGCAGACGTCCGTCGCAAGCGCCACCGAGGTCGGCGTGATGCCGCGCCCGGCGAACCGCTCGCTGACCCAGTAGCCGATCGTCGCCGATGACAGCGAGCCGCGGGCGATGCCCCAGACGTTCAGTTGCCCAGCGACCTCGCCGTCGTACTCCATGACGAACGGCACTCCGCCACCGTCACGGTATTGCTGCAGCAGGCGCCGAATCCCCAAGCGCATGTCGAACGAGACCGGCCCGTCGGGGCTCGTCGCCTCCCACGGGCGCAACCATCCGCGGTTGCTCAGCAACTCGGATTGCAGAATGCGCGCGTCACGCTGTTTGATGAGCCGGATCGAGATCGGGCCGTGCTGCCGCGGCGCGGTCAGATCCACCGACGCTCCCTCATGCGGTCCCCTCCGCTACCCGACCACTTCAGACTCAGAGCGCCGCCGCGAAATCCTTGAGCCAGGGACGCAGATCGGGTCCGAGGTCCTCGCGATCGGCCGCAAGCTGCACGATGGCCTTGATGTAGTCGAGCCTATCGCCCGTGTCGTAGCGGCGCCCACGAAAGACGACGCCGAGCACACCGTCGGTGACGGCGAGCTCCTGCAACGCGTCGGTGAGCTGGATCTCACCACCCTTTCCCGGCTCTGTGCGCTCAAGGATGTCGAACACGTGTGGCGTGAGCACATAGCGTCCGATCACGGCGTAGTTCGACGGCGCATCCTCTTTCTTCGGCTTCTCGACGAGCCCGGTGACGCGGACGACCTCCGGGTCCCCGGTCGGCTCCACGGCGGCCGCGCCGTACATGTGGATGTGCTCGGGATCGACCTCCATGAGAGCGATGACGGTGAGGCCGGATGCCGCGTTCTCGGCGATCATCTTCGTCAAGAGCGGATCGCGCTCATCGATCAGGTCGTCGCCGAGCAGCACGGCGAACGTCGAGTCCCCGACGTGATGGCGAGCTCGGAGCACGGCATGACCGAGACCGCGAGGCTCGCCCTGGCGCACGAAGTGGATGTCGGCGAGCTCGGTGGATGCCTGCACGCGGCTGAGCTTGTCGAGGTCGCCCTTGTTGACCAGGTTCGACTCCAACTCGGGCACGGAGTCGAAGTGGTTGGAGATGTTGTTCTTGTTGCGTCCCAGGATGATGAGGATGTCGGCGATTCCCGCATCGACGGCCTCTTCGACGACGTACTGGATCGCGGGCTTGTCGACGACGGGCAGCATCTCCTTCGGCATCGCCTTCGTCGCGGGGAGGAAGCGCGTGCCAAGACCGGCCGCCGGAATCACGGCCTTGATGGGGGTGGAAGTCATGCCGCCACCCTACCGGGCGCGTCTGACCGATCCGCCCGGGCGGGCGAGGACATGAGCCCGGCCCCGCCTACAATCGGACCATGACCGACAGGATCGACGACGCGAAACGCGCGCTGCGTGCGGAACTCCGCGAACGTCGGCAGCAGCGGTCCGACGCCGCCCGCGCCGTTGCGGCAGCGGGCGTGAAGTCCCAGCTCGACGCCCTCGTCGACAGAATGGGCGCCCGTTCGGTCTCGTGCTTCCTGTCGACGCCCACCGAACCCGGAACCCACGAGTTCGTCGCCGACGCGGTGCGCCGCGGCATCCGCGTTCTCCTGCCCATCACGCGCCGGGACGGGCTGCTCGACTGGGCCATCGCCGACCCCGACGGCGACATCGCGGAGGGGTTGTTCGGCATGCCCGAGCCGGTAGGCGACGTGCTCAGCCCGCTGGCCGTGAACGACGTCGACCTGCTGATCGTGCCCGCCGCCGCCATCGACCGCACCGGCATGCGACTCGGCTGGGGACGCGGCTACTTCGACAAGACGATCGGCTCGATGGAGCGCTGCCCGCCCGTGTACGCCGTCGTGTTCGACTCCGAGCTCGTCGACGAGGTCCCCCGCGATGTCCACGACCAGCCGGTCACGGGCGTCGTCACCCCCACCCGCACCGTCGCGCTCGCTTCGAGCCGACGCTGACATCGCACCATCGCAAGACATCCGAGGATATATGCCCACCTACGCATACGCCTGCACGCAGTGCGGCCACCACTTCGACGCCGTCCAGTCGTTCTCCGACGCAGCCCTCACCGAGTGCCCCGAGTGCGGCGGTCGCTTGCGCAAGCAGTACGGTACCGTCGGAGTGACCTTCAACGGGTCGGGGTTCTACCGCACCGACTCGCGCGCCGGCGCTTCGTCCAGCGCGAAGAAGGATGCCGCGAGCAGCGCGGCGACATCCGCTCCGACTTCATCGAAGTCCGGGACCGCACCCTCATCCTCGCCCGCATCGTCGGGCTCATAGACCGGCGATCGCCGGAGACAGGGAGAAGCACCATGATCAAGGGCTTCAAGGACTTCATCATGCGCGGCAACGTCATCGACCTCGCCGTCGCGGTGGTCATCGGCGGTGCCTTCACGGCCCTCGTGAACGCGCTGGTGGAAGCCATCATCAACCCCATCATCGCGCTGTTCTGGAAGGCGGACGCCAGCGGCAACATCGGCATTCCCGTGCAGGGACTGTACGGGGAGGTCATCTTCCCGATCGGCAACCTCCTCACCGCGGTCATCACGTTCTTCGCGGTCGCCATCGTCGTCTACTTCGTGTTCGTGTACCCGATGAACGTGTTCAAGGAGCGCGCCGCTGCGAAGGCGGGCGTGTCCGAGGAGCCGGAGCTGCCCACGGAGCAGGAGCTGCTCGTTCAGATCCGCGACCTGCTGGAGAAGCAGCCCCGCCCCTGACGCGCGTTCCACGCTTCGACTCGCGCGTTCCACGCTTCGACTCAATAGTGCGGTGGCACGTCGCGACGCATGCGCTCGTCGTTGGGACCGGACGCCGGGGCATCCGCCGACGACCCCTGGGACCGTTCCGGGGCAAGCTCGGGAGCGGGATCCGTCCCGGGCGCCGGAGTCAGCCGCGCGCGGCGCGCACCGCGCACTCGCACAACGCGCTGGCGCGGAGGGTTCTCGTCACTCGACGACATCGATCGGCTGCGTCGCCGAGTCCGCCGCCGACGCCTCGGGCGGGGCGCCGAGGATCGCCGCGATGCGTGAGGCGACTCCGGCAGGGTCGCTGTACAGGTCGAACGCGTGCACACGGACGTAGTGCCAGCCCAGCCGCCGCAGCACCTGCGGCCGCAGCCGCAGGCTCTCACGCAGCGTCTCGCGGACGGTGTCGGAGTCGCTCTCCACCACAACGGCCTTGCCCTTGTACTGAGCGACGAGCGGCAGCCGGCCACGGTAGTCGACGTCGACCGAGACGCCGAGCGCGCGCAAGTGCCTGGCGAGGGTCAGGGTCAGCGGGTCGGCGAGATCCTCCAGCCGCGACTGCCGCGCCCGGGCGGCGACGCCGCTGAGGATCGACATGAGGGTCGCGGCACCCGACTCCAGCCTGCCCTCGTCGAATGCCGACGGGCGAATCGACGAGACGATCACCATCGATCGGCGTGCGCGCGTCATGCCGACCGTGAGCAGGCGCTCGCCGTCCGGCCCCGACAGGTCGCCGAAGTCGGTGAGCACCCGCCCGTGCTTGGTCAGACCGAAACCGAGCGAGAACACCACCCTGTCCCTGCTCTCGGCGACCGACTCCTCCAGCCCGAGCACGGCGAACGGTTCGGCCGTGTCGCGGCCGACGAAGTCCGCGACATCCGAACGTCCGGCGAAGGCCGCGGCCACACCCTGGCGCACCCTCTCGGCGTGGCGCACCGATGCGGTCACAACCATGAGCGACTCCGTCGGACGGTTGACGGCGTGCTCGACGACGAGGGTGACGACCCGGGCCACCTCGGCATCGGGGCTCTCGACCGCCCCGGTCACCGGGTCCGGCGTGCCGGTGCCGCCCTCGACGTAGTCGACGCTGAGGCTCCCCCGCCCGAGGTACGAGCCCGCCCAGGGAAGCGAGACGAGCCGGCCCTCATAGAACGCGTCATTGACGAGCTCGGCCAGGTCTTCGCCGCCGGCGCGATAGCTCCGCGTCAGCGTGTCGACGGGGATCAGCTCCGCGAGCCGCGAGAACACGCTGACCTCGTCGAAGTCGACGTCGGGTTCATCGTCGGCCGTCGGCGCTCCCGCCCCGACGCGGAACGGCGTGGGCTTCTGGGTCACCGGGTCGCCGAACACGACGACCTGTCGCCCGCGCCGCAGCGCGGGCGCCGCCTCGGCGAGGCAGAGGGCCCCGGCATCCGCCACGATGACGACATCGAACGGCGACGCGTCCGGAATCTGCGGGACTTCATAGGGCGACGCCAGCCACACCGGAGCGAGGGTCCGCACGAGCGCGGGAGCGGCGGCGACGAGCTCGGTGGCCGTCGCACTACCGGCGCGCAGCCGGTGCTTGAGCGCCGTCGCTTCGTCGGCCTCGTCGACGACCGCGATCTTCCACTTCGTCGCCAGTTCCGCCGCCAGGAGCGGCCCTGCCGATGCCGCGTGCGCCTCGTCGACGAGCCGGTAGTCGCGCTCCAGCCGGTCCACGACGGCCGTGTTCGCGCCGAGCAGGGAGCGGTCCGAGCGGAGCATCGCCTCCAGCGCCGACTGCCACCACGCGAACTCGAACTCCGTGGCGACGTGCTCTTCGGGCACATGACGCACCGACAGCTCGGTGAGCAGCTCATCCAGGCCCATCTCGGCGAGCTCGCCGCGCAGGGTCGCACGTTCGACGAGGTTGTCGAAGACGTCCGACTCCGCCGCCAGGCCGGCGAGCGTGCGCAGCAGGTGCGGGATCGGCAGCGACGCGAGTGATTCGGTGCGGCCGAGCACACAGTCGAGTCCGGCCAGGTCGGCGGCGACGCGCTGACACGCGCCCGCGACCTCATCCAGACCCAGCGGGATCTCGGGGACGACCCCGGGTTCGACCAGCTGCTGCCATTGCGTGCGCTGCTGCTGGACGCGCGCGAGCGACTCGTGCATGTCGGTGATGTGCATGCCCGGCCGCACGTACTCCCTCGACAGGGCCTTGAGCCGACGCCGCTGCGCACTCGACAGCGACGGCGAGTCGCGTCGCGGGGCGTGCGCCTGGACCAGTTCTCCGAGCGGGCGCTCGAAGACGGTGACGCTGAAGCGGTCGAGCGAGGAGCGGATGCCCTGGAGGAGCTGGACATAGGCGCCGAGCTCGGCCACCGTGGCGAACGGCCGCATCCGCGTCTGCGCGATGAGCGCGTAGCCGCGTTCCAGGATCGCCGGAACCTCGCGGCGGTGCAACCGACCGGCCAGGGCGTGTGCGTCTCGCGCATCCTGCGTCGTCGCGAAGGCCACGCCGTACCAGGGCGAGTCGTCGGGTCCGAATCGGAACTCTCCGAGACGCGCGGCCGTCGCGAGCGCGTGGGCGGCCTCGGCGCGGCGGGTGGCGAGGGTCTGCAGGGTCGCGAGGTCGAACCGTGTGGCTGCCGCCGGCTGCGGCGTCGCCGCGGCGATCCTCGTCAGAGTGCGCAGGGCCTCCAGCGGCGAGACCTCGACCCGCGGATGCCGCTGCGTGAGCGCATCGCGATAGTCGCGCAGCACGGCGCGGAGACGCACGAGCGCGTCGTCGACATCGGCGACCTTCGGCGGCGCCGCCTTCTCGTTGCGAGCGATGGCACGGATGAGGTCACGGTGCAGGTGTCGCGGCGAAACGGCGAGCCCCGTCAGTCCGATCCCTGCCAGCCGGTGCCGCACGCCGTCCAGAGTGGACCGGCGGGCGCTGACGACGAGCACGCGCCGCCCCGCGCGGACCAGTTCGCCGACGGCGTTGATGACGGTCTGGGTGCCCCCCGTTCCGGGCAGCGTGTGCACCGCGAGAGACTGGCCCGCGACGATGCGCGCGAGCACCGCCTCCTGCTCCGCGTCGGCGTCCAGGAGCAGCCGGTCCGCGGCAGGCGGGCGCTCGTCGGAGTCGACCGCGGGCGACAGCTTGCGCACCACCGACAGGTCGTCGCGATCCGCCTGGTGACCGGCGAGGGCCCGCAGAACGGGGTGGTCGAGGTCGCCGACATCGCGTGCCATCACGGAAGAGACGTCAGCGAAGGTCGAGACGACGAGCCGCGGCTGCACCGTGAAGGTGTCGACGTGTGCCGTGAGCGCGCGCAGGTGGTCGATCACCGGTTGCGGCTTGAAGACGCCGTTGTCGTAGGCGAGCTCGGCGAGCGCGCGACCGTCGAGGACGATGCCGAAGTGAGTCCGGGCGGCGTTCACGAGCTCCGGATTGACCGTGAAGGCCCCGTGCAGCTTCAGGTCGAAATCGGCGTGGTGCCGGCGGATCGCCAGCGGCCGCAACAGCACCGGCGCCGAATACGCGACGCCACCGATACGCCAGCCGGCGATCGCGACGGCAAGGTGCACGGTGTCGAGCCCTCGCGCGGTGCGCAGCTCGACGTCCTTCGCGGCGATGCGCTCCGCGGCGAGACGCGCCGTGCGAAGAGCCACCTCGTCGCGGAAGAGGTTGGACAGCAGTGTCGAGCGACCGGTGATGAACTGGGGCAGGCTGCCGGGATGCGCCTTGGTGATGTCGATGCCCGCGTCGACGGTGTCCGTGTAGCGCAGCAACGTGGAGCGTCCACCCAGTTGCGCGGTCTCTTCACGCAGACGCCCCCGTTCTGACTCGATGATCCGGGCGGCCGACACCCCCGGCTCTGACATATCGAGGTCGGCCGGAGTCGCTGAGTATCCGTGGTCAGCGTCGCTCACGCCTCGCACGGCACCGCCGTCTGGTCGCCACACACTGCACACCTTAGGCTCCGGCGGCCGCCCGGACGGGTTAGCGCCGCGGGTTTTCGCGTGATTGGGACCGGATCGGGCGGATGCGGCCATGTGAAGGGTCTGGCGACGCGCATCGCCCTCTCCCCAGCATGCCTCTTTCGCGAACTCTCCACAGTTGGGGCGTTCACGGCGCCGTGGCTGCGGTGGCCACGTCATCATGGGACGCATGATCCGGTCAGCCGCATACTCGGTGCACCCGACACCGATCGGCGAGGCCCTCGTCGTCGTCGCCGACGAGGGCCTCGCTTTCCTCCACCTGCTCGAGGTCGCCGTCGGCGCGCGCGAGGCGGCGCTCGCCGATATCGCCGGTCGGCTCAGCGCCGTACCGGTACCCGACGACGACGCGACCGCAGTGGCGACGACGCAGCTCGATGAGTATTTCGCGGGCATTCGTCGCGGCTTCGATCTGCCACTGGATCTCGGCACTGTCGACGGGTTCGCGCGCCGCGCTCTGGAGGCGATTCGTGAGATCCCGTACGGCGAGACCGCATCGTACGGTGAGGTGGCGATCATGGCCGGCTCGCCCGGTGCACACCGGGCCGCAGGTTCCGCCTGCGCCCGCACACCCCTCTCGATCGTGCTGCCTGTGCATCGGGTCGTGCGCAGCGACGGGTCGATCGGCGAGTACGGCGGGCATCCGGAGCGCAAGCGCTTCCTGTTGGACCTCGAGGCTCACGCCATCGCCGCGGCCCCGGCATCCGCCACCGACTCCACCGCCGTGTAGGCCGGCTGCGGAGTCGGTGACGGATGTCAGTGCATCAGTGCGATACCGCCTTCTCGGCGCCGTGGCCGGTGAGCGAACGCACCTCCATCTCGGCCGCCTTGCGCGGATCCTCTGCCCGACGCGATGTGACCGAACCGAGCCAGCCCAGGAAGAACCCGAGCGGGATCGACACGATGCCGGGGTTGTTCAGCGGCCAGATCGCGACGCCGACGTTCTTGAAGACGCTCGTCTCGGTTCCCCAGAACACCGGCGAAAGCGCGATCAGGATGATGGCCGCGGCCAGCCCGCCGTACATGCTCCAGACCGCGCCGCGAGTCGTGAATCGGCGCCAGAACAGCGAGTAGATGATCGTCGGCAGGTTTGCAGATGCCGCAACAGCGAAGGCGAGCGCGACGAGGAACGCGATGTTCTGACCCTGTACGCCGATGCCGCCGAGGATCGCGAGCACGCCGATGATGATGACGGTGCGCCGGGCGACCTTGACCTCGCCGTCGGGCTCGACCTTGCCCTTCTTGATGACGTTCGCGTAGATGTCGTGCGCGAACGACGCCGCCGCCGTGATGGTCAGGCCCGCCACGACCGCGAGGATCGTCGCGAACGCGACCGCCGAGATGAACCCGAGCAGCAGCGGTCCGCCGAGCGCCTGCGCGAGCAGGGGGGCTGCGGAGTTGACGCCGCCGGGCGCCGCCTTGATCACGTCGGGGCCGACGAGAGCTCCCGCGCCGTAGCCGAGGACGAGGGTGAGCAGGTAGAACAGGCCGATCAGCCAGATCGCCCACACCACCGAGCGCCGCGCCTCTTTCGCGGTGGGCACCGTGTAGAAGCGCATCAGCACGTGCGGCAGGCCGGCCGTGCCGAGCACGAGGGCGATCGCGAGCGAGATGAAGTCCCACGGGTTCTTGCCGTACTGCAGGCCGGGCCCGAGGATCGCGTCCTTCGGGTCGGTCGTCGATGCGGCGACGGCGGACTCCAGCAGCGTGTTGAAGTTGAAGCCGTTGATCGCAAGCACCCAGATGGTCATCACGATGGCACCGCCGATGAGCAGGAACGCCTTGACGATCTGCACCCAGGTCGTACCCTTCATGCCGCCGATCAGCACGTACACGATCATCAGCACGCCGACGACGGCGACGACGATCGACTGCCCGATCTGCTCGTGGATGCCCAGCAGCAACGACACGAGGCCTCCCGCCCCGGCCATCTGCGCCAGCAGGTAGAAGAAGCAGACCGCGAGAGTCGTGATGGCGGCCGCCATCCGCACCGGACTCTGCTGGAGCCGGAACGACAGCACGTCGGCCATCGTGAACTTGCCGGTGTTGCGCATGAGCTCCGCCACCAGCAGCAGCGCGACGAGCCACGCCACGAGGAAGCCGATGGAGTAGAGGAACCCGTCATATCCGTTGATCGCGATGGCACCGCAGATGCCGAGGAAGGATGCCGCGGACAGATAGTCACCGGCGATGGCGAAGCCGTTCTGCGGGCCCGTGAACGAGCGGCCGGCGGCGTAGTAGTCGGCCGCCGTCTTGTTGTTGCGGCTGGCGCGGATGACGATGAACAGCGTCACCGCGACGAACGCACCGAAGATCGAGATGTTGAGGACAGGGTTGTTGTCGGCGGTCACCGTGGCCGCGGCGGTCAGCGCCCTCATCGCACCGCCTCCCGGGCCTCGAGGTCGGCACGGATCTCCGCCGAGAGCGGGTCGAGCCTGCGGTTCGCGTACGAGACGTAGCCCATCGTGATCGCGAACGTCGTCACGAATTGCGCGAGCCCGAGGAGCAGCCCGATCGTGACATAACCCGACACCCGGGTGGACATGAACTCCGTTGCGAACGAGGACAGCAGCACGTAGGCGAAGTACCAGACGAGGAAGGCGACCGTCAGAGGCCAGACGAAGCTGCGATGTCTCCTCTTCAGGTCGACAAAACTCGCCGACTCCTCGACAGCGATGTAGTCGATACCACCGGGTGCGGTGGTATCGGGGGGCGGAACGGACATGTGGCCTCCTTGCCTCATGCGGTGCGGACAGTGCACCTCCGAACGAGCACGGTCCGGTCGGCATCGACCGGCCGCGTGGTATCCTCGACGCTACGAAAACGCGTGACGCCGATGTCACCCCCGGAAGTAGGTACGCGATGGCAGTCGGGGTCCTCTCCTCCGACCAGGATCTGCTGGCGCATGCCGTCGGTGATCTCGCCGGCCGCACTGGTCTCCCCGTCGCCTTCGGCGGGTTCGAACGCACGGGCGCCCTTGAGGTGACCTCGGTCGTGGGATCGCGCACGCCTTACCTGTCCGGCCTCGTCGTGCAGGCGAGTCGCGGGCTCGGCGGCCGGGCCCTCGTCGAGCGTCGTCCCCGGCTCGCGCTGGACTACCGTTCGTCGCGGAACATCACCCACGACTATGACCGGGCGGTGCTCGGCGAGGGGATCGCGACGCTGTTCGCTGTCCCTGTCCTCGTTTCCGGACGCACGCGGGGGGTGCTGCACTGCGGCTCGTGGGCGCAGTCCTCCTTCGGCGAGCAGATCGCCCGGAGCGCAATGCAGGTGGCGTCGGACCTTGCGACAGAATTGCGGGTGCGTGACGAAGTGATCCGCCGCATGTCGCTACTGCCCCACGTGGAACCGGCGCCCAGCCTTGACGTCGCCGCCCGCGAGGAGCTGCGGGAGGCGTACGCCGAGTTGCGCCGGATCGGTGCGGACGTCACCGATCCGGCGCTTCGAGAGCGCCTCGGTGAGATCGAGCGCCGCCTGGCCGCCCTGTCACGTGACGGCGCCGCGCCGGCTGAGCAACTCGACGTGCGGCTATCGCCGCGCGAGACGGACGTCTTGGCATGTGCAGCGCTCGGTCAGACGAACGCCGAGGTCGCCGTCACGCTCGGGCTGCGCGAGGGCACCGTGAAGTCGTATCTGCAGTCGGCGATGGGCAAGCTCGATGCGGGGACCCGGCACGCCGCCGTGACGAAGGCACGCCGCGCAGGCCTTCTGCCCTAACGCGAAAGTCTCGTGACATGACCCAGATTTTCCCGCCCCACGGCGCGGCAGCGCCACTGAAAAGCTGATGCGAAAGTCTCGCCTCCCTGGGCAGGTTCTTCTTGCCCCACGGCGCGACTGCGCCCCTGAAAAGCTGACGCATCCCCGATAGGCTCACCTCATGGCCCGTAGAATCGTGCATCAGCTCGTCGACGACCTGGACGGCACCGTTCTGGGGGTGGGGTCGGGCGAGACCGTGCTGTTCTCCCTCGACGGCACGGCCTACGAGATCGACCTCACCGAGGAGAATGCCGCCGCCCTGCGCGCCGCGCTGGAGCCCTACATCGCCGCGGCGCGGCCGGTGACGGCACGTGCCGCCT
>NZ_JBASZT010000043.1:0-18773 GCF_049661145.1 Microbacterium sp.
GCGCCACGCGGCCCCTCCGCGTGGCAAGCGCTTGGCTTCGCCCGCGCCATTGGGCGGCGGGGGCGTCGGTGGCGGGACCGACCCACGCGATCACGCCGCCGTCGACGACGACGGCCGCGTCGTGCAACCGCCCGGCATCCCCGACCGTGTCGTCGTTGGTCGTGAGCTCGCCGATGCCGTCGATCAGCAGCGCGGGCATGTCACCAGGCCTGATCGGTGTTGCGGATGACCGGCGCCATCGGCACGCGCACCCCGCGCTCGGCGGCGACGTCGGCGGCGCGCTGATAGCCGGCATCCACGTGGCGGATGACGCCCATGCCGGGGTCGTTCGTGAGCAGACGCGAGAGCTTCTCGGCGGCGAGCGCCGTGCCGTCGGCGACGGAGACCTGGCCCGAGTGGATCGAGCGGCCGATGCCGACGCCGCCGCCGTGGTGCAACGACACCCAGGTCGCGCCGGACGACGTGGCTGTCAGGGCGTTGAGCAGCGGCCAGTCGGCGATGGCGTCGCTGCCGTCGGCCATCGCCTCGGTCTCACGGTACGGCGAGGCGACCGAGCCCGAGTCGAGGTGGTCACGACCGATCACGATGGGTGCCTTCACGGCCCCCTCGGCGACGAGCTCGTTGAAGCGCACGGCGGCGCGGGCGCGCTCGCCATAGCCGAGCCAGCAGATGCGGGCGGGCAGCCCCTCGAACTCGACGCGCTCCTGCGCGGCGCGAATCCAGCGGCGCAGGTGCTCGTTCTCGGGGAACAGCTCGAGAATCGCCTCGTCGGTCACGCGGATGTCGTCGGGGTCGCCCGACAGCGCCGCCCAGCGGAACGGGCCGAGGCCCTCGCAGAACAGCGGGCGGATGTAGGCGGGCACGAAGCCGGGGAACGCGAAGGCGCGGTCGTAGCCGCCCTTGCGGGCCTCGTCGCGGATCGAGTTGCCGTAGTCGAAGACCTCGGCGCCCTCGTCCTGGAACTCGACCATCGCCCGAACGTGCGCGGCCATCGACGCCTGCGCGTCGCGGGTGAAGCCTTCGGGATCGGCGGCGGCACGCTCCTGCCACTCGTCGACCGCGTACCCGATCGGCAGGTAGCTGAGCGGGTCGTGGGCGCTCGTCTGGTCGGTCACGACGTCGATGTGCACCTCGCCGGCACGGTGCCGCCGCAGCAGCTCGGGGAACACTTCGGCGGCGTTGCCGACGAGGCCGACCGACCGGCCACGCCGCTCGTCCTTGGCCCGCTGTACCTTCGCGATCGCGTCGTCGAGGTCGGTGACGACCTCGTCGAGGTAGCGCTTGCCGGCGCGGCGGCGCAGCCGCGTCTCGTCGACGTCGACGACCAGGCACGCACCGTCGTTGAGGGTGACCGCGAGCGGCTGGGCGCCACCCATGCCGCCGCAGCCGCCGGTGAGGGTGATCGTGCCGGCGAGGGTGCCGCCGAAGCGCTTGCGCGCGACCGCCGCGAAGGTCTCGAACGTGCCCTGCAGAATGCCCTGCGTGCCGATGTAGATCCACGAGCCGGCCGTCATCTGGCCGTACATGATGAGCCCCTCGGCCTCGAGGCGACGGAACTCCGGCCACGTCGCCCAGTCCCCGACAAGGTGGGAGTTGGCGATGAGCACGCGCGGCGCCCAGACGTTCGTGCGGAACACACCGACCGGCTTTCCGGACTGCACGAGCAGCGTCTCGTCGTCTTCGAGGTCGCGCAGCGTCTCGACGATGGCGTCGAACGCCGCCCAACTGCGGGCGGCGCGGCCGGTGCCGCCGTAGACGACGAGGTCGTCGGGGCGCTCAGCGACCTCGGGATCGAGGTTGTTCATCAGCATCCGCAGCGGCGCTTCGGTCTGCCAGCTTTTCGCGCTGATCTCGGTGCCGCGCGGAGCGCGGACGGGGCGGGCGCCGGGGAGTGCCATGGAAGTCGCCTTTCGCTGGTGGTCGAGACCATCCCAACATCCCGCCGGGTCTTCTTGAAGTGCCCCACGGATGCCGGCGTCCGGGATCCCGGACGGGTGCGCGGTCGGTGTCACACGCACCCGGGTGCCGCGAGCCCACCGCGAGCCCGGCGCGAGCCCGGCGTCGACGGATAGGCTTTCGGGATGCCGCGCATCCTCGTCCGTCGTCCCTCGCCCCAGCTCGCCGAGGGCGAGCTCACGCATATCGAGCGCCTGCCCGTCGACCCCGCTCTCGCGCTCGCGCAGTGGCAGCAGTACGTCGATGCCTTCCGCGCGCAGGGCTGGGAGGTCACCGACGTGGACCCGGCTGACGAGCATCCCGACGGCGTGTTCGTCGAGGACAGCGTCGTGATGTTCGGCGACCTGGCCGTGCTCACCCGACCGGGAGCCGACTCGCGACGCGGCGAGATCGAGACGACGCGGGCGGCGCTCGAAGCCGCCGGCATCCCTTTCGCTGCCATCGAGGATCCCGGGACGCTCGACGGCGGCGACGTGCTCAAGGTCGGCCACACGGTGTACGTCGGCCGCTCGCTGCGCACCAACGACGCCGCCGTGGCACAGCTGCGCGAGCTGCTCGGCCCGCGGGGCTGGGAGGTCGTCGCCGTGCCGGTCACGCGGCGGCTGCATCTGAAGAGCGCCGTCACGGCCCTGCCCGACGGCACGGTGATCGGATATCTGCCGGGCGTCGACGACCCCGACGTGTTCCCGGCCTTCCTCGCGGTTCCCGAAGAGTACGGCACAGCGGTCGTGGTGCTCGACGAGCACACGGTGCTGATGTCGGCAGATGCGCCGCAGACCGCCGAGCTGTTCCGCGCGCGCGGCCTGGAGGTGCTCACCACCCCGATCTCGGAGTTCGAGAAGATGGAGGGCTGCGTCACCTGCCTGTCGGTGCGCGTGCGCGGCTGAGCCGCGCGGGACGCACAGCACCTTCATCCAGCTCGACGTAGACATGCGTAGATATTTTCCGGCAGCGCGCGTAGCCTGACGGCATGAACACCATCACCGTCGGCCAGTTGCGCCAGAACCCCACGCAGATGCTCGCGGACGTCGAGGCAGGTGCCACCTACACGATCACCCGCCACAACCAGGAGATCGCCCGTGTGGTGCCCGTGCAACAGATCCCGGGGCTGATTCCGGCGAAGCGCACAGGGCCCTCTCACCTGGCCGACCGACCCCGACTGACGTTGCGCACGGCCGAGTCGGTCGAGCAGCTCCTCGAAGAGATGAAGGGCGACTGGTGAAATACTGGCTGCTCGACTCATCCGTTGGCGTTCTGGTTGCCCTGAGACTGGATGCTCAACTCGACGCCTGGATGGATGAGGTGAACGCAGACCCGGAGCAGACGATCATTGCCTCGCGACTGCTCAAGACCGAGGTGACGAGAGTCTTGAGACGCGAACAGCGGCCTATCTCTCTGCGAGACGACCTGTTGTCCTATGTGCACCTGATCCCGCTCACCGAGCCGGTGCTCGTTCAGGCCGAGGCAATCACCCAGCACATCAAGACGCTCGATGCGATTCACCTCGCATCGCTGATCCACACCGGACTCGACGCGACCGTGGTGACGCACGACGCCACGATGCGCGAGGTGGCCGAACTCATCGGCTACCGGACCTTCGACCCGGTCGCCGCGTAGCGCGCAGGCCTCACCGGGTTGCACAGCTTCATCCGGCGCGAATGGGCGGCATCCAGGCCGCAGGCAACAGTATGCGACGGATGAACGAACCCGTCCCGGATTCATCCGGCGCAAACGGTCGGCATCCAGCCCGGAGGCGGCACTATGCGACGGATGAACCCGCAACGGCGGGGCGGATGCCGCGGCTACGCCGTGACGACCTGTGCCGTGCCGACGGCGGCATCCGGGCCCAGCTCGTCGGCGATGCGGCGCGCCTCGGCGATGAGGGTGTCGACGATCTCGGCCTCGGGAACGGTCTTGATGACCTCGCCCTTGACGAAGATCTGCCCCTTGCCGTTGCCCGAAGCGACACCCAGGTCGGCCTCGCGCGCTTCGCCGGGACCGTTGACGACGCAGCCCATGACCGCGACGCGCAGCGGCACGGTGACGTCCTTCAAACCCTCGGTCACGCTGTCGGCGAGCGTGTACACGTCGACCTGAGCGCGCCCGCACGACGGGCACGACACGATCTCGAGCTTGCGTTCGCGCAGGTTCAGCGATTGCAGGATCTGGTGTCCAACCTTCACTTCTTCGGCGGGCGGCGCCGACAGTGAGACACGGATGGTGTCGCCAATGCCCTCCGACAGCAGGATGCCGAAGGCCGTCGCGCTCTTGATGGTCCCCTGGAACGCGGGCCCCGCCTCGGTGACGCCGAGGTGCAGCGGCCAGTCCCCCATCTCGGCGAGCAGGCGGTACGCCCGCACCATGACGATCGGGTCGTTGTGCTTGACCGAGATCTTGAAGTCGTGAAAGTCGTGCTCCTCGAACAGCGACGCCTCCCACCGCGCGCTCTCGGCGAGCGCCTCGGGGGTCGCTTTGCCGTACTTCTCCAGCAGCCGGCGATCGAGCGAACCGGCGTTCACGCCGATGCGCAGCGACACCCCGGCATCCTTCGCGGCCTTCGCGATCGCGCCGACCTGGTCGTCGAACTTGCGGATGTTGCCGGGGTTCACGCGCACCGCGGCGCAGCCGGCGTCGATCGCCTGAAAGACGTACTTCGGCTGGAAGTGGATGTCGGCGATGACCGGGATCTGGCTCTTCTTGGCGATGATGTGCAGGACGTCAGCATCGTCCTGGCTCGGCACGGCGACGCGCACGATCTCGCAGCCGGATGCCGTGAGCTCCGCGATCTGCTGCAGCGTCGCGTTGATGTTGGTCGTCGGCGTCGTCGTCATCGACTGGACACTGATCGGCGCATCGCCGCCGACGAGCACCTTGCCGACGCGGATCTGACGGCTCTTGCGACGCGGGGCGAGAACGTCCGGCACGCGCGGCATCCCAAGGTTCACAGCTGGCACCCGCTCAGCCTACGCCGCGGCGTCCCGCCGTCGCCGAACGGATGCCGAGAGGACCCGCCTCACGCTCCGGTATGGGAACCTGGCTGCACAGCCGCAACGCCCCGCCCGGATTCGACAACCACCACGAGCGCGATGGCGAGCGCGGCGGCTATGGGCAAGGTTATGGGCAACGATGCCGGCAGCAGCGCCGATGCTCCCACCGCGACGCTCAGCACGAGCACGAGCGCACTCCGGCCCCGGCCCACCGTTCCGCGCAGCAGGAGCGCCCAGGTCGCCGTGAAGAAGACTGCGACGGGCACGGTCAGACTCGCGGCGGCAGCAGCGGCGGCGAGGTCTGCGGCGTGCGTGTCGTACGCGACGATGACCGAGACCCCGGCAGAGAATGCCCCGGCGGCGGCGAGGATGACGTAGTGCCCGTAGCCGAGGGCGATCGCGCGGCGATGACTCGTCAGCCGCGAGGCCCCGTCGCCGGCGAAGTACACCCACCACATGCTCGCGGCGAGCACGAGCCCGCACGCGGCGACCAGCAGCAGCGTGCCGAGCCGATCGCCGGACGACACGGCATCCACGACCGCCGTCGTCGACGCGAGGATCGACTCGCCCAGCACGATGAGCGTGAACAGGCTGTAGCGTTCCGCGATGTGGTGCGGATGCCAGGGCGTCCGCCCCGCCCGCTCCGCGAACGGCGGCACGGCCAGCTCGAGCACGACGAGCAGCAGGAACGCCGGCAGCCCACCCTGGTCCGGCAGCAGCAGGCGCAGCACCCACAGCACCTGCACGACGGCGATCCCACCGGCATAGCGCAGCGCCGTCGCACGCAGCTCGGGGCTCGCGGCGGCGGCGCGCAGCCACTGCGCGACCATAGCGAGCCGCATGAGCACGTAGCCGAGCGTCACCACTAGCCAGTCGCTCTCGTTCATGGCCGCCGGGGTACCCGCCGCCATCACGAGGGCGCCCGCCATCTGCACGACCGTGAGCACGCGATACGCCCAGTCATCGGTGTCGAAGGCGCTCGCGAACCACGTGAAGTTCATCCAGGCCCACCACACCGCGAAGAACACGGCGAGGTACGAGCCCACGGCCAGGCCGATGTGCCCCTCGGCCTCGCCGTGGTGCAGTTCGCCGGACGACAGCGACACGGCGACGACGAAGACGAGGTCGAAGAACAGTTCCAGCGGGCTCGCGACGCGGTGCGGCTCTCCGGGCGCACGTGGCGTCATCGGCCGAAGGCCGAGTGAGGCCGCCCGCGCGTTTCGACTCGCCGTCGGTCCGCTCAACGACCGGTGGGGTTTCGCGGTCACGACGTCGCGGCGCGCTCGCGCGCGGTCTGCACGGCGAGCACGGCGAGCACGATCAACACGGCCGCGCTCAGCACGACACCGGGCAGGTGCTCCCCCGCCGCGAGCGCTGCCGCGCCCACCACCACCAGCACTCCGGCCGCCACGATGCGCGAGGGCGCGATCCGGCCGAAGCGGGAACGGATGTAGAGCAGGTTGCCCACCAGATAGATGATCGGACCTGCGACGGTCACGACGACGGCCGCCTGCGTGAGGTGCTCGTGCGACAGGCGCAGCTCGATCGATACCGCCACCACGATCGCCCCCAGCACCATGAGCGCGTGGGCGTAGGCGTATGCCGAGCGCAACGCGCTCGTCGAGCCGCGCCCGCCCTCGGCATCCGGCCCCGCGAGGGCGAAGTAGTTCCACCACAGTGCGAACAGCGAGGCGAAGCCGATCACGACGATCAGCGCTGTCGCACCGGTGAGCGCGCCCTCCGCGACGACGGTGCCGCCCATGAGCAGAATCGACTCCCCGAGCGCGATGATGAACACGAGTCGGTTGCGCTCGGCGAGGTGGCCCGCATCGGGATCCCACTGGTCCATGGGCGCCGCACCGACACCCGGCACGCGGTACTGCGCCAGTGGTGCCGCGTAGTCAACGGCGACCGCGACGAGCCACAGCAGCAGCCGCCAGTGCGGCGGCACGAAGCATCCGGCGATCCAGAAGACGCCCGCGCCGAGCGTCCAGATCAGCAGCATCCGGTAGTTCGCGGCAAGCCGGTGACCGCGGTAGACCACCATCATGAAGACGGGTCGGACGATCCCCATGAACAGGTAACAGGCGACGAACAGCCCAGCGCCGAACAGTTCCGCGCCGTCACCGAACGCCGTCGGGATCGCGACCGACATCCCGAGCGCCGCCAGCATGAGCACACCGTTCAGCAGCTGCACCGAGGTGCGGCCCGGATCGAGCCAGTTCATGGCCCACGCCGTGTAGTTCCAGCCCCACCACACCGCCGCGAACACGACGACCGTCTGGGCGGCGCCCTCCCACGTGAGGTGCTCGATCAACAGATGCGACAGCTGGATGATCGCGAAGACGTAGACGAGGTCGAAGAACAGCTCGATCGGCGCCGCCTCGGAGCGGCGGTGCCCGGTGCGCGCCAACGCGGGCAGCGCGCCCTCGCCGGCGCTCATCCCTCGCGAATCGTCATCGACGCGATGAAGTCGCCTTCGGTGACGAAGACGAACGTCGACCGACCGTTGGCGTAGTTGCTGCGCCAATCGCCGACGACGGTGACCTCGTCGCCGCTCACCGTGACCTCTTCGACGGCGAGCGTGCCCCGCGCGCCGATGAACTCCTTGTCGCTCCAGCGCTTCATCGCCTCGCGGCCGGTGAAGGTCCGACCCCAGTCGTCGATGAACCCGCCGACGGTGAAGGCGGCTTGGAACGCGTCGTCGTCGTGCCTGTTGACGGCCGCGATAAAGGAGCCGACAGGTTCGGGGACAGGCGTGGTCGTCATGGTCTCTCCGTGTATGGATCGTTCAGGATAGCTGCGATATACAACCATATATCGTCGCTATAGGACGTCGCCCACGCGACGCGTAGGGTGGAAGGATGCCGCAGCCCACGGGCGACGACACGCGAACCCGCCTGCTGAACGCCGCCGCCGACCTCATCGCCGCATCCCCCGGCGACGACTTCTCGCTACGCGCCGTGTGCGAGGCCGCGGGGGTGACGCTGCCGACGCTGTACCACTTCTTCGGAAGCAAACAGGGGCTGATCGACGCGGTCACCGAGCGCGGGTTCGACCTCTACCTGTCGCAGAAGGCCGCGCGAGAGCTGACGGGCGACCCCATCGGCGACATCCGCGCCGGCTGGGACGAGCACGTCGCGTTCGGCCTGCGAAACCCGGGCCTCTATGCGCTCATGTATGGCACGGTGCGGCCTGGCCACGCCCCCGACGCGCAGCAGCGGCCCACCGCCGCCCTCCGGGAGTTGACGCGCCGAGCCGCAGACGCCGGACGCCTCGTCGTCGACCCCGATCACGCGGCATCCCACGTCCTCGCTGCGAACGTCGGCGTCACCCTGCGCCAGATCGTCCTCGCCGAAGAGGACCGCGCACTGTCCGACGCCGTCCGCGAAGGGGTCATCGCCGCCATCACCGGCGGACGCGCGACACCCGGCCGCGACGCGCCCGCGCGGGCCGTGACGGAGTGGGCCGCCGCACACCCCGAGGTCCTGGGCGAGCCCGAGACGCAGTTGCTCATTTCGTGGCTGCACCGCGTCGCCGCCGCGGCCGCTGACCACTGACCACTGACCGCTGACCGCGAGCGCCACCGCGCGACTTGCCGTGATTTGTCGGTTCCACGAAGTGGATGCGGCAAAACGCGGCACGTCGGCATCCCACAGACCACGAACAGGCCACGAACGCACCGCGACCGGACCGCAAACACACCCCGAATGTTCCGTCCGTGTGAACAGCGTGTGAACGCGGCGCCGCCGAATGGCACGAGGCCGTCGTATCCCACAAGCTCCGCACACTCGGCAGGGCGAAGTCTGGACCATCTGCCGGTGCCGCCGGTCGCCGCCCCCGCGTCACGATGATCTCAGCGTCCACTTATCGTGAGGAAACTCCTATGTCCGCGCCCACCGCCGCGCCCGCCCGTCCCGTCCGCAAACACCCCGTCGACCAGGTTCCACCCGTCCCGAAGCTCCTGACGTACGGCTTCCAGCACGTCGCCGCCTTCTACGCGGGCGCCGTGATCGTGCCGCTCATCATCGGCGGCGCGCTGGGCGTGACCCCCGAAGACATGGTCAAACTCATCCAGGCCGACCTGCTCACCTGCGGCATCGCGTCGCTGCTGCAATCCATCGGCATCCGCATCGGTAAGTACCGCATCGGTGTGCAACTGCCGCTGCTGCAGGGCGTCGCCTTCGCCGGCGTCGCACCGCTCATCACGATCGGCTTCAACCACGGCGGCGGGTCCCCGGCGCTCCCGTGGATCTTCGGCGCCGTGATCGTCTCGGGCATCGTCTTCTTTCTCGTCGCGCCGCTGATCGCCCGGGCGGTGCGGTTCTTCCCGCCGGTCGTCACCGGCACCGTGCTGACGATCATCGGCGTCACGCTGCTCCCCGTGGCCGCCAACCACGCGATCGGCGGACAGCTGGGACTTCCCGGCTTCGACTGGTCGTACTCCGTGATGGGCGCCTCGCAGGGCGGCCACGGCGACCCCACCAGCGGCATCAACATGATCTTCGCGATCGGCACGATCATCGTCATCCTGCTGCTGCAGCGCTTCTTCACCGGCTTCCTCTCCACCATTTCGGTGCTCGTCGGGCTCATCGTCGGCTTCGTCGCCTGGTACGCGATCCTGCCAAGCGTGCCGGGCTCGGGTGTGACCTTCGACTGGTCCGCCGTCTCTGGCGCCGAAGCGTTCTGGATCGCCAGCCCCTTCCACTACGGCCCACCCCAGTTCGCCGTCGGCGACATCATCGCCGTGCTCCTGGTCATGATGATCACCGCCGTCGAGACCGTCGGATCGCTGTACGCGACGGGCGACATCGTCGGCAAGCGCATCTCGCGCCAGGACATCTCCGACGCTCTCAAGGCCGACGGGATCTCCACCGCGCTCGGCGGCACGATGGGCTCGTTCCCCTACACCTGCTTCGCGGAGAACATCGGGCTCGTCCGTGTCACCGGCGTGAAGTCACGCTGGATCGTCGCGGTCGCGGGCGGGTTCATGATGATCCTGGGCCTGTTCCCCCAGGTCGCCGCCGTCGTCGGAATGATCCCCGAGCCGGTGCTCGGCGGCTCGGCGCTCGTGCTGTTCGCGGCCGTCGCGATCACCGGCATCCAGACCCTCTCCACCGTGAACTTCAACGACCACCGCAACCTCGCCGTCGCCGGCACCGGCCTCGCGGTCGGCGTGTACGTCATGGCGTTCCCGGGCGTGACGCAGGCCGTGCCGGAGTGGCTGCAGTGGTACTTCTCGGGCGGCATCGCCGCGGGCGCGTTCACCACGATCCTGCTCAACATCGTGTTCTTCCACCTGGTCCGACGCGGGCCGAACGTCACGACGGATGCCGCGGGCGACGTCGTCACGCTCGACCGGGTCAACGGGCTGAGCGAGGACGAGTTCGCCGCGCTGTTCCACGGCGTCGTGCAGGACAACACGTGGGCGATCGAACGCGCCTACGCCGAGCGACCGTTCGCGTCGGCGGCGGCCCTCGCGGACGCCTTCCAGGACGCACTGTTGGCGGGAACGGATGCCGAGGTGCACGAGCTGCTGGAGTCGTTCCCCGACCTCGGGTCGGCCGAAGCGGACGGCTCCGTCGTCCGCGAATCGTCGGGAGCACTCGCCGACGTGGACGACGACCAGCGCGCCGACCTCGGCGAACTCTCCGCGGAGTACCGCGCGAAGTTCGGCTTCCCGCTCATCATCTCGGTGAAGGACGTGGAGCGGTACGACCAGGTCGTCGGCATCGGCTGGTCGCGCATGGACAACTCGGTGCGTGCCGAGCGCCAGGCCGCCCTCGTCGAGGTCTCGAAGATCGTGCGCCACCGGTTCGACGACCTCATCGCCGACGCCAACCCGATCACGAGCGCTCGCTTCGGCCGCTTCGCGGACCTCGGCACCGACTGACGCGTCGGAGCGTTTCGGCCGCGCCGCCGTCGACGTGCCGTGTTTTGTCGTCTCGACCCCACCATTGCGACAGAACACGGCAAGTCGACGCGGGTTGCTGCGTTCCGCGGCGGCCGGCGCCCGGGTGGGCGCTGCGGGCGTGGTCAGCGGAGCTTGCGAGCGTCGACGGCGCGCGCAAGCGCCCAGGCGCCCGGGATGACGAGCGCGGCGATCGCCGCCTTGATCAAGCCACCAAGGATGAACGGCGTGACGCCGGCAGCGAGGATGTCGCCGAAGCTCAGGTGTTGTCCGAGCACGACGTCGAGGATGAAGGCCATGTACGGCACCCCGAACAGGAACGGCACGACGCTGGCCGCAGCGAAGCCGACGAAAGCGAGCGCCGGCCGCCGATCCCAGCTGCGCTCGGCGACCCAGCCCGCGATGAACGCGGCGAACACGAACCCGATCACGAAGCCGAAGCTGGGCTTCGCGACATAGGCGATCGTGCCCCCGAAGCCCGCGAACACGGGCAGGCCTGCGAGGCCCATCGCGAGATACAGGGCGAGAGCCGATGCTCCCCGGCGCGCACCAAGCGCCGCGCCGACGACGATGACACCCAGAGTCTGCCCGGTGATCGGCACCGGCCACAGGGGGATCTCCACCTGTGCGAGCGCGGCGACCACGAGGGCACCGGTGGTCACGAGCGCGGCATCCCACGCGAAAGCTCGCGTTCGAGCGCTCGGGCGGGCGATCAGATCGGCGAGGACCGGTCCACGGGTGGGGACAGCGAGAGACATGCGTGCTCCTTCGGGATGTGGGTGAGACGTCTTGACTCTGACTGGGTCCGGACGGACCCGCCGGGTCAAGAGTGCGACGTAGGTGGGCAGGGGCGCGCTACGCATCGACGGCGCCGATCACGGCGTT
The DNA here is from genome assembly GCF_049661145.1 of Microbacterium sp. GTDB lineage: Bacteria > Actinomycetota > Actinomycetes > Actinomycetales > Microbacteriaceae > Microbacterium. Next base: position 11,740 of record NZ_JBASZT010000043.1, read on the forward strand.
CGCACCGACGGCGGCGCCGGCCGCGACAGCCTGGGCGAGCCGCCCGGCGCGCGGGGCCTTGATCGGCACCTCCATCTTCATCGCCTCGAGGACCGCGACGGTCTCGCCCTCGGCGACCGCCGCGCCGTCGTCGGCCTTCCAGGCGCTGAGTGTTCCGGCGAACGGGGCGACAAGCGAGCCGGGGGCGACCGCTTCGGAAGCGGTGGACTCGGCATCCGCCGTGTCCAGCGCAGCGCCGACACCGGATGACAGCCGCGCGAGGAGCGACTCGGGAAGGCCGAGCGCGACGAGACGACCGTCGACCTCGATCGGCATGCGCACGAGGCGCGGCTCGCCAGGTGCGGGCACGGCCGTCGCGGGCTCGAACACAGCGGTGCACTCCTCTTCGATCCACCGCGTGTGCACGCCGAACTCGCCGTCGGGCGCCGTGAACGCGGGGTCGGAGACGACGTGGCGGTCGAACGGCAGCACCGTTGCGACGCCGTCGATGGTGAACTCATCGAGCGCGCGGCGGGCGCGGGCGAGTGCCTGCTCGCGGTCACTCCCCCAGACGATGAGTTTCGCGAGCATGGAGTCGAAGCTCCCCGGCACCGCGTACCCGGCATACACCCCGGAGTCGAGGCGCACTCCTTGCCCGCCCGGTGCGTCGAACGTGACGATCATCCCGGGGGTGGGGAGGAATCCAAGCCCGGGGTCCTCCGCGTTGATGCGGAACTCGATCGCGTGCCCGAACGGCTCGATCGTCTCGGGAACCGACATCGGTTCGCCCGCCGCGATACGGAACTGCTCCTGCACGAGGTCGATGCCGGTCGTTACCTCGGTGACGGGATGCTCGACCTGCAGGCGCGTGTTCACCTCGAGGAACGACAGTGTGCCGTCCTCGCCGAGGAGGAACTCGACCGTGCCGGCGCCGACGTATCCTGCCGCTGCGCACACGGCGGCGGCTGACTCGTGGATGCGGGCGCGCAGCGCGTCGTCGATGAACGGTGCGGGCGCCTCTTCGACGAGCTTCTGGTTGCGGCGCTGCAGCGAGCAGTCGCGCGTGCCGATCACGGCGACGCGGCCGTGCCGGTCGCCGAGCACCTGCGCTTCGATGTGCCGTGGACGGTCGAGGAACCTCTCCACGAGGCAGTCGCCCTGCCCGAAGGCGGCGACCGCTTCGCGCACCGCGGAGTCGTAGGCCTCGCGGATGCCGGAGTGCTCGCGCACGACCCGCATGCCGCGACCGCCACCACCGAAAACGGCCTTGATCGCAATCGGCATGCCATGCTCGTCGGCGAAGGCGAGCACGTCGTCGACTCCCGTGACCGCGCCCTTCGTTCCGGGCACGAGCGGGGCGCCGACCTCCGCGGCGAGTGAACGAGCGCGCGCCTTGTCGCCGAGCAACTCGATCGTCGCCGGATCGGGGCCGATCCAGACGAGCCCCGCGTCGAGCACAGCCTGCGCGAAGTCGGCGCGCTCGGAGAGAAAGCCGTAGCCGGGGTGAATCGCGTCGGCGCCGGCGCGGGCGGCGACCTCGAGCAGTTTCGGGATGCTGAGGTACGTCTCGGCGGGAAGAACGCCGCCGAGGGCATAGGCCTCGTCGGCGAGCCGGACGTGGAGGGCGTCGGCGTCGTCGTCGGCATACACGGCGACGCTGGCGATGCCGGCCTCTTTCGCCGCGCGGATGACGCGCACGGCGATCTCGCCGCGGTTGGCGATGAGGATCTTCTGAAAGGTCATGAGTCGTTCTCCTGCTCGGTCGTCTTGTCGGTGCCGGTCGGCTCTGTGCTCATGGGCTCAGCGCCGCGAGGTTTCGATGCTGGGGCTACGTCGCTCATCGCCACGAAGCGCACGCGGCACCCCGGCGAGAGCTGCGCGGCGAGGTCGATATCGTCGTCGTGCACGACGGCGATGACCGGATACCCGCCGGTGAGGGGCCGGTCCGCGAGGAACAGCACGGGCTGACCGTCGGGCGGCACCTGGATCGCACCGAGCACCATCCCTTCGCTCGGCAGCTCGCGGCCCGCGTACTCGACTGCGCGCTGCAATGCCGCGCCGGCGAGCCGCACGCCGACGCGGTCGCTGCGGGGCGTGACCTCCCAGCTCTGATGCGAAAGTCTCGCATCCCCGAGGCGGACTCTCTCGCCCCACGGCGCGGCAGCGCCACTGAAAAGCTGGCCTGTGAAGCTCGCGAGCGCCTCGGCCGAGAACCAGTCGTCGCGTGGGCCGAGCACGACCCGCAGCACGACGTCGTCGCCGGGAGCGGGGAGGGGCCGCGCGTCCGGCACAGGCTCGGGCGCCCCGACGACGCCGAGCGACTCACTCCCAGTGGCGAGTTCATCGCCCGCCGCGAGGGGCTCGGGGCCGAGGCTGGCAAGTGTGTCGCGCGATCGGCTGCCGAGCACGGCGGGCGCATCGATGCCACCCCGGATGCCGAGGATCGAACGCAGTCCACGGCTCGGCGCGGCAAGGGTCAGTCGCTCGCCCGCGCTCAGGCGGAAGGGCCTCGCGTGCGGCACTTTGCGCGTGCCGTACGGCCCCGTGATCCGGCCGTTCCGCTCGGCCCCCGTGATCGCGAGCACCGCGGGCTCGATCGCCTCCACCGCGAAGCCGCCGTGGGCAAGCTCGACGACGGCGGCACCGGGCCGGTTGCCGACGAGGCGATTCGCGTGCCGGAACGCGCTGCGCACCGCCGCACCGGACTCCCCGACTCCCATGCCCGCGACGCCGTGGCGTCCCTCGTCCTCGACGAGCGACTGCAGACCCGCGTCGATCACGCGCAGGCTCGGCGAGGAGGCCGCCACCCGCGGCGCCTTTCCCGGAGCTGACCCCGCGGCATCCCCCGCGGCAATGACGTGCTCGCGCTCGGCGACGAACCTGACCGTGCCTCCCGCGACGAGCGCGGCGGGCTGTTCGCGGTCGGTGTCCCACATGGTGTGCGCCGTCGTGCCGATGATCTGCCATCCGCCCGGACTCTCGCGCGGGTACACGCCTGAGAACCGTCCGGCGAGGCCGACCGAGCCCGGGAGAATCCGCGGACGTGGGGTCGCGCGCCGCGGCACCTCCAGGCGCGGATCACCCCCGGACAGGTACGCGAAGCCCGGCGCGAACCCCGTGAAGGCAACGGTGTACGTGCTCGCGGTGTGGCGGTCCACGACCTGGTCGGGGCTCATCCCGGTGAGCCGAGCCACGTCGTCGAGATCCTCACCCGCGTAGTTCACGGCGATGACGGCCTCGGGCCCCACGGCGCCACCGGTCGCCGTGACGGCACTTTCGCGGAGCAACTCGCGCAAGCGCGGGATGAACCGTTGCGGATCACGCGCCTCGCCGCCCGCGACGAGCACCGTCTGCGCCGCCGGCACGACCTCCGAGACCTCCAGCGTGCCGCGTTCCCGGGCGAGCGTCAGGGTCGCGAAGACCGCGAGCGCCCCGTCAAGGTCGTCACAGTCGATGAGGACCGCCGTGCTCCCCGCCTGTCTGATGCGAAAGTCTCGTGACATGACTCAGCCTTTCCCGCCCCCACGGCGCGGCAGCGCTTCTGAAAAGCTGATCCGGATGCCGGCGTTCACGCGGCCTCCGCGTGGGTGAAGCTCGTGATCTCAACCCCGGCGCCGACCAGTTCCGCGCGCACCGCGACAGCCATCTCGACGGCGGCGGGGCTGTCGCCGTGCACGCAGATCGAGTCCGCACGAACGGCGACCGTGCTGCCGTCGCGGGCCGTGAGGGTTCCCGACTGCACGAGCCCCAGCATCCGCTGCGCGACCTCGACGGGGTCATGGAGCACGGCACCCGGCTCGCGTCGCGACACGAGGGCGCCCGACGGCTCGTAGGCGCGGTCGGCGAAGGCTTCGGAGATTGCGCGGAGTCCGGATGCCTCGGTCTGCTCGACCTGCGGCGACGCCGCCAAGCACACCAGGGCCAGGTCGGGGTTCACCTCACGGATGGCGGTGATGACAGCATCCGCCTCGGCCTCGTCGAACGCGATGCTGTTGTAGAGCGCCCCGTGCGGTTTGACGTACGAGACGTCGGTGCCGACCGTGCGGGCGAGGGCCTGCAGCGCACCGATCTGGTAGATCACGTCGGCGCGCAACTCTTCGCGCGACAGTTTCATGGGGCGTCGCCCGAAGCCGACGAGGTCGGGGTAGGCGACGTGCGCGCCCACGGCGACCCCACGTTCCGCGGCGAAGCGCAGCGTCTCGAGGATCGAGCGCGGGTCACCGGCGTGAAACCCGCACGCGACGTTCGCGCTCGTCACGATGTCAAGCATCGCGGTGTCGTCACCCATCCGCCACGCACCGTAGTGCTCACCGAGATCACTGTTGAGATCAATCCGAAGCGTCATCGTCATCTCCTCTTGCCGCTACCCATCGATCCTGCCGTCAGGCGGAGAGGAACGCGAAGATCGACGAGAACGACACGACACCCATGTACCAGGTCAACACGGTCACGAGAATCCCCAGAATGCGGAGCCACCATTGGATGCGGTGACCGCCCAAGAGGTCGCGGCGGAACCAGGCGATGTACATGAACACCGTCAACCCGATCGGCAGGATCAGCCCGTTGAACCCGCCGGCGAAGACGAGGAGCGCGGCGGGCGTCGTCCCCATGATGAGGTAGGCGGCGAGACCGACCACGATGAAGACCACCGTCGCCCAGCCGCGTCGACGCTGGTCGAGCTTCGCACTGAACACCGTCATGAATGACACCGACGTAAAGGCGGCACCAATGACACTCGAGATGCCGGCCGCCCACAGCACGATGCCGAACGCCCGCATGCCCCACTCACCGGCGGCGGCTTCGAACGCCTGCGCTGCAGGGTTCGCGGACAGGTCGAGCAGCACGCCGCTCGCGGTCACCCCGAGAAAAGCGAGGAAGAGGACGTAGCGCATGAGGCCGGTGATAGCGATGCCGGTGAACGCCGACGTCGTCACCTGCTTGAGGTGCTCCGGTCCCGCCGTGCCAGAGTCGAGCAGCTTGTGCGCGCCCGCATACGTGATGTAGCCGCCGACGGTGCCACCGACGATCGTCGTGATCGCGGCGAAGTTGATCGTGTCGGGCCACACCGTCTGGCGCAGCGCATCACCGACGGGAGGATTGGCGATGATCGCGACGACGACCGTCAGCGTGATCATCAACAGGCCGAAGATGATCATTGCCCGGTCGAGCAGGAGCCCCGCCTTGCGCGAGACGAAGATGCCGATGGCGAGAATGGCGCTGATCGCGCCGCCGATCTTGGGATCCAGTCCCAGTAGTGCGTTCAGGCCCAGCCCGGCGCCGGCGATGTTGCCGATGTTGAAGACGAGGCCGCCCATGATCACGAGCACCGCGAGCACATAGCCGCTGAACGGGATCGCCGAGTTGGCCAGTTCTGCGGCGCGCTTACCCGACGCCGTGATGATCTGCCAGATGTTCGCCTGCACGATGAAGTCGATGATGATCGACGCGAGGATGCCGAAGGCGAACGCGGCACCCAGGGTTGCCGTGAACGTCGCCGTCTGGGTGATGAATCCCGGCCCGATCGCCGAGGTCGCCATCATGAAGATGGCGCCGATCAGCGATGCCCTGCGCGACTTCGCGAAGCCCGCCGCCCCGGCCTGCACGGCCCCCGCCTGCACCGTGGCAGGACCCGGGACCTTGACACTCTCGTCGGCTTTTTCAGTGGCGCTGCCGCGCCGTGGGGCGAGAAAGTCTGGGTCCTGTTGCGCGGCTTTCGGGTCAGGATCCTTCTTCGATGAGCTGCGCTCATTCATTGCGAACACGTCCTCTCAATCGGCACGCGGCAGATGAGTTCTCGGCATCCAAGGTGCGATCACCGCGACTTCGGTTGCTCACCGTGCGTCGTCTTACTGAATAATGGAGCATGGGTTGTTGAACAATCAGCAAGCTACTGCCATAATGTTCCGCATGGATTAACCGACAATTACGAAATTTGCACGTCGGCTACGATGGCCGGATGTCGAACACTTCCGACACCGACGCCGTCGGCACCGGCGCCGCACCGATGTCGCGCGCATCGGAAGCCGCCCGCGAGGTCCGCGCGCGGATTCTCGACGGACAGCTCAAGCCCGGGCAGCATGTGCCCGAAGCTCAACTTGCGGAATCTCTCGGCATCTCGAGGAACACGCTGCGCGAGACCTTCAAGACACTGGCCCAGGAAGGCCTCGTCACTCAGACTCAGCACAGGGGAACCTGGGTGGCGGTGCCGAGTATGAGCACGATCATCGATGTCTACCGGGTGCGACGGATGATCGAGGTGCAGGCGATGGCGAATGCCCTGCCACGGCATCCCGCTATCACGCACATCCGCGATGCCGTGGAAGCCGCGGTGGACGCGCGTGCTCGGAATGACTGGCCGGGTGTCGGAACGGCGAACATCCGTTTCCACCGCGCGATCGTCGAACTGGCGGATAGCCCGCGGCTCAGCCAGTTCTACGAACGTGTCGCCACCGAGTTGCGCCTGGCCTTCGGGCTCATCGACGACCCCGCCTACCTGCACGCACCGTTCCTCGATTGGAACGGCGAGATCGTCGAAGTGCTCGAGAACGGCGAGCCGGCACGAGCCGCCGAGCGTCTCGAAGAGTACCTCCTCATTGCGGAACGTGTTCTCCTGGCCGGCTACGAGCGAGCCGTGCAGAGCGCGCGGTGAGCATGCACCCCGCGGGATCAAGCCGGGCGTCGAAACGGACCCGCTCCCCGGGCTACAGCAGGAGCAGCGCGAGGTACAGGTCGACGCGGTCCTTGGTCGAGCCCAGGTCACGGCCGGTCAGTTCCTCGACCCGAGCGATGCGGTAGCGCACCGAGTTCTGGTGCAGGTGCAGCGCGTTGGAGGTCCGTACCCACGATCCATCGCACTCCAGGAACACCCGGAGCGTGTCGATCAGGTTCCCCTGATGGCGCCCGTCATGGTCGCGCACCGCCCCGAGGGCGGCAGCCACGAACTCCCGGCGCAGCTCATCCGAGACCGACGCGAGCACGTCGACGGCGGCCACGGCGACCGCGCCGTCCACGATTCGGACCGTGCTGGCGCCCGGAGGTGTCGGGCGGCGCAGCGC
>NZ_JBASZT010000044.1:0-4306 GCF_049661145.1 Microbacterium sp.
CGGCCCCGGCGCCGCGGGCGCCGACGCGCAGAAGCCGACCAGCGAGCTCAGCCGAAGAGCGCGGCGGCCTCTTCGTAGCGATACAGCGGCACGGTGTTGAGCTCGCCGAGGGCTTCCTCGAAGGACACGCGGACGATGTCGGTGCCTTTCATCGAGACCATCTGGCCCCACGCGCCCTCGGCGACGACGTCAGCGGCGTGCAGGCCCAGGCGCGTGGCGAGGACCCGGTCGAACGCCGACGGCGAGCCGCCGCGCTGGATGTGACCGAGCACGGTCGCGCGGGTCTCGATGCCGGTGATCCGCTCGATCTCCGGCGCCAGGATCTCGCCGATACCACCGAGCCGCGGCCGGTTGAAGGCGTCGAGACCCTTGTCGGAGTAGGCCTCGTCCTGCCCCTTCAGCTTGAAGCCCTCCGACACGATGACCAGCGGCGCACGACCGCGGTCGTGGGCGCGCTGCACCTGGGAGGCGATCTCCTCGAGAGACATGGGAACCTCGGGGATGCAGATGACGTGCGCGCCCGCCGCGATGCCGGAGTGCAGCGCGATCCAGCCGACGTGGCGGCCCATGACCTCGGCCACCATGCAGCGCTGATGGGAATCACCCGTCGTGCGCAGGCGGTCCATCGCCTCGGTGGCGATGTTGACGGCCGTGTCGAAGCCGAACGAGTAGTCCGTCGCCTTCAGGTCGTTGTCGATCGTCTTCGGCACGCCCATGACGTTGATGCCGTCGTGCCACAGCCTGTTCGCGGCAGCGAGCGTCCCTTCGCCGCCGATCGCGATGATGCCGTCGATGCGGTGGCCGTACAGGGTCTTTCCGATGTTCTCGGCACCGCCGCGCGGTCCCTCGTACGGGTTGGTGCGGCTCGTGCCGAGGATCGTACCGCCGACCTTCGACAACCCCTTCACCTCGTGGCGGGTCAGCGGGAAGAAATCGCCGTCCACGACACCACGCCAGCCGTCCCGGATGCCGACGAACTCGATGTTGTACGTTGTCGTGCCCTTGAGCACAACACCGCGGATGACCGCGTTCAGTCCGGGGCAGTCGCCGCCGCTGGTGAGGATGCCGATCTTCATGAGAGATCCTTCGGTTCAGGTTGTCGTCCGGCTTCGCTGCCACTGACGACACTATCGCCGAGCCTCGCCCACTTGCCACCGGACCGGCCGTCGATAACGGCCCCATTCACCTGCCGTTCAGCTGCCCCCGAGTGCCTCCCGAAGCAGGTGCATGAGCGCCGACAGCTGCACCGAGTCGCTCGAGGTCACGTCGACCTGAGCGCCGTCCAGCGCCCGCTGCGCGAGCCCCTGCTTGGAGTCGATCAGCTCGGCGATCTTCGTGTCGATGGTGTGCGCCGCGATGATCCGCCACGCCGTGACCGGCTCGTCCTGGCCGATCCGGTGCACGCGGTCGATCGCCTGCGTCTGCTCGGCCGCGGTCCACGACAACTCCGCGAGCACGACGTTCGAGGCGGCTTGCAGGTTCAGACCGACACCGGCGGCGGTCAGCGAGCACACTGCGATCGCGACGCCGGGGTCACCGTTGAACGCGTCGATCGCCTGTTGACGTGCGGGCGTGGACTGATCGCCGCGGATCGAAATGGTCCGAAGGCCGGATGCCGCGAAGTGCGCCTCCGCAGCATCCATGACATCGATGTGCTTCGCGAAGAACACGACCTTGCCGACCGAGCGCTGCAGCTGCACGGCGTAGTCGGCAGACAGCAGCGCCTTGGCTTGGCCGATCTTGCGGACCATCGTGAAGACGTTGTCGGCCCCGGCACCGGCGGCCTTCGAGTCCTCGAGCTCGCCGTGGGCGACGAGCCGCACGATGTCCTCGTCGAGTTCGCCGATGCGCACTCTGTCACCGCGTGCCTCGATGATGCGGCGGTACTTCGCCGCCAGCCGCTCGCCGAGCTCGCGCTCGGCCGCGCGGATCGACCGGCCGTACTCGTCATCGAGTTCGACGGGCAGGTCGGCGATGAGCTTGTCGGGGAGGTCGGCGGCGACATCCTTCTTCTTACGTCGGACGATGCCCATCGAGATGACGGCATCCCGCGCCTCGGGGTAGAACGCCTTGTCGGCCGGCGTGAAGCCGGTCGCGTCGAGCTTGGCCATCAGCTCCGGCCCCGGCTTCTCGCCGTTGGTCCATCCCAGAAAGCGCCAGATGGCGTCGAAGTCCTCGACGTCGTTGATGAGCGGCGTGCCGGTGAGGGCCAGCATGAGGGGGTCGCGCACCTGCTCCCGGATGCGCGCGCCGAGTGCGAGCACGTTCTGCGACCGCTGCGACGTGAGGTTCTTGATGAAGTGCGCCTCGTCGACGACCATGCCCTTCAGCCCGATCGAGCCGAGCCAGGACAGGTGCCGGTCGAGCACTTCGTAGTTGACGACGAAGACGTCGGCGAACGCGTCGACGGCACCGCCGTCACCGTGGATCACGGTGGCGCGGCGCTGCGGAGTCCACCGCTCCACCTCGCGCGCCCAGTTCATCTTCACGACATTGGGAACGACCGCCAGCAGCGGGTAGGCATCGGCGACCGATGCCGCCAGCACCGACTGCGCCGTCTTGCCGAGGCCCGGCTCATCGGCCAGCAGGAACGACCGATGCCCCGCACGCACCGACTCCAGGAACCGCGACTGGTGCGGCATGATCTCCAGGCCCTTCGGCGAGAGCCGGTCGAACTCGGGGACGGGAGGCAGGTCCATTGATGCCGCCGCTCCCCCCGCTCCCGTCTCGAAGGCCTTGTAGAGCGGACCCATGAGTTCCCACCCGTCGAGGCGCCGCCGCGCTGCGGGCGCCGGAGCGCGCAACGCCACATCGGGGGGGAGGAACGGGTTGGATTCGCGGCGCGCCTCGATCTGTGGCGGCGTGACCTGACGCGAGGCTGCGGCCGCGGGGACGACGGGCGTCTGACCCCAGCTCTGCGCCGCGGGCGCCGTATCGGTGATGATCAGCTCGTCTTCGGGCAGGTCTGCGCCGGACTCCAGCAGCCAGTCGCGGCGCATGCGCTTGGCGACCGGAGAGGTCGCCTGGTCGACCTCGAGCAACTGGATGAGTGAGGTATCGCGGGCCGCGGTCTTCGCGAGGATCGTCGCGACGCCGTCGAGCCGCTTGAGCAGCTCGGCGCGCGCCGCGGTGGGGACCGCCTCGTCCGCCTTCACTCTCGCGCGCTCTTCGCGCACGAGGAAGGCGATCACCTGAAACTTGACGCGGTTCGTGGGCCCGAGCTTCCCGCGCTGGGCCTTGGCCTCGACCTCGCGCACCTTGCGGGCGAGGATCGGGATGAGCGGCGCGTCGTCGTCGCGGCGCGCCGCAGAGGCCTTGTGGGACAGCCCGCGTCGTCGTGACGCGGGGGCGATGGATGCCGTGGTCGGCATGCTCCTCCTGAGCGTGAGACGCCGGTCGGGCCGGCGTACGTCCGGTCGGACGACCGGACGGTCGGAGTCCGCGGCGGGTGCCGCGAGGGAATGCGCGAGGCCCGGTCCCCCGGCTGCGGGCACTCGCTTCTGCGAGCTGCGGCGACGGCGGGACGGGTCCTCGCCCCCTAGTCTAGCGCGCTTCCGCCGCATCCCCCGTTCCCGGCCCGGGCTTTGTCCCGTCGCCGAGCCGCCATCTTCCGCCCGAGCCGCTACGTTTCGACGCGTCGCAGGATAGCGGCTCGGTCGAAACGTAGCGGCTCGCGGAGAGGGGTCGCAGCCCGCACGCGACGGCGGGGGTCAGGATGCCGAGCGCAGGCGCAGGCTGTTGAGCACCACGAACACGCTCGAGAACGCCATCGCGGCACCGGCGATCATCGGGTTGAGCAGCCCGAACGCGGCCAACGGGAGCGCAGCCACGTTGTACGCGAACGCCCAGAACAGGTTGCCGCGGATGATGCGCATCGTGCGCCGGCTCAGCCGGATCGCTGTCAGCACCGGCGCGAGCCCCTGGCCGGTGAGCGCGATGTCGCTCGCGTGCATCGCGGCATCCGTTCCGCCACCCATAGCGAGCCCAAGGTCGGCAGTCGCGAGCGCCGCGGCGTCGTTGATGCCGTCGCCGACCATCGCGACGCGGTGTCCGCCCTCCTGCAGGCGTTCGATCTCGGCGACCTTGTCCTCGGGCAGCACGCCCGCGATCACGCGGTCGATGCCGACGGCGGAGCCCACGGCACGAGCCGCGCCTTCGTTGTCGCCCGTCAGCAGGACGACATCCAGACCGAGACCACGCAGCGCCGAGACGGTGGCGGCGCTGTCGGTGCGCACGGCATCGGCGACGGCGACGACCGCACGCACGACGCCGTCCCAGCCGGCGACGACGGCGGTGGCTCCAGACG
>NZ_JBASZT010000045.1:0-9237 GCF_049661145.1 Microbacterium sp.
CAACGAGTCAGCAAGCTCCTTCTGACGCCGACGACGCTCCTCGCGCTCCGGACTGACTGCCATGGTCTCCATGATGTTCTCCTTCGAGGTGATAAGCACCCCTTACACAGACCATCTGACACCCCCGTCCCGTAGCTGCCGGATCGGCTCCGGCGGCACGAACGACCCGCGCAGCAGCCCGTGCGCGCCCAACTGCGCCAGCCACGCCGCGTCCGACACGTCCGACTTGCGGCCTGGGATGTTCCGCGCCTGCTTCGCGTTGACGAGCATCACCGGCAGCCCCGCGGCCTCCATCAGGTAGTAGAACGGCTTCCAGTAGTCCCCGGTCGCTTCCATCACGATCACGCTCACCCGGGCTTGCGCCAGGAACGTGATCAGCTCGGTAATCTGACCCACCGTCGCCCCCCACGTGGTCACCGTCGTGGTGAACGTCCCCGCACGTTTCCCCGGCACCCGCACCGCGACCTTCGCGTCGCGTTTGGAGATATCCATCCCCGCCGCCCGATCATGAACGATATCCATCAGCGATGACTCCCCCTGCTCGACTCCGACGAAACCAGCCACGGGGAGGACAGGGAGAATCAGACTCTGACCCTCGTGCTCGTAGCAACAATCCACGGTTCCCGCGGAGCCCTCCGCATCAAGCTGAAACACGAGCCTCAGCGCACCAAAACGGATCCGACGTTATCCGCGACCAGCACCCCCAGCATCCACCCCACCAACCCAAGCCAGCAAGAGGCGACCACCCCGATCTTTCCACCCCCACGGAGGGCCGCACAGCGGCCCTGAAAAGCTGAAACGAAGGAGCGCCACCGCGAGCCCGCCGGGCGCGGGGCGGATGCCGGGGTCTGCGGCTCGGGATCCCCCTTCTCCTCGGCCAGGCGCACGTTCTCGGCTTCCAGCTCGAGGATGCGCTTCTCGAGTGCGACGATGTCGGGGACGGAGGAGGGTTCGCTCATGCGGTCATTGTTGCGGACGCATGTCCGCCCGGCGTCACCGTCGCGTTGCTTTCGCCCGGGCCAGGTGAGGCGGTGAGGCGGTGTGGGTCGGGCGATGCGCGCTAGACCGCGCGAAGCACGGCGACGACCTTGCCGAGGACGGTGGCGTCGTCGCCGAGGATGGGCTCGAACGCGGAATTGCGGGGGAGCAGCCACGTGTGGCCGTCGCGCTGGCGGAACGTCTTCACGGTCGCCTCGCCGTCGAGCATCGCCGCGACGATGTCGCCGTTGTCGGCGTTCGGCTGCGAGCGCACCACGACCCAGTCGCCGTCGCAGATGGCGGCATCGATCATCGACTCGCCGCTGACCTTCAGCATGAACAGGTCGCCCTTGCCGACGAGTTGGCGCGGCAGCGGGAAGATCTCCTCCACCTGCTGATCAGCGGTGATGGGAACACCGGCCGCGATGCGGCCGACGAGGGGCACCAGCGCTGCGTCGCCGAGCGCGGGAGCGAGGTCGGCGGGGTTCTCCGCTGCGGTGCCGGGCAGATCGATCAGCACCTCCATGGCGCGCGTCTTGCCGGCATCCCGTCGCAAGTACCCGCTCAGTTCCAGCTGGTTCAACTGGTGAGTGACACTCGAGAGGGATTTGAGCCCGACGGCGTCACCGATCTCACGCATGCTCGGCGGATACCCGTAGCGCGCGATGGAGGCCTGGATCACCTCCAGGATCTTCAGCTGCTTATCGCTCAGGCTCCGGCGTCGGCGGGTCTGGGGCTTGTCAGCCATGTCACGCACTCCTTCGATCACGTTCGATCGCGGCCCCTTGGATGACACCCCCGGAAGGCGTGGCCTTCGAATGTCGGAGGTGGGTGATGGGGTCGTCCTGTCGAAACCGTATCCGGTTCCGGAGATCTTCGCCCGCAACTCCTCGCGTGTCGCGTTCGATCCATCTCCGACCCGCTCGGGACTTGACAACCATCTACTATCGAAGATAGCTTCGGTACAGAGATTCGTACCCGGCTCTCCCGGCCGAGATTCGGGTACGAATCTCTGCAACCAGAGGCGCTCGTCCTTCAGGAGGATCCCATGACCACGATCGACACGCTCGGCACCCCCCGTGCGCTCGGGTCTCTTCCCCGGTTCACCGTCGCCGATGGCGCTCGCACGTCGGCGACGCGTCTGCGGCTGACGCGCCGCGGCCGTCGCGTGCTTGCCTTTCTCGCGTCGATTCCTGCGATCGTCGCGCTGAGCATCGCGATCGTCTCCGGCGGCGGTGCGATCGCCTCCGACGAGGGCGGGGCCGGTGCGACCTTCGCATACGTCACGGTCATGCCGGGGGAGTCGCTGTGGTCGATCGCCGAGACCGTTGCACCACGGGCCGATCCGCGTGATGCGGTAGATGCGATCATGCGCCTGAACGCCCTTCCGTCGGGGAACCTCGTCGCCGGGCAGGCGATCGCGATCCCGGCCGAGTACGGCGCCGCACACTGACGCGGCTCTACCATGGACAGGGTGAGCGCCCGTCTCGAAGACCTCCCCCTCAGACCTGACCTGCGCGGTCTCACTCCGTACGGGGCCCCGCAGGCGCCGCTTCCCGTTGCCCTCAACGTCAACGAGAACACTCATCCCGTGCCGGAGGACGTGGCCGACGACATCCTGGACAGCGTCGCACGGGCGCTGCGGGAGGTGAACCGCTACCCGGACCGCGAGTTCGGTGCGTTGCGTGAGGGATTCGCGGACTACCTCGGCCACGGACTCACCGCGGACCAGATCTGGGCGGCGAACGGATCGAACGAAGTGCTGCAGCACCTGCTGCAGGCCTTCGCCGGTCCCGGGCGTACGGCGTTCGGCTTCGCACCCACGTACTCCATGTATCCGCTGCTCACTCGCGGAACCGGTGCGTCCTATGTCGCCGGGTCCCGCGGGGTCGACTACACACTCGCCGCCGAGGATGCTGCTGCGCAGGTGGCGGAAGCCGGTCCCGACATCGTGTTCCTCTGTGCGCCGAACAACCCGACTGGCACGCCGCTCGGCCTCGACGTCATCGAGGCGGTCTACGACGCGGTCGACGGGATCGTCATCGTCGACGAGGCTTATCAGGAGTTCGCCCCGCGCGACTCCCGCTCTGCGCTGACGCTGCTGCCGGACCGCGAGCGTCTCGTCGTGTCCCGCACGATGAGCAAGGCCTTCGCCTTCGCCGGCGCGCGCGTGGGCTACCTTGCCGCCGATCCGGGCGTCATCGACGCGCTGCGCCTCGTGCGGCTCCCGTATCACCTCAGCGCGCTGACGCAGGCCGCGGCCATCGCGGCCCTCCGGCACGCCCCCGCGATGCTCGCGATGGTCGACGACATCGTCGCCCAGCGCGACCGCATCACCGCGACGCTGGACGCGCTCGGCTACGCGCCGTACGAGAGTTGGACGAACTTCGTGCTGTTCTCGGGCGTGGACGACCCTGCCGCGACATGGCAGGCGTTGTACGACCGCGGCGTGCTCATCCGCGACGTCGGCATCCCGCACAGCCTGCGGGTGACGGCCGGCACCGAGGTGGAGTCGACGGCGTTCCTCGACGCACTCGCCTCCATCAGTGCTGCCGAGCGCGTGTAACGCTGCCGCAGGGTAGCGCGGCCGCGGCACAGCCCTGCCGTGGCCGCCCGGCCCCGCCGATAGACTCGCGTCATGAGCACTTCTGCGCCCCGCACGGCTGCGATCCGCCGCGCGACGAGCGAATCGACCGTCGAGCTCGAACTCGATCTCGACGGCAGCGGCACGAGCCACATCGACACGACGGTGCCCTTCTTCGACCACCTGCTGACGGCGTTCGCGAAGCACTCGCTCACCGACCTCACGGTGCGTGCCTCCGGCGACACCGACATCGACGCGCACCACACCGTCGAAGACGTCGCGATCGTCCTCGGCCAGGCCATCCGCCAGGCGCTCGGCGACAAGAGAGGCATCTCCCGCTACGGCGACGCGCTCGTGCCTCTCGACGAAGCCCTTGCGCAGGCCGTCGTCGACATCAGCGGGCGGCCGTACCTCGTGCACACAGGGGAGCCGGTCGGCTACGAGCACCACCTCATCGGCGGCCACTTCACGGGCTCGCTCGTGCGCCACACGTTCGAGGCGCTGGCGTTCAACGGTGGTCTGACGGTGCACGTGACCGTACTCGGCGGCCGCGATCCGCATCACATCGCCGAGGCGGAGTACAAGGCGTTCGCCCGCGCGTTCCGGCAGGCGAAGGCGCTCGACCCGCTCGTACAGGGCGTTCCCAGTACCAAGGGCGCGCTGTGACCGGCCAGCCCGAACGTCCGCTGGTCGCCGTCCTCGACTACGGGTCCGGCAACGTCCACTCCGCAGTCAAGGCGCTCGTCGCCGCCGGTGCCGACGCCCGCCTCACCGCCGATCGCGGGCTGATTCAGGATGCCGCCGGTCTCGTCGTCCCCGGAGTGGGCGCGTTCCGGGCCGTGATGGGCGCCCTCCGCGCCGGTCGCGGTGATGAGGCGATCGAGCGGCGCCTTGCGGGCGGGCTGCCCGTCCTCGGGATCTGCGTCGGCATGCAGGTGCTGTTCTCGCACGGGGTGGAGCGGGGCGAGGAGACCGAGGGCATGGGCGAATGGCCGGGCGCCGTTACGGAGCTCGACGCCCCGGTGCTCCCCCACATGGGCTGGAACACGGTGCGGGCGGGGGAGGACAGCATCCTCTTCCGTGGGCTCGAGGAGGAACGGTTCTACTTCGTCCACTCGTATGGGGCCCAGCACTGGTCGCTGGAGGCCACTCGTCGCTTCCGCGAGCCGGTGCTCACCTGGTGCGACTACGGCGCGCCGTTCTTGGCCGCCGTGGAGAACGGCCCGCTGTCGGCGACGCAGTTCCACCCGGAGAAGAGCGGGGCCGCCGGCATCCGTCTGCTCGGCAACTGGATCTCGGCACTTCCCGGGGCGCGGTAGTCTCTCTCCTTGTGTCCGCGTTCGCGGTCACGCGGAGAGCGACAACCCACTCTTGGAGCCATGAACGATTTCGCGTCGACCCCCGAACTGATCCTGCTGCCCGCCGTGGACGTCGCCGGCGGCAAAGCCGTCCGGCTCACGCAGGGCGAAGCGGGCACCGAGACCAGCTATGGCGACCCCGTCGAGGCTGCTCTGACCTGGGCGCGCGACGGTGCGCAGTGGGTGCACCTCGTCGACCTCGACGCCGCCTTCGGCCGCGGCAGCAACGTCGCGGTGCTGCGCCGCGTCATCAAGCAGCTCAGGGGGGTCCAGGTGGAGCTGTCCGGGGGCATCCGCGACGACACGTCACTGCACGCCGCGCTGGAGTCGGGAGCCGCGCGCATCAATCTCGGCACGGCGGCTTTGGAGAACCCGGAATGGGCCGCCGATGTCATCGGTCGCTATGGCGACGCGATCGCCGTCGGACTCGACGTGCGCGGCACGACTCTGGCCGCGCGCGGATGGACCCAGGACGGCGGCAACCTCTGGGACGTGCTGGATCGTCTCGAGGATGCCGGGTGCAGCCGTTACGTCGTCACCGACGTGACGAAGGACGGCACGCTGAAGGGCCCGAACCTCGACCTGCTGCGCGAGGTCACGGCGCGCACTGTCAAGCCCGTTGTCGCCTCGGGGGGCATTTCCAATCTCGACGACATCGCCGCGCTGCGCGACCTCGTCCCGCTCGGCGTCGAGGGTGCCATCGTCGGCAAGGCGTTGTATGCCGGGGCATTCACACTGGCCGAGGCGCTGGATGTCGCGGCGGGATGACGGTGCGGGAGCCGCCGCGGGCGATGCGGACTCCACTGCGGATTCAGCCGGGGTGCCCTGGGCGGGGCGCTCGTTCGAGCCGAACCCGCATTCCGGCGACGACGGGTCGGCCGATCCTGCGCTGCTCGCGGCGCTGACGGCCTTCCGTCACGGCGACGGGGACCAGGTCGCTGTCGTCGACGCCTATCGGGCCGCGCGGCTGCTCATCCCGCTCGTCGCGGAAGCCGGGGACCTCGGCATCGCGCCGTCGGGTCACACGGTGGACAAGACGCAGGAGCTGTCGATCGTGACGGTCGCCGCGCCCGACGGGCGGCCGGTGCTCCCCGTGTTCACGTCGGTCCGGGCGATGGCGGCGTGGAACCCGACGGCGCGGCCGGTGCCGGCGGACGGGGTCCGGACGGCGCTGTCGGCGGCGGCCGACGATACCGATCTGATCGTCATAGACCCGGGATCCGCCACCGAGTTCGTCCTGCGCCGACCCGCCGTGTGGGCGATCGGTCAGGACCAGTCGTGGGAACCGGCGCACACGTCTCCCGAGGTCTTCGCCGGCCTGCAGGAGTCGATCGGCGGTGAGCTGGGTGTGCTCGACCTCTCGGTCGATCCCGGCGATCCCGGCGCTCGCCTGCGTGGACCGGAACTGATCGTGCGGCTGCACTTGATCGATGGGCTCGACCGGACCGAACTCGACGCGATCCTGCAGCGCCTCGCCGCCCGCTGGGCTGCCGATGACCGGATCGCGGTGCTCGTCGACTCGCTGACGGTCAAGCTCGTCCGCGCCTGACCGTTCGCCACACGCCGGAACCCCAGGCCGGAGGCCGGTCGTGAGTACCGGCATCCGTTCACACCGTCCTGGTCAAGTGACGGGGCCGGTCCACTTCTCGCCCGGACCTTTGCCGACGGCGTCGGGGATGGCGGAGGCCTCACGGAAGGCGAGCTGCAGCGATCGCAGGCCGTCGCGCAGCGACCGGGCGTGCATGTCGCTGATCTCGGGCGCGCCCGCGGTGATCAGCCCCGCGAGGGCGTTGATCAGCTTGCGCGCCTCGTCGAGGTCGAGCTGCGTCGCGGGGTCGTCAGCGAGGCCGGTCTTGACGGCGGCGGCGCTCATGAGGTGAACCGCCGCGGTCGTGATGACCTCGACGGCCGGCACGTCGGCGATGTCGCGGGTCGCCGCCGCGGCGGCGCGCTCCTGCTCCTCCCAGCGCGCGAGGCGCTCGGCATCCTGCGGGTCCGAAGAGGGGATCGTAGACACGTGTTGCTCTCTGCTAGACTGGGCGGGCACCGGAGTGTTCTGCTCCGGATCGAAAGAGGATCACATCCCACCCGCGCTTGCCGCTCCAGGCTACCGGGTCACGCACTCCGCCCCGTTCACGGGGTAGCCACGAGAGTGGATGCCGGGTGCAGAAACCTGCTGACGACGTGCGCGTCGTACGTGGTGGACAACGGTGGACGTGAGGCTCTTCCGCCCGAGGCATCATCCATGCCCCGGTGGCATCCATCCGTACGACTAAGGAGTTCCGCATCAGCGATCCCCGCACCAACGACCGCATCCGCGTCCCCGAGGTCCGCCTCGTGGGGCCTGCCGGTGAGCAGGTCGGCGTCGTCCGCATCGAGGTCGCGCTGCGCCTCGCTCAGGAAGCGGACCTTGACCTCGTCGAGGTCGCCCCCAACTCGAAGCCGCCCGTGGTCAAGATCATGGACTACGGCAAGTACAAGTACGAGGCGGCCCAGAAGGCCAAGGAAGCACGACGCAACCAGGCCAACACGGTCCTCAAAGAGGTCCGTTTCCGCCTGAAGATCGAGGCGCACGACTACACGACCAAGCTCAAGCGCGCCGAGGGCTTCTTGCAGTCGGGCGACAAGGTCAAGGCGATGATCCTCTTCCGCGGCCGGGAGCAGTCCCGTCCGGAACAGGGCGTGCGCCTGCTCCGCAAGTTCGCGGAGGATGTCGCGGAGTACGGCACCGTGGAGTCCAACCCCACGATCGACGGCCGCAACATGGTGATGGTGATCGCGCCGCACAAGAACAAGTCCGAGGTCAAGACCGAGCAGAACGCCCAGCGTGCTGCGAACAAGCAGGCGGCGCGTCAGGCCAGGACCGCTCCCGCCGCCGGGACCGTCGAGTAAGCGAGCCGCGCGCACGCGCGACGCCGGGCGCCCCGCCCCACACACTCCCGCCTCGCGGGAACCACAACGAAGGATAGAGACATGCCGAAGCAGAAGACCCACTCGGGTGCCAAGAAGCGTTTCAAGGTCACCGGTAGCGGAAAGATCAAGAAGCAGCAGGCGAACCTCCGCCACAACTTCGAGGGCAAGCCCACCAAGCGCACGCGCCGCCTGTCGGCCGACAAGATGCTCGCTCCCGGCGACGCCAAGGTCGCCAAGAAGCTGCTCGGCATCTGAGCGCCGAAGCCCTCGAGTTTCAGAAGGAAGTAGAAGAAAATGGCTAGAGTCAAGCGGGCTGTCAATGCCCACAAGAAGCGTCGCGTCATCCTCGAGCGCGCCTCCGGTTACCGCGGACAGCGTTCGCGCCTGTACCGCAAGGCGAAGGAGCAGGTCACCCACTCGCTCGTCTACGCGTACCGTGACCGCCGCAAGCGCAAGGGTGATTTCCGCCGCCTGTGGATCCAGCGCATCAACGCCGCGAGCCGTGCCAACGGCCTCACGTACAACCGCTTCATCCAGGGACTCGGCCTTGCCGGTGTGCAGGTCGACCGCCGCATGCTCGCCGACCTGGCCGTGAACGACCCCAAGACGTTCGCGTCGCTCGTCGCGACCGCCAAGAATGCGCTGCCCGCCGACGTGAACGCCCCCAAGGCCTGATCGCCGCAAGCACCGCGCGCCGTCGGCATCCCCCCGAACGGGGCGTCCTCCTTCGGAGGGCGCCCCGTTCCGCGTCTCCCACTCCGTCCACGAGCCCCGCCGGCCGCCCGCGAGAGAACAACCGGCCGCCGAGAGAACGGGTGGTACCCGTTCTCTCGTCCGTGAGTTGTTCTCTCGCGGTGAGTAGAGTCGGAGCGTGCTCGAGAACCCCCGTTCCCCGCGCGTGCGCGCCGTCGCCAAACTGACCAAACGCAGCGCCCGGCAGGAGACGGGGCTGTTCCTGCTCGAAGGCCCGCAGGCCGCGCGCGAGGCCCTCGCCTACCGCCCCGATACCCTCGTCGAGCTGTTCGCGACACCCACGGCGATGGAACGGCATCCTGACCTCCGCGACGCCGCGAAGGATGCCGAGGTCGAGACCGTCTTCACCACCGAAGCCGTCCTCGACGCCATGGCGGACACCGTCACTCCGCAGGGGATCGTCGCAGTGGCCCGGCAGTCTCCGACGTCGCTGCGCGATGTGTTCGCGGCATCCCCCCGTCTCGTCGCGATCTGTGAGGAGGTGCGCGATCCCGGGAACCTCGGGACGATCATCCGCGCCGCCGACGCCGCCGGCGCCGACGCCGTGATCCTCAGCGGTCGCACCGTCGATCCGTACAACCCCAAGGTTGTGCGCGCGACGACCGGGTCGCTGTTCCACGTGCCGGTCGCCGTCGGTGCCCGGCTCGACGA
>NZ_JBASZT010000046.1:0-2958 GCF_049661145.1 Microbacterium sp.
CCGCCACGCCCCGCCCGCAGCGACGGCTTCTTCTCGTGGACCGCCGGGCTCGGTGTCGTCCGCGGCGACGGGTGGCTCGGCGGTGTCGCGGCGGGTCTCGCGGCGCGGATGCGGGTGGATCCGCTGATCGTCCGCGGCATCCTCGTCGTGATCGGGCTCTTCGGGTTCCCCGTGCTCTTCGTGTACGCCGTCGCGTGGGCGCTGCTGCCCGACCTGGACGGGCGCATCCCGCTGCAGCAGGCGCTGCGCGGTCAGCTCACCCCCGCGCTCGCGGGGGCCGCCGCCTGCGCACTGCTCGGATTGGTGCCCGCGCCGCTGCCCCTCATCCTCGGCGCGCCCACGCTCTGGTCGGTTGCGGGCGGCAGCGTGAGCGCCCTCGGCATCCTCTTCTTTTTGTTCGCGGGTGCCGTCGCGGCGGGCCTCATCGTCATCGTCACGCGCGCCGCGATCCGCACATCTTCCGAACGCCCGGATGCCGCAGCCCCGGGTCTGCGAACGGCTTCCGCAGACCCGGCGTCCGCAGCGGCTCCGGACCCTCTCGACCCCTCCTCCCGCTCGTTGAGCGAGCGAAGCGAGTCGAAACGCCCCAGCCCGGACCAGAACCCCGACACCGCTGACCCCACCGCCGCCGAATACGCCGCGTGGCGTGAGCAGCACGCCGCGTGGAAGATACAGGACGACGCGTGGCGCCGGCAGCAGCAGGATGCCGCGCGCATCGCCCGCGAGCAGGCCCGCCGGGAACGCCAAGAACGCGCGACGGCGTTCTCGACGGACGCGGCCGAACGCCGCCGCATCCGCCGCCTCACCAAGCCGCGCACCCCGTTCGCCTTCGTTGCGATCGTGATCGGCATCGCGCTGATCGCGGGTACGGCCACCGCGCTCCAGCACGGTGGCGAGTTGGCCATCGCCGTCGGGATGTTTGTCGGCGCGCTCGTTCTCGCGCTGGCCATGATGGTCGCCGGGGCGCTACGGCGGCGCAGCGGATTCCTCGCGTTCGCGACCGTCGCGACTCTCGTCGGGGGCGCCGTCTCGCTCGCCGTCCCGACCGTGTCGAACCTGCACCTGGGTGACTACGGGATCTCGAACCTGGGCAGCCAGTCCTACCCGGCGGCGGCTCCGTTCACCCAGCCGTGGGGGAACCTGAACATCTACCTCGCAGACACCGGTCGGAATGACCAACCGATCTCTGTCGTCAAACGCAGCGGCAGCACGCTCATCACCCTCGATACGGGAGTGGAACTGCGGCTCGATCTGACTGCCCAGGAGTGGGCGACGACGGTCACTGATCGCGAGGGGAACACCATCGACCTCGCCTCCCTGGAGGGGATGCACGTCGATCGACTCGGCGACGGTCGCACGCGATACCGCGGCACGCTTCGGGCCGACGACGGAGCGGTCACGACGCAGCAGACCCTCGTGATCGACCAGGAGTCGGGATGGATCGGCATCGATCTTCTCGGACACGCCGAACAGAACGGATACCGGCAATGAGCGATAACGAAACGGCCGAGCTGTTCCCGGCATCCGCCACAGCCGCGATCGACGCGGACACGACCCCCGCAGCCGGTACCCGGGTCCTCGACAGTGACGCGACACCTGGGCCACGCGTGCGATGGGCCGGGATGGTCTGGGGCCTGGTGCTCGCGGCTCTCGCGGGCGCCGGCATCTGGCTGGCCGCCGACGAGCAGCGCATCGACGACCTCAGCGCCTGGGCGCAGAACCTCCAGCCGGCGACTGCCGTGGCCTACGCGCTGATCGCGGTCGGCGTGATCGCCCTCGTCACGGGCCTGGTCGGACTGCTGCACCGCGCGCAGCGCGCGCTCGAAGACCGTCGAGCGCCGCAGCCATAGGAGCCGAGCGTCTGACCCGCCCGGCATCGCTCTCTCCCCAGGCGACGACTTCCGCGAACTGTCCACAGTTGGACCTCTTCTTGTCCCGTCGCCCGCGGGACCTGCGTAGCCTGCCTTCCATCCCGCCCGCAACGCGGGCACAATGAAAGGATGAGCGCCGTGAACGATCCGCAGATCTGGACCCTGATCGGAGTGTTCGCCGCCGTCATGCTGGGCGGCATGACCCTCATGACCACCCTCATCAACCGCGCCATGGCTGCAGGGTTTGCGGCCGTCGACGCGAAGTTCGAGGCGGTCTATGTCAAGCTCGACCACCTCGACCGCGACGTGTCCGCGCTCATGCGCCGCGAGTTCGGCATGCCCGACAGCTGACACCGGGCGGCGCCCGAGGCCATGCCCGCCCACCATCGGCGAGAATGATCCTGTGCGCACGCTCCTGAACATCGTCTGGATCATCTTCGCGGGCTTCTGGCTCTTCGTCGGCTACGTCCTCGCGGGCGTGCTGCTGTGCATCCCGATCATCACGATCCCGTGGGCGATCGCGTCGTTCCGCACCGCGGGCTACGTGATCTGGCCTTTCGGACGTACGATCGTGAGCAAACCCACCGCGGGCATCGGTTCCTTCCTCGGGAACGTCATCTGGATCATCTTCGCGGGGTGGTGGCTCGCGCTCGCGCATCTGACGAGCGGCATCGCGCTGTGCATCACGATCATCGGCATCCCGATGGCGATCGCGGACTTCAAGATGATCCCCATCTCCCTCATGCCGCTGGGCAAGGACATCGTCTCGACGCGTTAGGGCGAGTTCGGCGCCGCGCCATAGGCGGGCATCGCGGTTCGGTTGCGCCCCACCGCCCGTTCGTGCAGCGTTACGCGACGACGCGAGCCGCAAGAAACCGTCATCCACTCGATTGCGGGATCGTTACCGCCTATGGTCGAAGTCATCGCGGCGATCCGGGTGGTCCCGGGCACCGGCTCATACCCGGTCGCACTGCGGGTTCGACTCCCGCCGCCGCGTCGAGAATGCCGAAGACGGATGCCGGGGTGGCGCCCGCTGCGGCCGACGCCCCGGCATCCGGAGGCACCGCGCGACCGCGCTGCTATGCGA
>NZ_JBASZT010000047.1:0-2012 GCF_049661145.1 Microbacterium sp.
TCCCAGTCGTCGCCGACGGCGTCGAAACGGCGGGGGTCGACGTCGCCCGCGGCGATCGCGCGCACGGCGTCCAACGCCCCGGCGATGCCGAGCACGTCGGCGACGCGTTTGTCGGCTGCCAGGCGCTGCTGCAGCAGATCGACGTCGCCGCTGCGCACGATGGTGCCGGATGCCGCGGTGAACTCCCCGGCGATGAGCTTCAGCAGCGTCGACTTGCCGGAGCCGTTCCGGCCGACGAGGCCCGTGCGTCCGGTGCCGAACGCGCCGGTGACCTGGTTCAGCAGGGCGGTGCCGTCGGGCCAGGCGAAGGTGACGCGGTCGAGGGCGACCGCGGAAGAGATACTGGGCATGGGTGCCTCCCGTGGAGTCGGGCGCGGGCACGGACGCCACCGCAACTCCCCGTGCGGATGCCGGGGAAGGGCTCGACGTGCCGACGCGGATGGTGGATGCGCGGAACGTCGAGCTCGAAGGCGATCGAGTGGATCGGAGGGGTCGACGAATCAGCGCGGGATCACAGCGCGGCGTCGAAACCCTTCAACGGTCTTCCTCACACTCGGGACGGGGAACGAGTTCAGCGTACCGCAACGTGCCGTCGCGCCGCGCGGATGCCGACGGGTCACGCTCCGTGCGCAGTGAGCTGCTTCTGCAGGAAGGCGCGGACGTCGGCCAGCTCGTCCTGCGACACGCTGTGCGTCAGTCCCGGGTACACTCGGCCGCTCAGCTCGACGTGGTCGGGCGGCCACTGGATCGTGTGCGCGACGCGCTCCGGCGGGATCACCTCGTCTGCGGCGCCGCGCCCCCAGAACACGGGCGGGCGCCGTTCCGCGAGCTCCCCATCGGTCGGGAGCGACCCGTCGGCGACGAACCCCGCGAGGTTCACGGCGAACGCGAACCGCTGCGGCTGCAGCCGCAGGGCCTGCAGCGCGATGACCGCGCCCTGCGAGAAGCCGAGAAGCCCGACCGCCCCGGCATCCGGATCGGCGCCGGCGCGATCTTCGGTGACGGTGTCCAGCCACTCGAGCAACCGCCTGGTGGCGGCGGTCACGGCATCCGCGCTGCGGGCGTGCAGACCCTCGATGGGGAACCACGACCAGCCCGGTGCCGGGAACGGCGGAGTGAGCGGTGCCCGAACCGCCGCGACGACGAACTCGCCCGGCAGATAGGGGACGAGCCCGAACAGGTCGCCTTCGTGGGAGCCGTAGCCGTGCAGCAGTACGAGCAACGGGCGACCGGCGCGCTCGGAGGGCGGAACGGACCACAGCACGGCATCGGCATCCAGCGTCGGCGGCTCACTCATGACCCCATCCTCTCAACAGGGCCCGCGGAGGGTATACATGGAGGATGGCCGTTCGCACCCCCGACCCCGACCCGAACGAACGCGACGACGACGGGACGCCGCGTGACCCGTTCGGCGGACTGGGCGCATCCCCAGGTCGTCCCGGACATCCGCTCGGTGATGGCACGTTCGGATCACCCGCGCCAGGCAGCGCCGCCAATCCGGGATGGCTGACCGACATCGAGCTGGCCGAGGCGCGCCGCCGGCTGCCGATCCTGTACGTCGAGGCGGTGCCGGTGCGCACCGACGGCGTGGGCGCGGTGAAGCAGGTCGGCGTGCTGCTGCGCGCGACCTCGCTCGGCGAGATCACGCGGTCGATCGTGTCGGGTCGCGTCCGCTATGGCGAAACCGTGCGCGATGCGCTGTTCCGTCACCTCGAGAACGACCTGGGACCCATGGCCTTTCCGCAGCTGCCGCCGCAGCCGGTGCCGTTCACGGTCGCGGAGTATTTTCCGATCCCGGGGGTGAGCGCCTTCCACGACGACCGGCAGCACGCAGTGTCGCTCGCGTTCGTCGTCCCGGTCTCGGGCACGTGCCAACCCCGCCAGGACGCCCTCGAGGTCACCTGGATGTCGCCGGCGGAGGCGGCCTCCGACGCGCTCGCGCTCGAGATGGAGGGCGGCCGCTCGACGCTGCTGCGCCTCGCGCTCGCGAGCGTGGGCGCGCTGCGCTGAAC
>NZ_JBASZT010000048.1:0-14100 GCF_049661145.1 Microbacterium sp.
GGCCCGGGGCGTTCGCGTTACACCGGCCGCCGGCGCGCCACGACCATCGCGGCCGTCGCCCCGACTGCGGCGACCGCGGCGACGATGGCGAGGACGAGAGCTCCCGTGGCGACTCCGGCGAGCACCAAGATCGCGAGCAGACCGACAAGAGAACCGAGCAGCGCGAGGGTGAGCCCTCGACGACGTAGCGTCACCTGATGACCTCGGGCCATCCGCGCCGCGACCACGACCTCATGCGCGATCCAGCCGAGCCCGAGCGGCACCAGCAGCAGACTCGCGATGCCGATCAACTGGAGCGCGGTCGATGCCGCGCGCGCAAGCGGATCGTGCTCCCCCGGCAGGAACGGGAGCACGATGACAACCGTGACTAGCCCCGCGGCGACGACCAGCACGACTGCCGGAAGAACCCGGCTACGGACCGTGGACACCATCGAACTATATCAGCCACGGATATAGATCGATACGCCTCGGAGGCACAATCTCGAGGCAGTGCCTCGCCCTCGGACTCGTCGACGAGATCCAACTGCACGTCGTGCCGGTCATCCTGGGCACGGGGATCTCACTGTTCGCGGGACTCGAAGAGAGCATCCGCCTCGAGCGTGTCGAGACGTCGGCCTTCGCCAGCGAAGTCCACCTCCGCTACCGCGTCCTCCGCTGACCGAGGACCAGAGCTGCGGCCGCGAGACGAGGATGCTGCGGCGCTTTCGAGTGATCATGAGAGTGGCCTTTCTGTGGTGTGATGGGAGGTGTTCAGTTGCGCGGTGAGGTCGACGGCACGGCCATCCGGGAGCCAGCAGAATCGCTCACGAACCGACCTCGGCGCGTCCCGGATCGCGGCCCGCATTCCGGTTTCGCCATCGCGGAAGTGAGACCAGCCGTCGTAGTGGGCAGGAATGGCGACTCTTGGTTGGAGCAGTCCGACGAGTGTCACCGCGTCCGCGCCGGTCATGGTGTACTCGAGGGGTCCGGTGATGCGGAATCGGACGCCGCCCGCATTCACGATGGCGACGTCAACGTCCATGCCTTTCGCGACTCTACGCAGGCGTCGCGTGAGAACTGTGTCGCCAGTGACCCAGAGATCCGTCCGGGCGTGATGCTGCCTTCGGACGGCGAAGCCGATGACTTCTCCGACAACGGGCCTGCTGAGCGGCGGTCCGTGCCGAGACGGTGTCGCCGAAATCCTGAGCGGTTGCTTCGAGGGATGCTCCAGCACCACGTCGTGGTCCGGACGAAGTCCATGGACATGCGGGATGCCCAGGCGCCGAGCGCCGCTCACGGTGGTGACGACGTGCGAGGCAGCGGGCAGCATCGCGCGGCCGGCGGCATCGAGGTTGTCGGCGTGGTGGTCGTGGCTGAGCAGGATGACGTCGACACGTCCGAGGTCGTCGACGGAGAGCGCCGGTCCGCGAGTTTTCACGCTCGAGGTCCCCAGCGCGAACGGGTAGCGGCGGCCGGGTGGATCGAAGGTCGGATCGATCAGGATCCGCCAGTCGTCCATCTCCACGAGGAGGGTGGGTCCTCCGATGCGCATGACTCTCATGGTGCGATCTCCGAGTCATCCCCGAGGCGCGCTCGTGCCTGCCGCCGTGGTGGACGCCGCTTGCCGCAATGACCAGTCGAGGGCATAGTCCGCGACTTCCTCCCAGCCTTCTTGACTGACGATCCGGTGCGTGCGTCCGGGGAACTCGATCCGCTCGACGAGCGCCGGCCCGGCAGAGTATTTCTTCAGCGCGGCCTTCTGAATCGCGGGCGGCGCGACGTGATCGATGCCGCCGGAGACGAGCAGCAGCGGAGCGCGGTCGGGCTTGTGGAAGTCGACGCGTGTGATGCCGGTGCGCGTCTTCGGCAAGGAGAGGACACCCTCGAAGAACACGCGGTTCACCGACGGGATGGCACTCGCCTCCCATTCCCGATCCGACTCTTCTCGGCTCAAGTCGTTGCCGAACGTGTAATGGAAGTGCCTCTTCGAGAACGCATTGGCCTTGCGGATGCGGAAGGGGTTCGCGAGGATCGGCAACCCGGTGCGTAGCGTCGAGAAGGGGAGCGCGAGCACGCCCGCGGGCTGACCCGGCTCCACACCGACGCCGGCGACACCGAGCCCCCGATCCAGGAGCATCTGAACGAAGATGCCTCCGAACGAGTGGCCCATGATGACGGGCGCCTGCGAGAGACCTCTGATGATCCTGTCGTACGAGTCCACGATCTCGGTGATTCCGCGATTCTCGAGGGCACTGGGGTCGCGGCGGACATCGTCGGGCGTTCTGGAATCGACGCCCGGCCAGCCGGGGGTGATGACCTCGTGCCCTCGGGCGCGGTAGCGTCCGGCCCAGGTGTCCCAGCTGGATGACGTCATCCACAGTCCGTGGACGAGGACGATCGGTGGGAGAGAAGTTGATTCGGTCATGGTGGATCCCTTCCGTTTCAGGCGTCGATGAAGGCGAGCAGATCGGCGTGCAGACGCTCTCGCGCTGTGTCGGGCAGTCCATGCGCGCCGCCCTCGTAAACGATCAGCGTCCCGTTCGGCAGCAATGGCGGCGACAGCTTCCCGCTGATCTCGAACGGCACGATCTGATCGTCGTCGCCGTGGATGACGAGGGCGGGCACATCGATCGCCGCCAGGTCGGATCGGAAATCAGTGGCGCTGAACGCCGCGATGCACTCGTACGCGTTTCTTGCACCGGATGCGAGTCCCTGCAGCCAGAAGGCATCCCGCGTCCCCTGGGGGATGTCGCCCGTCCGGTTGTTGCCGAAGAACGGTCCGTCGGCGAGGCTCCGGTAGAGCTGGGACCGGTTCTGCTCCTCACCGGCACGGATCCCGTCGAAGACGTCGATCGGTGCTCCGGCCGGGTTGCCCGCCGTGCGTAGCATGAACGGTGTGACGGCGGAAACGAGGACGACGCTCTTCACGCGTGACGAACCGTGACGACCGACATAGCGGACAACCTCACCGCCGCCCGTCGAGTGCCCGACGAGCGTGAGGTCGCGCAGGTCGAGCGTGTCGATCAGGCAGGCGAGATCGTCGGCGTAGGTGTCCATCTCGTTGCCATCCCACGTCTGGGACGACTTGCCATGCCCCCGGCGGTCATGCGCGATGACGCGATGTCCATGCTTCGCGAGGAAGAGCGCCGCTGCTTCCCAGGCGTCGGAGTTGAGCGGCCACCCGTGGCTCAGTACGACCGGCGAGCCGGCGGATCCCCAGTCCTTGTAGAAGATCTGGGTGCCGTCTTCGGTGGTGACGTAGGGCATTTCGTCCTCCTCGTGATTGAGGACATGCTGGCGCCGCGGCACCGCTCGGCGCCCCACGCGAGATGCGTAGTCTTGCGTTCGTGGTGCGACTACGCGCCGTTCGCGGTGCTAACCGCCGAGGCTCGCGGCGAGCTGGCGGCGAGAGGTGACTCCGAGTTTCCGGAAGACTTTGCGAAGGTGGTAGTCGACGGTGTTCACGCTGATGAACAAGGCTTCACCGATCTCGGCATTGGTGTTTCCGGCTGCGGCAAGCCGCGCGACCGCTTGCTCTTGCGCGGTCAGATCGTCCATGGCGTTGGAAGTAATAGGTGGCGGGATCTTCCCTGTCGCGCGCAGTTCCCGGCGAGCTCGTTCGGCGAACAGCACCGCTCCCGCTTGGGCGAGGAGCAAGTACGCATCGGAAAGATGTCGTGCCGCCTCAGCTCTCAGTCCTCTGCGGCGCAACCACTCGCCCAGCAGCAGTCGCGATCGGCCTCGCTCGCCGATCAATCCGGTGCGGTCGAGGACCTCGACAGAGCGCTCATAGAGCGACCGCGCTTCGTCATCCGCAGCGACGAGAGCGTCGCACCGCGCAGCCATTCCGATAGCCCAATCCGCTCCGCTCGCCGCGGCGAACCGTCGCATGAGCGCGACCGCGGGTGCCGCATCCGTCAGATTGCCACTCCGCACGCACGCCTCAACGAAGTCCGGATTCTGGTGGAACGACGCCTGTAGGAAGGGTCGGTCGAGAAGCCTCCGCAAGAGCCGATACGCGTCTTCGTAGTTGCCTGATGCAAGGTGGGCGGCCGCGATCCCAGCCGATGCAATGCGGGTGATCCCACCGAACCCGGCGTTCGCCATCGCGTCGCCCACGTCGCGGACTGTGGCGATGTCAGTGCCGCTCCAGGCGAGGTACCCCGCGTTGACGGCAAGCTGATCGATATAGCCGATCGCCTGTCGCACGTCCGCCGCGTGCGAAAGGTAGGCAGCCGCCCCCGCGGGGTTGCCCCGCGAGAGTTCGACTGCGCTCGCCGTCCACAGCACGATGTCCAATTCATGGAGGGCGCCGCCTTCGCGTGCAGCCTTCGCGGCACGGTCGAGCAGCTCGAGCCCCGCATCCGCTTCCCAGAGCGCAACCGTGGGTATGACCGCGAACGCCGACAGCGCGATCAGCTCGCCGTCCGCCATCTCTTTCAGCATGGTCACCGATTCGCGCAGGACAACGACCGCATCGTCGTAGGGGTCGAGAATGAGCGCTGCGATGGCGCGCAATGCGACTGAAAGCGAGCCAGGTGCGGATTGAGCCGCCTCCCGAAGCCGTCGACCGAACGCCGGCAGCGCATCGAGGTCCTCCTCCGTCTGCGTCGACTGGATCACGTGGTACGTAAGGAGAAGCGCCCTTTGCTCGAGCACAGGCGCGTGACCGCGAAAGCTGTCGGCGGCCCGCAGGAGCATCATCCGCGCTTCGTCCAACCCGGCTCGATCCGCCAGGAACTGCGCCGCCATCGCGCGGATCACGAGGAGTCTTCCTCGCGAGACGGAGTCGAGAGACTCAGTGTCGATGGTGACGGTCAGCTCGCGGGCGAGACGCATCATCCCGGCGGTGCTCGCCGCTTCCGCGGCATCGATCAACAGCACGTTTCGCGCATCTCGTCCCGATGTCATATCCGCAGCACGGGCGAGGAGTCGCGCCTTCGAAGCGTGCCCGCCACGGATCCCAGCGCGCTGGGCCAGTGCGATGAGTCGCTCGGCGACCTCGGCAGCGGGCGACTCCGCAGCGGCCGCCGCGTGCCACACCGCCACTTCCTCATATCCATCGGCCTCCGCTCGCATCGCAAGCGCCCTGTGCACGCTGCGCCGATCGGCGTCCGAGGCCGAAGTGTAAACGGCGGAGCGGACGAGTGGATGCCGAAACTGAACCGTATCGCGCAGTTGCACCAGTCCCGCCTGCTCGACTGGCGTCGAGGCCGACTCCGGTAGCCCGAGATCGCGAGCGGCGGAGCGCACAACCGCCGAGTTGCCGGTGGACTCGGCGGCCGCGACAAGGATCCACAGTTGCGACTCGGGCGGAAGGGACGAAACCTTCTGCGCATAGTGCACTTCGAGCCGCCGACCCACAGGGCGCGGCGAGGGGTACAGCGCGAGCCTGGTGAGCTCGTGCGCACCCCAATCGCTGGCTAACTCGTGCAGGGCAAGAGGATTCCCTCTCGCTCCCTCGATGATCTCGGCCTGCACGGCAGGGTCGAGGGGCGCTGACAGCACGTGCCCGAGGAGTTCGACGCTCGCTGAG
Organism: Microbacterium sp.; assembly: GCF_049661145.1. GTDB lineage: Bacteria > Actinomycetota > Actinomycetes > Actinomycetales > Microbacteriaceae > Microbacterium. The sequence goes on from NZ_JBASZT010000048.1 coordinate 5,516, forward strand.
CTCGTCAATCCCGACACGCGCAACTCGGGGACCCCTGCAAGCCCCGACCCCGTGCCGTCCTCGCCTCGGCTGGCAAAGACGATGCCGACTGCCTCGGCCTCGAGCCGCCGTGCGATGAAGCCGAGCACTTCCAGGGACTCCTGGTCCAAGTGCTGCGCGTCATCGATGACGCAGAGCAACGGGCTTCCTTCGGCGGCCAGAGAGAGCAATGAGAGTCCCGCCAACCCCACCAACGAACGCTCGACCCCAGCCCCGTCGACGAGACCGGCTGCGATCTGCAGCGCGTGACGCTGTCGCTCCGGAATCTGCGGCAAGTACTCCGCGAGCGGACTTCCGAGCCTCTGTATCGCACCGTACGCAACCGAAGACTCCACTTCGTATCCGCTGATGCTCAGCACTCTGAGCCCGGACGCCGTGCCGACTGCGGCCTCGAGAAGCGAGGTCTTCCCGATACCTGGTTCCCCCGTCACCCACAAGGCCCCACTGCCCCCATTACGGACATGCCCAAGGAGCGCATGGAGGCGGTCCAGCTCCAGCGCGCGACCAACGAGCGGAATCTGGCTTCGAGCGGATATGACGATCACCATAGCGAAGCCCGTGAATCGGGAAAAGTACGCAACATGTGATCGGCCGCAATCGACGCCAACGCGCTGCCGCGTGACCTCGCCGCTGAACGATGGGCGCGACTGTGGGGGCACCGCCGCTGAAGAGCCGGCGACAGGTATGCTTTTGTCATACCAACCACCCTGGAGGAACGATGTCGGTGCGCAAGGTCGCCGTCACGCTGCCCGAGGAACTCTTCGAGATCGTGGAACGGGCCCGAACTGTCGAGCACCGCACACGTTCGGAGGTCATCCAAGAAGCGTTGCGGACGCACTTCGGCGAAGCCGTGTACGTACCGACCGACGATGAGCGGCGATGGCTCGTCGCGGCGCTCGATGAGGCAACGCAGACTCCCGAGCGGAGCCGTGATTGGGATCAGGTCCGCGCTGAACTGCGCGCCGACCAGTGAGGCTTCGGCTCACGGAGCTCGCGCCGGGGATCTGGACGATGCCCGAGAGCACTATCGCACGATCGACGAGAGCCTCGAGGAGCGCTTCCTCGACCAGCTCGACCGGGTGATGCAACGTCTCGTCACCTTCCCCAACGGGGCACCGCCGGTCGACGGGTTCGCTGGGGTGAGGCGCGCCCGAATGCGTCAGTTCCCTTACGGCATCTTCTACGCCGTTGACGACGAAGGCATCCTCGTTCTTCGCGTGCTGCACACTCGTCGCGACACTGTCGACGTCGACTGAGCGCCGTCTCACTCCGCCGCTGAAGAACCGGCGACTACCCGACCGCGCGGTCGAGCGCGTCGGTCAGATCGCTCAGCTGGGTCAACTCAAGCTTCTCGCCGTCGAGGAAAAACGTCGGGGTGCCCTGCACACCCATCGCGCGCCCCTCCACGGCATCCTCCTCGATCCGCTCCCGGGTCGCGGGGTCGGCGACCTCGGCGTCGTAAGCCACGAGGTCCAGCTCGAGCTGCTCGGCGAAGCTGCGGAACAACGCGGAGTGGTCCACCTGCTGGTCGCCCCAGCTGACGGTGCGGATGCCCTGCGCGTTCAGCAGCTGGATCGTCTCTGCCGCTTCTGGGCGGAGTTCGTCGCGGATGCCGATGAGCCCGGCGATCTGCCCGCCGGCTTCGACGACGACCACGGTCATGCCGGCGCCGGCCATCTCGTCCGCGGTGTCCTGCAGCGGGCCGGGGTTCAGCCAACGGACGTTCCCGACCCGCACGGCGGTGGCGCCGACGCGGCCGATGATGCCGTGCCTGGCCTCCTCAACGACATCCTGACCCGGCGCAGCGCCGGGGGCGGCCGCGGTGATCGCCGCGGCGAGCGGGTGCGTACTGGTGGACTCGAGAGCGGCGGCAAGAGCGAGCACGTCGTCTCGGGTGCGGCCGGGGGCGGCTTCGATCTCGACGACCTGCGGCTCGTTACGGGTGAGAGTGCCGGTCTTGTCCAGGGCGACGGTGCGGATGGTGCCGAACTGCTCGAACGCCTCCCCGGACTTGATGACGACGCCGAACTTCGACACCGACCCGATCGCGCTGATCACCGTGACCGGGACGGCGATCGCCAGCGCGCAGGGGGACGCGGCGACGAGGACGACGAGGGCGCGTTCGACCCACAGGCCGGGGTAGCCGACGATGAACCCGAACACCGCGACCAGGGCGGCCGCGATGAGCACGGCGGGGACGAGGGGGCGGGGACTATACATCCATTGCTGTAGTGTCGCGGCGCTTGAGAAGTGGAGGCGTCGCCGCGCGAGCGCGCGTCGCAGATGACGGAGGCGCCGAGGTTGCGGATGCCGTCCGTGCAGCAGTCGGCGCGCTCATCCGGCTCAAGTGGTCGGCATCCGCCGGAGTTGGCGACACTTTAGGACGGATGAACCGGCTGCGACTCCGAACTCGCGTCTTCTGCAATCCCTACTCGCCCTGCCCGACGCCCGGCATCCATCCGCACTGCGCCGCCACCGTGCCGCGCCTTCATCCGACCCATGTTGTCGCCAAACGGGGGGCGAAGGCGACACTTCGGGTCGGGTGAACGGATGCCGAGGGTCCACCCGTCACGCCCCGGCCCGCGCGCCGACGAGCCGCTCGGACACGTCCCAGAGCCGACGGGCGTCGTCGCTGCTCTGCAGGGGCTTCCAGAACTCGCCGAGCAGCACCGGCCGGCCCGCGGTCGTGCGGCTCGGGCCGTAGAACTGGTCGCCGCGGGCATCCGGCGCGGTCGCTGCGACGAGTGCCGGCAACGCCGCGGAGGCGACGGTGCCGCTGATCCCGAGGTGCGACGTGAGGCGGATCATCCGCCGCCCGCCGGTCTCCTTCTCGCGGCCCAGACCGGGTTGCGCCGCGAGCAGATTCGTGGGCGAGACACCCGGGTGCGCAAGGTTGCTGCTGATGCCCCAGCCCGCGGCGCGGCTACGGGCATCGAGCTCACGGGCGAACAGGCCGACCGCGATCTTCGACGCGCTGTACGACCTCATCACGTCGTAGCCGGTCTCGCCGTTCAGGTCGTCCCAGTCGATCGCGCCGCTGCGCGCGGCGATGCTCGTCTGATGCGTGACGCGGGCGCCACGCTCCCGCAGCAGCGGCAGCAGCCCCATCGTGAGCGCGAAGTGGCCCAGGTGGTTCGTGCCGAACTGCAGCTCGAAACCGTCGGTCGTGACCTGGCGGTGCGGCGGCTGCATGACCCCGGCGTTGTTGATGAAGATGCCGATGGGGCGCCCCTCTTCGACGAGTCCGGCCGCGAAGCCACCGACCGATGCGAGCGACGACAGGTCGAGCGGGCGCGTGGAGACTCGCGCGTCCGGCACCTGGCCGCGGATGTGTTCGACGGCGGCTTGGCCCTTTGCGGCGGAGCGCACGGGCATGATGACCTCCGCGCCCGCCGCGGCGAGCCGGGTGGCGATCACCCGGCCGATGCCGTCGCTCGCGCCGGTGACGACGGCGAGGTTTCCGGTGAGGTCCGGGATGGCGATGTGCGGAGTGCGTGGCATGGGGAGTCCCTTCGAGTGCGGCCCGGCGGCCGACGTCAACGTGTGACCCATGCTCGGTTGATTGCAAGAACGGATTCAGTGCCCGCCGATCCGCTGACTGTCGGTCCACCCCTTCGGAGAAGATCCCCGTCACGCGAGTGATTGCGTCCCGATCACCGCGAGCAGTTGCAGCTTCTCGTGGCTCTCGCCGCCCGGCGCGGCGGTGTAGACGAGCAGCCGGTGCGACTGTTCCGGGTCGAGCAGCGTCTGGCAGTTCAGCTCCAGCATCCCCACCACCGGGTGCTCGAAGCGCTTCACCTCGGGCGGTCGCAGCCCGACCTCGTGCCGGTCCCACAGCTCGCGGAACTCGTCGCTGCGCGCGCGTAATGCGTCGGCGAGCGCCGCTGCCCGCGAACCGTGACCCCGCAGCGTGGCGATCTCGCGCAGGCCCGAGGCGTACACGCGCGACAGCACGTCCTGCTCGTCTGGCGGGTACGCGCGGCGAGCATCCGGATCGGTGAACCACCGGTATCCGATGCTCCGCGCAGGACCGGAATGCCGGGACGCATCGCCGAGCAGCGCGACCCCGAGCGCGCTCTGCCGCAGCGTTTCGCCCAGCTCGGTGACGATCTCGGCCGGAGTGTCCTGCAGGCGATCGAGGATGCGCAGCAGCCCCGGACTGATGTGCCCGCCGTCGGCGCCCCGCGCGGGCGGGTTGTGACCGGCGAGCCGGAAGACGTGATCGCGCTCGCCGAGCGAGAGGTGAAGCCCCTGCGCGATCGACGCCATCATCTGCTCCGACGGCTGCGGCCCCGTACCCCGCTCCAGCCGCGCGTAGTAGTCGGTCGACATGTGGCACAGCGCCGCGACCTCCTCTCGCCGCAGCCCGCTCGTCCGCCGACGTTGACCGCGTGACAGACCGACGTCCTCGGGCTGTAGCGACTCACGCCGCCGCCGCAGAAACGCCGCCAGTCCCTCGCGATCGATCACCGGCATCCACCATTCGCTCCGAACCACCCACGTGCGGGGCTATCCTCTTCATACCGCGGCATGGGACGCCGCATCCACGCTCCGACAATCCACCCTTGGGACGAAGCCAGAAGGCGCTCGCGCTGCCGCGCCGTGGGGCGAGAAGGTGTGGCTCATGTCACGAAGACTTTCGCATCAGAAGGAGGATCCGCCCGTGAGCATCCGGCATCCTGTCGTTGCCATCTCCTACGCGCACGACTCTCCCGCCGCGCCCGAGTGGTTCAGTCGCGAGCTCGATCGGCTTGCCACGCCCGTCGTGGACGCGCTGCGCGCCCGCGGCGTGCAGGTGCGCGTGCTCGACGCGGTGCGCGACACCGAGCCAGAAGCTGCCGCCTCCGGCGCGGATGCCGTCATCGTCCTCGGCGGCGCCGACATCGATCCGACGCTGTACCGTCACACCCCGCACAGTACGGTGCAGGGCACCCATCGCCCCGCCGACGAGTTCGAGACCCGGTTGATACGCGCCGCCGTGAACCTCGACCGCCCGGTGCTCGGCATCTGCCGTGGTGCGCAACTGGTCAACGTCGCGCTCGGCGGCACGCTCGTCCAGCATCTCGGGGACGACGCCGCGCATCGCAGCAACGACGAACACGACGGCTTCACCCGGCACGAGATCGAGATCGAACCAGAGACACGCCTGTCGGCCATCGTCGGCAATCGACGACTCGAGGTCACCTCGGCTCATCACCAGGCCGTCGACCTCCTCGGCGAGGGCCTGCGCATCGCCGCGCGCGCCGACGACGGCGTGGTCGAAGCGATCGAGTCGCATGCCGGTGCCCCCTGGATCCTCGGCGTGCAGTGGCATCCCGAAGCACCACGATCGACGCCCGAAGACCTTGCCGTACTGCTCGATGCGCTGGTGGCGCGCGCCGCGGCATCGCAGGTGCCCACCGAACAGTGCCCGGCGTTCCGCGCGATGGGCGTTCTATGAGGAGAGGGCGCAACTGAGCGCGAACCTGGCGGGCCTTGACCCCGAAGCCCAGAAACGGGGTCAAGGCCTGACGCCCCCTACAGCAGTGCCCACGCACCCTGGATGTCGGTGAGGACGGCCCGAAGAGCATTGACGATCAGCTCGAACTCCTCGGATCCCGCGACGAGCGGCGGCGCGACGCAGACGACGGGGTCGCCGCCGTCCGTGCTCACTCGCAGCAGCACGCCGCGCTCCTCGATCGGCCCGGCGAGGGCGCCGGGACCGTAGAGCTCGATCAACTGTTCCTCAGACAGAGGCTGCCCTCCCGGGGTCTGCGTCGTCAGCTCGACGGCCCAGAAGTACCCGATCCCGCGGACGTCGACGACGCCGGGCAGATCCAGGAGGGTTCGCAGCTTTCGGCCGAGCTCCTCCTCATTGTCGAGAACACGCTGCGGCAGGTCGAGCCGCTCCATGATCTCCAGGTTCTTGAGCGACACCGCCGTCATCACGGGGTGCCCCCCGAAGGTGTTCCCGTGGGCGAGCATCATGCCCTCGGCGACGAACGGCTCGTGCACCCGGTCGTTCACGATCACGGCGCCGATCACCGCGTGGGCTGACGAGAGCCCCTTCGCCGTGGTGATGATGTCGGGAGCGAAGCCGAACCGCTCGGACGCGAACCACGCCCCGACCCTGCCGAACGCAGTGATGGTCTCGTCGGCGACGGCGAGCAGGTCGTACTTGTCGCACAGCTCCCGGATGCCAGTCAGGTACCCGGCCGGCGGAAGCAGCATGCCCCCGTGGTTCTGGACGGGCTCGACGATGACCATCGCGACGGTGTCGGGGTCCTCGCTCAGAATCCGCTGCTCGAGTTCCGCGAGCAGGAAGGCCGTGAACTGTTCCTCGGTCTCGCCCTCGGGACGCCCGATCCGCTTCGTGTTGCTCACGTGGGCGACCTGTGGCACCAGGGGTTCGAACGGCGTCCGCATCTCCCTGATGCCCGCGAGCGAGAGCGCACCCAGGGTGGTGCCGTGGTAGGCCTGCTCCCGGGAGATGGCCTTCCACTTGCGCTTGCCCTGGAGCAGGAAGTACTGCCGCGCGATCTTCCAGGCGGCCTCGACCGACTCGCCGCCGCTGGGGGTGAAGAACACGTGATCGAGTCCTTCGGGGGCGAGCTGCGCGACGCGCTCGGCGAGCTCGATGGCACGCGGGTGCGTCGTGCCCCAGTTCGCGTGGTAGCCGAGTTCGCGGTACTGGGCGAGTGCTGCCTGGCCGAGCTCCTCCCCGTAGCCGTAGCCGACGTTGACGCAGAACAGGTTGGAGAGCCCATCGAGGTAGCGGTTGCCGTCCGAGTCGAACAGGTAGCAGCCCTCGCCCTTGACGATGACCTTGAGGTCACTGCGGTCGGTGGGCAGCGCCGGCGCGAAGTGGCGCCAGAGATGGTCGGCCGCGCTCTCGCGGTACCGGTGGCTGTCGATGGCGATGGCGGTGTCGGATGTGAGGGACATGTCGTTTCTCCGTTCGGTGGTGATCGAGTGGTGGCGAGCGCGCGAAACCGCGGGAACTCGGGAAGGCTCAGGCTGCGGCGATCCCGACGGGATCGCGGAGCTTGTCGTAGGTGTCTCGGCGGCTCCTGCGCAGGAGCAGCGCGACGAGCACGCCGGCGGCGAAGAACGCAACGATGAGCGCGATGAACACGGCCGCGGCGACGTCGTCGCCCATCAGCATCCCGAAGTTCATCACCGTCATGTACACGACCAGGAGCATGCCGAGCAACGAGAGCAGGGGCGCGACCACGGTCGCCCAGACGTTGCGCTCCCTGGGACGGCCGAAGAAGACGACGACGGCGTTCTTCACGTACCTGCTCATTCGCGTGAAGCCGACCGAGAACAGCAGCAGGACCACGGCGGCGCAGATGAAGAACACGGGAAGGCCGATGCTGCCGGTCACGAGGAGGCCGACGGGCATGGCTGCGGCGACGACGGTCAGCGGTGCCGCGGCCGCGACGACCATCAGCACGATGGACGTCGTGCCGAGGCCTCTGCCGAGCAGCGAGTCCGGGGTTCCGTGGAGGCCCCCGTCGATCGGATCGAACTCGCTTCGGGAATGCTCAGGTGAAGGTGAAGGTGAAGGTGAAGGTGAAGGTGAAGACATGATGGCTCCTTGTGTGTGCGACGCGACCGATCGTGCAGATTCTTTGTTTCAACTGCGTTACCCCTGCATTTGCCGTGCAGACTGACGTCTTTGATGCACTTTCTGTCATCTAGGCTGTCGGCATGACACCTCAGCCGCAGAAGATGCACCTGGACGAACTCGACGAACGGATCGTGTGGGAACTGCTTCGGGATGCCGGTCAGTCCAACAAGGCGCTGGCCGAGCGCCTGGGGGTCTCGGAATCGACGACGATCAATCGCGTCCGCGCGCTGCGCGCGGCCGGGGTGGTCGGCAAGGCACACGTGACCATCGACGTGGAGGCTCTCGGATTCAACGTCCAGGCGCTCGTGTTCGTCCGGCTGCGGCCCCAGGCGCGGCCCCGGATCAAGGAGTTCGCCGAGATGGCCGCGCGGATTCCCCAGACCATCAACGTCTTCTTCATGGGCGGGAACGACGACTTCGTCATCCATGTCTTCTGCACCTCGACCGGCCAGCTGCGCGACCTCGTCTCGACGAGGCTCAGCATGGACCCCGCCGTCGCGACCACGAGCACCCAGGTCGTCTTCGACTACATCCCCGGCGTGACCCGGATGGAGCACGTCTCGGGTTGGGATGAGATCCGGGCGCCCATCCCGGCTTGACCGTGTTCCGACAACACGGTGTTCACTGAGCGGCACCGGCCGGCGACGGTTCGTCCGGATGACGGGAGCGGGCAGTGGCGAGGGCAGCAGAGGGACGACGGGCCGCGGCGGTCGGCGGCAGTGAGGCGGATCGGCGGGTTCTGCACCCGCTGGCCGACGGCATCCCGCTCGTGCTCATCGCGCTGCTCGGGTTCGCGCTCGCCTGGCTGGGCCGCAGCCCCTGGTGGGGATGGGCTCTCGTCGCGGCGCTGCTCGTCGCGATCGGTGCGACGGCCCGGTGGTGGGCTCGCGGTCCGGTGCTGGTGCGGATCGGCGCGTGGCTCGTCGCGGGAGCC
>NZ_JBASZT010000049.1:0-11835 GCF_049661145.1 Microbacterium sp.
ATCCCCCGTCGTCAGCGCGACGACATGATCCTTCGGCCTGGGCATAAACGACTCCTCCCGATCAAGTATCAATCAGGACAAGCCAACCCCACCAATACCCACCAATTTAGAAGCGACACTCTACTAGAGTCGGGTGAACTTTCCAGGTTCCGCCCTCATCCACGAGGCCCGATAACGCCGCCGGTTTGACCCCGGCGGCGTTTTGGGTAGTAGATCAACGTATGACTGGCCCACGACACCGGGGCGCGCGACACGCGGGCATTCGAAAGAACCTTCGTCGGTGATCGACGGGACTCAGACTCCCTGCCACACGTGCGGCCAACTGGGTCGGTGCAGGAGTCTGGAGCGAACGACCGATATGCGCTTCTCAATCCCCGGTTACGTGCGGCCGCTAGCCTCGGGCTTTCATCGTTGAGTGGTCTCGCGTCGGTGTGGTGAGCGTGGAAAGTGCTCCTGACCTGGGAGAATGGTTCTTGTCTAGGGAACTGTTCGCTCAGTGAGAGGAGCACCTTCAAGATGAAGAGTACCGGGGTCTATCCGCGTGTTCATGTCGACGCCGCCGATGTTGCGGCGATCGGGCATGCGGGCGGGGTGCTGCTGACCGAGACGATCCGGGCGACGGGGTTGGATCGGGCGTTGTCCGGGGCGCTGGGGCGGTGGCGGAAACCGTTCGCGGTGCATGATCCGGGCAAGATCGTCGGTGATCTTGCGATCGCGTTGGCCCTGGGCGGGGATGCCATGTCGGATCTGGCGACGGTGCGAGCCGAGCCGGGGATCTACGGACGGGTCGCGTCGGATCCGACGGTGTCCCGGCTGGTCACGGCTCTCGCCGAGGATGCGGACAACGCGGTCGCGGCGATCAGCGCCGCGCGCGCTGCGGCGCGGGCGGTCGCGTGGGAGCGGGCCGGGCAGCACGCCCCGGACGCGGCAGTCACGCCGGATCGGCCGGTGGTGATCGATCTGGACGCGACATTGATCACCGCGCACTCGGAAAAGGAGCAGGCCGCGGCGACGTTCAAACGCGGGTTCGGGTTCCATCCGTTGTGCGCGTTCGCCGACCATGGCCCCGAAGGCACTGGGGAGATGCTCGCGATCAGGCTACGGCCCGGGAACGCGGGATCGAACACCGCGGCCGACCACATCGCCGTGGTGAAGGCCGCGCTCGCCCAGCTGCCCGGCAGTAACCCCAGACCCGGCAAGGGCGTGCTGATCCGCACCGACGGGGCCGGTGGGACAAAGGAGTTCGTCTCCTGGATGACCGGCAGGCGCTTGTCGTACTCGGTCGGGTTCACCCTCCCGTTCCACACCCCCGATCTCTACCGACTCATCTCTGAGGACTGCTGGAGTCCCGCACTCGATGCCGAGGGCGATCCGCGGGAGGGAGCAGACGTGGCCGAGCTGACCGGGCTGCTCGACCTTCACGGCTGGCCCGCCGACATGCGAGTGATCCTCCGGCGCGAGCGCCCCCACCCCGGCGCGCAGCTCCGCTTCGACGACGTCGACGGATACCGGCTCACCGCGTTCGCCACCAACACCCGCCGCGGTCAGCACGCCACTCTCGAACTACGCCACCGGCGCCGCGCCCGCTGCGAAGACCGCATCCGCCACGCCAAAGACACCGGACTGCGCAACCTCCCCCTCCACGGGTTCGATCAGAACCGCATCTGGTGCGAGCTCGTCGCCCTCGCCACCGACCTGATCGCCTGGACCGGACTGCTCGCCCACCCCGACCACGAGGCCCGCCGGTGGGAGCCGAAACGACTCCGCCACCGCCTGTTCACGATCCCCGCGACCCTCGCCCGCACCGGCCGCCGGATCATCCTGCACCTGTCAAGTCGATCCCGCTGGTCGAGCATCGTCCTCACCGGGATCAACACGCTACGCGCGCTACCCGCCCGAGGCGGATGAGCCACCGAACACCCCTGACACCCACGACCCGAGGACCCCGGAGACCCCCTGCGTGTCAGAATCACCTCCACGACCTCGCAACGACGCCACCGAACCCAACCTCAACCACCCGATGGAAGATCGAGGCTGAGTGCAAGCCCACTCTGTCTTCGTGCAATGTTCTCAAGTTGCGTGACAAAGTCGGATGCATCTTGCGACGGAGTCTTGTGCTTTCCGCGCGAAAGCACCTCGTTGACCCAACCCGGCCCGTGTCCAGGAATCGACGGTTCGAATCGTTCCAATTCGCCAACCGGAACAACCAAGACTCCGAGATCCGCAAGCTCAGCGAGTATCTCGCTTGCTGCCTTCGCGGGATCCCCCTGGGGCACCCCTGACAGGCCAGCCGCCTTCACGCGATCCCAACCGCTCTCAACACGGAGGATCCTGCGCAGATCCTCGAAATCCTTGGAGTTGAGCGCTTCGTTGGCTTCACCCAGACGGTCGATTATCGCCTCGCGGACCGCCGTCCGACTCGGCACCCTTGCACCCTGGTTAAGCGCGGCAGTGAGGACACCGTGGCGAGTCGCAAAGGCCGACCAATCGCCGCCCATGGCGTCACATATCGCCCTGACATTCGTCGGCTCACGCAGGACGTCAAAGTCTGCGACGACAAGCACCGGCACGTTGACAGCCCTCAGCGCGCGGATCACGATGGGCAGTCGAGCCTTTCCGCCGCAATGCGTAAAGAGGAGTTCCGGCCGCCGCCCCTTCCCGCCGCCATCGGGAAACAGATGGTCGCGTACAGCTGCGAAGTATCGGCAGTCCGAGTCCGCTTCGCAGACCACGACCGCATCGTGAAAGAGACCGTCCAGTACCTCAGAATAGCGAAGGAGTGGATCTGCCCACAGCGCCTTTATCGCAGCATCATCCAGCACGGCAGCCTCGTTCACGTGGCCGCTGCGCCTGAGCCGAATGATCGTAACGGCAGCCGACGACTCGAGCGCACCTCGAACTATGTCGGAACTATGTGTAGCGATGAACACTTGATGGTCCGCGGCGCGCTCGGCGAGGAGGCGACCGAGAAGGCGCGCTTGTGGCGGATGCAAGAACGCCTCGGGCTCGTCAATTAGGAGGATCTGGTGAGTTCCTGCAACCAACTGAATCGTAAGGCCAAGGAAGCTCTTGACTCCGTCACCCTGCTCCTCAAGTTGAGGTAGTGCATCCAGCTCCTCCAGGTAGGCGTCCGTCGGCACCCCTTCTGTGTGTGCGAACACTGGGCGAGGACCGAGGCGCAATGGGATTACAGATCCCGCGTATCGATCGACGGTCACCCCGAGTCCGAACGCAGACTCACCGATCTCGTTGAACTCCCGCTCCAGGCGCGGTTCCCTCGACGCTCGTTGGATTGGATGCGTGGGAAACTGCGTACGAAAGTCAACGTTCGATGGAGCATTGCCGGCGGTCAGCCTGCTCGTCCCGTCAGCGTGCAGGACGAATGTGTCGGTGAGGATATCCAGACGGTCCTTGACACCAGTCCACTGGCCCGCCACATCCTCGACGCCCACTTCACCCCAGCCGGCCACCTGGGCGCGTGTCACTCCATCTCGGTCACGCCATCGAAGGTTCCTGGTCGCCCACTCGCGCGCATCATCGCCCGACCCATCCTTGCCAATCGAGACTCGCTTGATCGCCCGCGCGTTATAGCTACCGTCTCGTAGCAGCCCCCGGATGTCTTTCAGGGATTGGCTCTTACCCGCGTTGTTGGGTCCAACAAAGATCACAACTCCAGCTTCGGGCACGCCAATCTGGGTGCCGTCACTCATCTCGATGTCAGACAGACGAACCCTCAGCACTTGTACTCCCTGCGTGTCGCTACGCGCACTCTAGCGGTGATGCCTGACGAGTCAGTACTTCCTGGGCGCCGTTGCGCGATCGGCTAGAACGGTGTGGTGCCGCGTGCCCACCAGTCGCCCCAGGAGAGGTTCTGGGAGACGACATCGAAGTCGGTGAGCCAGGCGGGCTCGACGCCCTCGAAGGCGTTGCCGATGTAGCGCACCTCGTCGTGCTGCGCGCCGCTAGCGCTGACGCGCACGAGCGCGAGTCGGTGGTCGGGTGCGGCGTTGAGCGCGGTGAGCACCTCGGTGCGGGTGATAGTGAAGGTGTCGGCACCCTCGATGCGGGCCTTGACCTCGATGCGGATGCCCGCGCCCTCGGCGGGGCGGGAGAGCACGTCGAAGCCGGGGTTGTTGTGCACTTGTTCCTCCGGGTCGCGGCCGAGGGCTCGCTCGCTGGCGAGCACGGCGTCGACACCGCGGCGCTCGACCTCGGCGCGGGCGAGCGCGCTCACGGGCACGTCGCCGGGTGTGCCCGGCTCGGGAACTGCGGGCATGACCAGGGCGATGGCGGTGATGCGCGGCGTCACCGGCGACATAGCGAGTTGGCGGTCGATGAGCGCGAGCCGGGACTCGCGGCGCTGTTCCAGCTCCTCGGCGCGGCGGCGCAGTGTCTCGGCGGAGTAGCGCACCCTCTTGCCCGCGGCCGCATCCGCATCGGTCTTCAGCGCCTCGGTGTAGAGGCGGTTGACCTCGCGGGTCAGGCGGGTGGCAACGCGCTCGCGGACGCGCTCGTACTCCTGCGTGCGGCGGGTCGTCACGTCAGTGGCGAACACCGGGAGCTGTTCGGCGATGACCCACGAGACGGCATCCTTCTCACGCTGCGTGAGCCACGGCAGGCTCGTGCCCGTCGCACGCTGCGGCTCGTCAGCGGGTGCACAGTCGAGGTACGGCGCGGGGCCGGCCTCGCGCACGATGCCGTCGGCGCCGACGACCGAGTAGCCGAACCGCTTGCTGACGGTCTGCCCGGTGGAGTCGCGCACCTCGTTGAGCACACCGACGAGCAGGGTCGGCTCGGTCACCGCGTCGGAGGTGAGCACGGTGCCGCGATCCAACACTGTGCCGTATTGGTCGATCACGAGCTGCAGCGCCGCGTCGTGCAGCGGATGGCCGGGCGCGAGCAGTTCGGCGCGGGGCGTCCCCTGCACGTCGATGGTGGCCGCGTCGAACGTGATGCGTTCGTAGCGGCGGGCGACGGGCGCGCGCCCCGCGCGTTCGCGGATGCTCGCGGGGACATGGGTGATCTCGTAGCGGCCCTTCTCGCGCCGCTCGATGCGTCCGCCCGCGCGGTCGAAGGCTTCGAGGAAGGCGTCGCGGATGAAGTGGGGCTGGAGGCGCTTGGCCTTCGCGTCCTCCATCTGGCGACGCAGCTTCTCCAGGTCGGTGGGCGCGAGAGCCTCGCTGGCGAGAGCCTCGTCGTCGAGCAGTTCCTGGAGCCCGGCAGAGACGCCCTCGTCGATGACCTCCCACATCTTGGCCCGCACATCGGGCTGCTCGCCATAGCGGATCGCGTCGCGCAGCACACGGGTCAGCGACAGGTCGCCGAGGGAGGTACCGAGCACGTTGAAGATCTCGCCGTCGTAGGCGGCACGCTGCTCCTCGATCTTGTCGAGCAGGCGGATGAACACCTCACCCTCCCGGGTGTCCTCCGCGACGAGGTTCCACAGTCGGCACACCTCGGTCTGGCCGATACGGTGGATGCGGCCGAACCGCTGCTCGATGCGGTTCGGGTTCCACGGCAGGTCGTAGTTGACCATCAGGTGTGCGGCCTGGAGGTTCAGGCCCTCCCCCGCAGCATCGGTGGCGATGAGGATCTGCACCTCGGGGTTCGAGGTGAACTCGGCCGTGACGCGGCGACGCTCATAGCGCGGAACTCCACCGTGGATCGAGACGACGGCCTCGCGCTTGCCGAGGAGCTGGGTGATGCGCCGCTCCAGGTAGTTCAGGGTGTCACGATGCTCGGTGAAGACGATGAGCTTGTGCGGCTTCCCGTCGGGCGTCGTGAGCACCTGGCTCTCTATCACGCCGCGCAGCTCGCGCCACTTCACGTCCTGCTGCGTGTCCAGCAGCCCGCGGGCATGCTCGGTGAGCCGCCGCAGGTCGGCGATCTCGGTCTCCAACTCGGCCGCGGTGCGGGCGGCGGTCGCCGCGTCAACGAGTTCCTCTTCAGCTTCCTCCAGCTCCGCGGCATCCAGCTCATCCGTGTCGTAGTAGCCGCTGTCAGGATCGTCACCGAGTAGCGAGGCGGGGGCGTCGCGGGGCGGGGCGTCGAGAATGCCGTCGAGCAGGTCGGCACGGGTGCGCTCCAGCCGGTCGGTGCGGCGGCGAAGCGACTGGAAGATCGCCTCTGGGCTCGACGCGAGACGACGCTGAAGAACCGTGAGCGCGAAGCCGACCGTGTTCTTCCGCTTGCCCTCCAGCCGGTCGGCGAGGTTCATCCCGTTGCGGACGTACTCGGTGACCTCCTCGTAAAGGAACTGCTCGTCCGGGGACAGCCGGTAGGAGGCGGTCTCGGCAATTCGCTCGGGGAACAGCGGACGCCCCTCGAAGGTGACGAGCTTCTCCTTCACCATGCGCCGCATCAGCCCGTCGGCCGTGCCGGTCTGCGCGTGCCGGTCGCCGGGACCGGCGAAGCGGTCACGGTCCAGCAGCGAGAGGAAGGTCTGGAAGTCCTCTTCCTTGCCGTTGTGCGGGGTCGCCGTCATCAGCAGGAAGTGGCGAGCGCGCTCGCTCAGCAACTCGCCGAGCTGGAACCGCTTCGACGCCTTCAGCTCGCCGCTGAACCACGACGCGCTCATCCGGTGCGCCTCATCCACGACCACGAGGTCGAACTCGGCCTGCTCGATCTGTTCCAGCAGCACCTCGTTGCGGGCGAGCTGATCCATCCGTGCGATCATCAGCCGCTTCTGCTCGAACACGCTCTTGCCTGGCGCGGTGTCCTCCGCGCCGGGCGCGAGGATCTCGAACTCCAAGCCGAACTTCAGCGCCAGCTCGTCCTGCCACTGCTCCACCAGTCCGCCAGGGGCCACCACGAGACAGGTGCGCACGTCGTCCCGGAGGATCAGCTCCTTGATGTAGAGCCCGGCCATGATCGTCTTGCCCGCGCCGGGGTCGTCAGCCAGCAGGAACCGCAGCGGCGTGCGCGGCAGCAGCTCGCCATAGACCGCGCGGATCTGATGCGGCAACGGCTGCACGTCGCTCGTCGCCACCGCCAGCATCGGGTCATGCAACCCCGCGAGCATGATGCGCTGCGCCTCGGCAGCCAGCCGGAAGTTGCGCGGATCGGCATCGAACGGACGGCCGGACTCCAGGTGCGGCGCGACCTTCTCCTCGTCCGCGCGGAACAGCACCACCTGGCCGAGCGCACCGTTGTCGTCCTGGTAGGTGACCTCGACCGCGTTCGCGCCGTGCATCTGCGCCGCCAGCACCGTCACGGCGCGTCCCGGCACGATGCCTGCCAGCCGCGCAGTCGCGGCGATGTCCTCTAGCCGCACGGCGACCCTTCCGACTCGAAACTCGACTTCGAGACTACCGACGAGCGCCGGCGGCGCCGGGTAGCGTTGCTCGCGTGACCGACGATGAATCCACGACGCCAGGCGCCGTGCCCAGCCCCCTTCCCTACGGCTCGTGGCCGTCGCCGTTGTCGGCCGCCTGGGCGTCGACGGCCTCGCCGCGCGTCGACGGCGCCGCCTTCGTCGGCGGCGAAATCTGGTGGGGGCAGTCGGTGCCCGCCGAGGCGGGACGCACTGCGGTGTTCCGGCGCGACGCCGCGGGCGAGGTCCACCCCGTGCTCCCCGCCCCGTGGAACGCTCGGTCGGGCGTGCACGAGTACGGCGGCGGATCGTGGGCCGCGACCGGCGACGGGCGCTTGGCGTTCGTCGAGCGCAGCGACCAGCAGGTGTGGCTGATGGAGCCCGGCGGCGAGCCTCGCGCACTGACGACGGATGCCGAGACCCGATACGGCGGACTGCGCTTCGCGGGCACGCGCCTGCTCGCCATCCGCGAGCGCGAGGGCGCCGCGCCGGACCGCGCGATCGTCGAGATCGACATCACCGGAGTCGCCGGCGGCGCGCGCGAGCTGGCAGGCGGAAGCGACTTCGTCGCGCAGCCGGCGCTCTCGCCCGACGGCCGGCGCCTCGCCTGGATCGCGTGGGACCATCCCGACATGCCGTGGGACCGCACCCGCCTGCGCGTCGGGCGTCTGACCGACGACGGCACGGTCGAAGACGTCGTGGACGTCTCCATCGGCGGCGGTGCGGCGCTGCAGCCGGAGTGGGCGAGCCACGACGAACTGGCCTACCTCGACGACGCCACCGGGTACTGGAATCCGTGGCGCGCCGAGCTCGCCGACGGCATCCGTCGCACCCACCTCGCTCCCGCCGACGCCGACACCGGCGGCGCGCTGTGGTCGCTGGGCATGCGCTGGTACCGCCTGCTCGACGACGGCCGAATGCTGGCGGTGCGCAGCCACGGCACCGACGAGCTCATGCTGATCGAGCGTGACGGCGGCGCGATTCGCCTCGACCTGCCGGCGACGGCTTCCCTCGCCGTCGAGGCGACCGACGGGTCGCGCTCGCTCGTGTCGGGAAGCGCGCCCGGTGTGAGCGGCATCTGGCTGGTCGATGCCGCGACCGGCACCGCGCACCTCCTCGTGGGCAAGCCGGATTCCATCGGCGCAGAGTGGATGCCGAGGACCCGGCCGGCCACGTTCGAGGGGTCGTCCGGCCCCGTGTACGCGTTCGTCCACCCGCCGAGGAACCCGCGGGTGACAGCGCCCGAGGGCGAGCGTCCGCCGTACCTCGTGCTCGTGCACGGCGGGCCGACCGGCCGGGCGCGCGGGGTCGCCGACGGGGGGATCGTGTTCTTCACGAGCCGCGGCATCGGGGTGATGGAGGTCGACTACGGTGGGTCGACGGGCTACGGACGCGCCTACCGTGAGCGGCTGCGCGGCCAGTGGGGCGTCGTGGACGTCGCCGATGTGGTGGCCGCGGCATACGGTCTGGCTGACTCCGGCGCCGCCGATCCATCACGCTTGGCGATCAAGGGCGGATCGGCCGGCGGCTGGACCGTGCTGTCCGCGCTCACACGCGCCGACGTGTTCGCCACCGGGATCTCCCGCTACGGCGTCGGCGACGCGCGGACGCTCGCCGCCGACACGCACGACTTCGAGTCCCGCTACCTCGACGGGCTCATCGGCCCGCTGCCCGAAGCGGAGGACCTGTATCGCGAGCGCTCGCCGCTGACGCACATCGACGACCTCGACGTTCCGGTGCTGCTGCTGCAGGGATCCGAGGATGCCGTGGTGCCGCCGTCGCAGTCAGAGGCGATCCGCGATGCCCTTGCCGCCCGCGGTGTGCCGCACGCGTACCTGCTCTACGAAGGTGAAGGCCATGGCTTCCGCCGCGCCGACACGATCGTGCACGCCCTGGAGAGCGAGCTGGCCTTCCTCGGGCAGGTGTTCGGGTTCGACACCCCCGGCATCCGCCCGATCACCCTCGACTGATCCCGTCGCGCCTCCCACCTCGCTGGTCGAGTGCCGCGCCCGTCAGGGCGCGGTGTATCTAGACCATCGCAACCGTGTCACACGCTGTGATCTCGATACACCGGCGCTGCGCGCCGGCACTCGATCACCGGTGGAGGGGCGCTGCGCGCCGGCACTCGATCACCGGTGGAGGGGCGCTGCGCGCCGGTCAGACGGCGTAGGGGGCGAGTTCGGCGGCGAGGCGATCCGAGACGTGAGCGTGCACGGCCGTGCCGCCCTCCTCGTGAGCGGTCGAGACGATGTGCGCGCTCTCGTGCATCGCATTGATGAGGTCGCCGCGGTCGTACGGGACGAGCGCGCGCACCTCGACGGCCGGCAGCGGCAATGCCGCCTCGATCGCGGCGCGCAGCTGCTCGATGCCCTCGCCCGTGCGCGACGACACGAACAGCGCCCCCGGCTCGAGTCCCCGCAAGACGAGGCGGGCATCGTCGTCGACGAGGTCGGCCTTGTTGAACACGACGATCTCGTGCGTCGAGCGCGCGCCGACATCCCCCATCACATCGCGGACCGTCGCCAACTGCGCGGCCGGATCGGGATGCGAACCGTCGACCACGTGGACGAGCACGTCTGCGTCGCCGACCTCCTCCAGTGTGGAGCGGAACGCCTCGACCAGCTGATGCGGCAGGTTCCGCACGAACCCGACGGTGTCGGTCAGCGTGTAGACGCGACCGTCGGCGGCCTCGGCCCGGCGGACCGTGGCATCCAGGGTCGCGAACAGCGCGTTCTCGACGAGTACGCCAGCGCTCGTGAGCCGGTTGAGCAGGCTCGACTTGCCGGCGTTGGTGTATCCGGCGATTGCGACCGACGGGATCGTGTTGCGCTTGCGCTCGCTGCGCTTGGCTTCACGAGCCGGTGCGAAGTCGCGCAGCTGCTTGCGCAGTTGCGCCATCTTGGTGCGGATGCGGCGCCGATCCAACTCGATCTTGGTCTCGCCGGGGCCGCGCGAGCCCATACCCGCACCCCCGGCGCCGACCTGGCCGCCGGCCTGCCGGCTCATCGACTCACCCCAGCCGCGCAGGCGCGGCAACAGGTACTCGAGTTGCGCCAGCTCGACCTGCGCCTTGCCCTCGCGGCTCTTCGCATGCTGACTGAAGATGTCGAGGATGACGGTGGTGCGGTCGATCACCTTGACCTTCACGACGTCCTCCAGCGCACGGCGCTGGCTGGGCGCGAGCTCGGTGTCGGCTATGACGGTGTCGGCACCGACGGCGGCGACGAGGTCTCGCAGTTCCGCGGCCTTCCCGCGTCCGATGTAGGTGGCGGGGTCGGGATGCGGACGTCGCTGCAGCACGCCGTCCAGCACGACGGCGCCGGCGGTCTCGGCGAGCGCGGCGAGCTCGCGCAGCGAGTTCTCGGCATCCTCGTGCGATCCCTGCGGGTACACCCCGACGAGCACGACGTTCTCCAGCCGCAACTGTCGGTACTCGACCTCGGTGACGTCCTCGAGCTCGGTGGACAGCCCGGGCACCCGGCGCAGCGCTGCGCGTTCTTCCCGATCCCACTGCTCGCCATCACCGGCGCCGTAGGTGACCGTCGCGGCATCCTGCAGCGCCTGAGCACCCCCGAACACATGCGCGCCCGTCCGGGCCTCGGCGCGCGACAGCACCCGATCGACAGGGTCGGTCGGGGCGTCGTCGGAGGCGCGGGATGCGGTGGTGTCCGTCATGGATTCCTTTCAGGTCAGCTTCTCGGGGAGCGCTACCACGCCGCGGGGCGGGAAAGCCTGCCATAGAGAGGCGACACTTTCGCATCGGCTTTTCAGGGGCGCTGCCGCGCCGCGGGGCGAGGAAGTCTGCCCAGGGATGCGAGACTTTCGCATCAGCCCTGCAGTCTATCCCGGACACGGGAGAATGTCGCGGGGAAATCTGGGGGACGAGCGGCTCCGCTACGCTCACACCATGGGGAGCGACCATTACTTCACCGCGTCCCCGTCCAGCGCCGAGAACTTTCGCCGCATCCGGGTGAGCCTCGCCGGTCGCGACGGCGAGGTCACGACCGCGGGCGGGGTGTTCAGCCCCGACCACGTCGACACCGGAACAGCGGTGCTGCTGGCGAACACCCCCCCGGCGCCGCCGGGCGGGCACCTGCTCGATCTGGGATGCGGATGGGGACCGATCGCGCTGAGCCTCGCGGTGCAGTCCCCCCACGCGACGGTGTGGGCTGTCGACGTGAACGACCGGGCACTCGATCTCGTGCGCCGCAACGCCGCAGAATGGGGCCTGCCCAACGTCAACGCCGTTCAGCCCGACGATGTTCCCGCGGACCTCCGGTTCCGCAGCATCCGCTCCAACCCACCGATCCGCGTCGGCAAGCACGAACTCCACGGGCTGCTCGAGCGCTGGATCCCACGGCTCGACGAGCGCGGCGACGCGTGGCTCGTCGTCCAGCGGAATCTCGGCTCCGACTCGCTGCAGCGGTGGTTGGCGGCGACGTTCGACACCGGCTACTCGATCGCGCGCGCCGCGACGGGCCGCGGCTTCCGCGTCCTCAAGGTGCGCAGGCACAGCGCGCCGC
>NZ_JBASZT010000050.1:0-2470 GCF_049661145.1 Microbacterium sp.
GGGTGCACCCGTGGGAACGGCCGCACGAGCCCGCGCTCGGGACCGTCGGCATCATCGCGTCGGTGACCGATCCGTTCTGCGGCGACTGCCGCCGCACGAGGCTCACGGCGCAGGGCACGGTGCGTTCATGCCTGTTCTCGCATGAGGAGGTGCCGCTGCAAGCGGCGCTGCGCGGCGGCGCGGACGACGCGGACCTCGCTCGCCTGTGGCGCGACGCGATGTGGGCGAAGCCCGAGGGGCACGGCATCGACCGGATCGGATTCGCCCCGCCGACGCGGAGCATGAGCGAGATCGGCGGGTGAGGGCGGGTGAGGGTCACGTGACGACCACGGTGACGGATGCCGTGCGCGTGCGCTTGTTCGCGGCGGCAAAGGCGGCCGTCGGCGCGCCGGAGGTGACGGTGTCGGCGGCGGCGACCGTCGCCGATGCTCTCGAGCAGGTGGCCGCGAGCGCGGCACGGCCGGCTGAGGCCGCAAGGGTGTTCGCGCGCTGCAGCTTCCTCGTGGACGGCGTCGCAGCGGTCGACCCCGCAACCCCGTTGCGCGCGGGGACAACCCTCGACGTCCTGCCGCCCTTCGCCGGAGGTTGAGCGGGCCGGGGGCGCACCGGCTGGCCGGGCCCGCTTCAGGTCACTCGCGGGCGGATTGCGGGCGGATTTCGACCTCGCGCCAGGTCTGGTCGAGCGCGTCGAGAATGAGCATCCGACCCCGCAGCGAGCGCCCGACGCCGACGATGAGCTTGATCGTCTCGGCGGCCATGACCGCTCCGACGGCGCCGCAGACGGGACCCAGGATGCCGACGACCTGGCACGCTCCGCCAGGCTGGTCGGCCGGGAGCGAGGGGTACAGATCACCGAGCCCGACGCCGCCGCGAGCGTACGGCTCGAAGATCGTCACCTGACCGTCCATGCCGAGTGCGGAACCCCACACCACCGGGATGCCGCGGCGTTCGGCGGCGGCGGTGACGGCGGCGTGCGTCGCGAACGTGTCGGCGCCGTCGACCACGATGTCGTAGCCGTCCAGCAGCGCCGCCGCATTCTCCGCAGTGAGCCGCTGGGGGATCTCCTCGACCTGCACGAGCGGATTGAGTTCGCGGATGGCAGCGCCGACGGATGCCGTCTTCGCGGTCCCTGGCGCGGAGCCGGCATGGATGGTCTGCCGGTGCAGGTTGCCGACGTCCACGACGTCGTCGTCGACGATGCCGATCGTCCCAACGCCGGCGCCCGCGAGCGCCGTCAGGACGGGCGAGCCGAGCCCGCCGGCGCCCACGACGAGCACGCGCGCCCGACGCAGCCGCCGCTGACCGATCGCGCCGATCTCGGGAAGCGCGAGTTGCCGCGCGTAGCGGATGCGCTCCTCGGCGCGCAGCTCGGGTCCGGGCTCGACGAGCGCCGCCTGATCGGTCATCCTCCGAGCCTACGGCCGCACGGCGATGACAGGGGCGGTCGAGTCACAACCGCGCGGCGATCGCGGCAGCGGCGGGTCACAGCCGCGCGGCGATCGCGGCAGCGGCGGTGAGCCACGCGTCGCGCGAGTTGGCGGAGAGCGCGTCGAAGTCGATCGGGCCGCCGTCCACGAGCGCGGTATCGAACGGCACACGCACGACGGCGGACGTCACCTGCGCGAAATGGCGCTCCAGCCGCTCGGCGAGCCTGCGGTCCGGCTTCGCGGACGGCGCGACGAGGATGGTCAGGGCCTCGTCGACTTTGTCGTCGAAGCCCTTCTCCCGCAGCCCGTCGAGCAGCCATGCGGCACTCGCGCCGGTATCCTCGCGCACGGTCGACACGATCACCAGCTGGTCGGCGGCGGCGACGGCGGCGACCCAGTTCGAGGCGCGCATGTTGTTGCCGGTGTCGACGATCAGCAGCCGGTAGTAGCGCGACAGGACGCCGTGCAAGCGGTCGAAGGCGGCGGCGTCGATGGTGGAGGATGCCGCGGCATCCTCATCGGAGGCGAGCACATCGAACCGGGCGTCCACCTGCGTGCGGACGTAGGTGTCGAGGGCGGCGAGGCTCGCGTCGGACGCGCCGGTGAACCGGTCGAGGTCTTCGAGGAGGTCGACCGCGGTCCGGTGATGCGGGGCGTTCTGCGCACGCCAGCCGAGGGTGCCGCGGGTCTCGTTGTTGTCCCAGGCGAGGGTCGCTCCACCGCGCTGGGTGCCGAAGGTCGCGGCCAGCAGCAGGGTGCTGGTGGTCTTGTGGGCGCCGCCTTTGGGGTTGAGGATGACGATCGTCCGCGGACCGTCGAGTCGGCGCTGCACCGTGCGTTCGCGGTCGAGGCGGGACTGCTCGGCCTTGCCCGGACGCGGCGAGATCACACCACCCGTTGCGCGCCGCACGAATCCCCGCCAGCCCTGAGTCGCGCGCGGCTTGGCCCGACTGGCGCGGGAGTTGAGCAGGTCATCGACGGTAGGAGTCGCGCGCAGGTGCTGTTCGCGCTGTGCGCCCTCGCGGCGGGAGAGATCGCCGCGG
>NZ_JBASZT010000051.1:0-7678 GCF_049661145.1 Microbacterium sp.
GCCCGGCCCGGGCCGCCTCAGCCGACGAGCTCGTGGCGCACGATGACGGCGTCACGCGCCGCGCCCACGCCGATGACCGAGATCCGCGTGCCGCTCATGGCCTCCAGCGCGAGGACGTAGTCCTGCGCCGCCTGCGGCAGCTCCTCGAAGGTGCGTGCCGCCGAAATGTCCTCCGACCAGCCAGGGAAGTACTCCAGGATCGGTGCGGCGTGGTGGAAGTCGCTCTGGTTCACCGGCACTTCGTCGAACCGTTCGCCGTCGACATCGTAGGCGACGCACACCGGAATCCGTTCGAGCCCGGTGAGGATGTCGAGCTTGGTCAGCACGAGGTCGGTGATGCCGTTTACGCGGGTCGCGTACCGCGCGACGGGTGCGTCGTACCAACCGACGCGGCGCGGGCGGCCGGTCGTGGTGCCGAATTCGAACCCGCGCTTGCGCAACCACTCACCCTGCTCGTCGAAAAGCTCGGTCGGGAAAGGCCCCGAGCCCACGCGCGTCGTGTACGCCTTCACGATGCCGACGATGCGGTCGAGCCGGTTCGGCCCGACGCCGGTGCCCGTCGACGCGCCGCCGGCCGTGGCCGACGACGACGTCACGAACGGGTAGGTGCCGTGGTCGACATCGAGCATCGTCGCCTGGCCGCCCTCGAAGACGACGACATCCCCGGCATCCAGCGCATCGTTCAGCAGCAGGGAGGTGTCGGCGACCATGGGCCGAAGGCGCTCGACGTAGGAAAGCAGGTCGTCGACGATCTCGTCGGCGCTGATCGCACGGCGGTTGTACACCTTCACCAGCAGGTGGTTCTTCTGGTCGAGGGCGCCCTCGACCTTCTGGCGCAGGATGTTCTCGTCGAAGAGGTCCTGAATGCGGATGCCGACACGGTTGATCTTGTCGGCGTAGCTCGGGCCGATGCCGCGGCCCGTCGTGCCGATCATGCGCTTGCCGAGGAACCGCTCGCTGACCCGGTCGAGCGTGCGGTGGTAGTGCGTGATGACGTGCGCGTTCGCGCTGACCTTGAGACGCGAGGTGTCGACGCCTCGAGCGGCGATCGCTTCGAGCTCGCCGAAGAGGACTTCGAGGTCGACGACGACGCCGTTGCCGATGACGGCGTTGACACCGGGCGAGAGGATGCCGGAGGGCAGCAGATGCAGGGCGTACTTCTCGTCGCCGATCACGACGGTGTGCCCGGCGTTGTTGCCGCCGTTGTACTTGACGACCCAGTCGGTGCTGTCGCCGAGCAGGTCGGTGGCCTTGCCCTTCCCCTCGTCCCCCCACTGGACCCCGACGATCACGATGCCTGGCATGGGCTGCTCTCCCCCGCTAGCGGATTTCGTACCCGCGGATGCCGGTACACCCCATTCTATCGACCGGCCACCGCCTGCTCTTCGCGTCACGGACGCAGGAGAACCGCGACCCGCGGCATCCGAGCGACCGCCCGCGGCAGGCGCCGCACAAGCCGGCCACCACGCAACCGGGCGCGACACGGGGCGTAACGCGATTTCATCAGGCGTCATCTCCGGCGCTTGGATGGAGGTCGTTGTCGTCGATGTGGCCGACGCCGTTCTCGCGGGTTCCTGTTGCCCGCACGCACCCTTTACCCGGCACCCGCCCGTCCCGAACCCGAACTGCACCGGCCCATGATCGAACTCGACCACGTCTCGAAGGCGTTCGGCGACCTCGTCGCCGTCGACGACGTGACCCTGCGGATCCCGACGGGAGAGGTGTATGGCATCGTCGGCCAGAGCGGCGCCGGCAAGAGCACGCTCGCGCGGCTCGTCAACCTCATCGAGCGACCCGACAGCGGCACCGTCACCGTCGACGGCACCGAGCTGACGACCCTCCCCGACAAAGACCTCCGCGCCGCGCGCCGCGGCATCGGCATGGTGTTCCAGCGGTTCAACCTGCTCGGCAGCCGCACCGTGCGCGGCAACGTCGAGCTCGCGCTCGAACTCGACGGGGTCCCGCGCGCCGAACGCGCACGGCGCGCGCAGGAGATGCTCGACCTCGTCGGGCTCGGCCACCGCGGCGACGCCTCGGTGCACCAGCTCTCGGGCGGCCAGCAGCAGCGCGTGGGCATCGCCCGCGCACTCGCCGCGCAGCCCCGCGTACTGTTGTCGGACGAGGCCACGAGCGCGCTCGATCCCGAGACCACGGCATCCATCCTCGAGCTCTACCGCCGCATCAACGCGGAACTGGGCCTCACCGTCCTGCTCATCACGCACGAGATGGACGTCGTCAAGGCCGTGTGCGACTCCGCCGCGCTGATCGAGAAGGGCCGCGTCGTCGAGAGCGGACGGCTCGTCGACCTCATCCGCACGCCGGGCTCACGCCTCACGGCGCAGCTGTTCCCGATCGGCCCGATCCCCGAGACGGTTCCGGCGGATGCCACGGTCATCGACATCACGTTCGCGGGCGGCACGGCGGATCGCCCCGTCATCGCACAGCTCGCCCGCGACCACGAGGTGGACGTGTCGATCCTCGGCGCACTCGTCGAGCACATCGGCGGCATGCAAGCCGGCCGCACACGGCTGGAAGTCCCGGCATCCGCCGCCGCTGCCGTGATTGCGGACCTGCGTCGCCAGGACCTGCTCGTCGAGGTACTCAGGGGCGCTTCATGAACGATCAACTGTTCCAGATCCTCCTCGTCGCGACGGGACAGACGCTCTACACCGTCGGCGTCGCCGTCGCCGTAACGGTCGTCATCGGCCTGCCGCTGGGTGTCGTGCTCGTCGGCACCGAGACCGGCCGGTTCCTCGACCGCCCCTTCGGTTCGCGTACCGCCGGCAAGGTCATCAACCGCACGCTCGACCTCGTCGTCAACTTCGGCCGGTCGGTCCCGTTCCTCATCCTGATGGTCGCCCTCATCCCGTTCACGCGGCTCGTGGTCGGCACGTTCATCGGCCCCACCGCAGCGATCGTGCCGCTGTCGGCGGTCGCGATCCCGTTCTTCGCGCGGATGGTGGAGATCGCCATCAAAGAAGTGGATGCCGGGCTCCTCGAAGTCGCGTCATCGCTCGGCGCGAGCCGCTGGCAGCTCGTCACGAAGGTGCTCCTGCCCGAAGCGGCGCCACCGATGCTGCTCGGCCTGTCGACGACCGTCACGTCGATCATCAACTTCTCGGCCATGGTCGGCGTCGTCGGCGGCGGCGGGCTCGGCGACGTCGCGATCCGCTACGGATACCAGCAGTACAGCTGGATCCACATCGTGCTCGTCATCGTCATCATCTTCGCAATCGTCATGATCCTGCAATCGTTCGCCGCCTGGGGTGCACGCAAGCTCGCGCGCACCTGACCCCGGGCGACCCCGCCACCCCCGCCCCAACCACCCCTTGAGAGGAACAGCATGTCCCGCACCACCCGTCTCTCCCTGCTCGCCGCCACCGTCGCGGTCGCGGCGCTCGCCCTCACCGGCTGTGCCGGATCATCCGCACCCGCCGACACCTCCGACAGCACGGGCACCGCCGAGTCGCTCGGCACGCTCAAGGTCGGCGCGTTGCAGACGCCCGCCGGCGACATCCTCACGTTCCTCGCCGACGGCCCCGCTGCCGAGGAGGGACTGACGATCGAGTTCGTGCCGTTTACCGACTACAACACCCCCAACACCGCTCTCGTCGACGAATCGATCGACGCGAACCTGTTCCAGCACCAGGCGTTCCTCGACAACTTCAACCAGAACACCGGTGCAGACCTCGTCGCCGTGGGCGAGGCATATCTGCCATCTGCGGCGTTCTACTCCGACAAGGTCAAGAGCTTCGACGAGCTCGAGGACGGCGCAACGATCGCCATCCCGAACGACCCGTCGAACGAGGGGCGCGCGCTGAAGCTCCTCGCGCAGGAGGGCGTGATCGAGGTGAGCGACGACGTCGCCGACCTCAGTGGCGTCACCGCCAACCCGCGCAACTTCCAGTTCACCGAGATTGAGAACGCCACTCTTCCGCAGGCGCTCCCCGACGTGGATGCTGCCTTCGTCACGAGCTCGTTCGCGTTGCCGGCCGGACTGACCGCCGACCAGGCGATCCTGCTCGAGGGCGAGGACAGCCCGTACTACAACGTGCTCGCCACGAGGCCCGAGCTCGTCGACGACCCCCGCATCGTCGCGCTGTACACGCTCCTGACCTCGCAGGAGACCGCCGACTTCATCACCGAGACCTGGGGCGGCCTCATCGTCCCCGTCGTCGGCTGAGCGCTTCAGCACACCGGCCCCCGGCATCCCCTCGTTTCGCGGGGCGGATGCCGGGGGCTCTCTGCTGCCTGCAGGGTGTGCGGCCGCCCGCGCGTGTACTCGACTTGCCGCGTCTTGCCGCTTGAGCGCTGGAAGAACGGTCGACTTGCCGCGTTTTGTCGCTTCCGCGCGCCCGTATCGACCAAACGCGGCAAGTCGATGCGGGCACGGGTGCGGGTGCGGGTGCGGGCGCGGGTGGAGTTGTCCACAGGACGCGATTTGGGGAATCTGTCCACGGATCCGGAGTTCAGCGCCCCGCGACCGCGCGCGGCCGGACACAGTGGGGCCATGCCTCGACCGCTCAGCCCCCTGCCGCCGGAACTCGGCCGCGCGTACTCGGTCCACCGCGCCCGTCTCCTGGGCGTCACGCCCCGGCGATTGCGCGGCAACGACCTCGATTCCCCGTACTGGGGCGTGCGCACGGCTCCCTTCGCGTCCCCCGACGAAGACGGGCTGGCCGATCGGGCGGCGCTCGAGCATCTCCATCGGATGCGGGCGTATGCCGAGCGCATGCCCGAGACTCGCTTCTTCATCGGGCTGTCGGCGCTCGTCGTCTGGTGCGGGCTGCTGCCGGTCGCCGCACCCCGGCTCGAGGTCGGCGTGTTCGCGCCATACCGGGCACCGCACGCGCAGGGCGTGCGCGGCCGCCAACTGACACCGGGGCTCGTCACGGTGCGAGAGCACGGCGGCCTGCGGCTGAGCTCTCCGGCATCCACCTGGGTGCTGCTCGCCGCCTCGCTGCCTCGGCGCGACCTCGTCACGTTCGGCGCGCTGCTCATCACGCCGCCGATCGGACCGGGCGGGCGCGTCACCGGGCCTGCGCTCACGAGCCTGACCATGCTGCGAGCGGCCATCGATGCCGGGCCCCGACGCGGGGTCGTCGCCGCCCGTCGCGCGCTTGAGCTGATTCGCCCCGGCGCCCGGAGCCGCACCGAGGTGCACCTGTGGCTCGCGCTGGTCGATGAGGGGCTGCCCGAAGCCCAGTTCAACGTTGCGGTGTACGACGAGGCTGGACTCATCGGCGTCTTCGATCTCGCGTTCGTGCACCTGCGGGTGCTCGTCGAGTTCCACGGCGACTATCACCGACTGTCGCCTGCGGCGTGGGCAGCCGATATCGCAAAGCGGCAGCGCGCCCGCGAAGCGGACTGGACCGTCGTCGAGGTCACGCGCCGCGAGCTGTATCCCGACACCGCACCAGCGGTCGCGCGCGTCGGCCGCGCACTGGTGGCGCGGGGGCTCGTGCTCTGATGCGACCTGACCGCATGTCCTGATCGCGTCCCCCGATCGCGCCCCCGATCGCGCCCCGTGACCGCATCCCCCGATCGCGCCCCTGATCGCATCCCCCGATCGCGCCCCAGGCCCGGCGCCTCACGCGCCTGAGCCCGTACGCCGACTTGCCGAGATTTGTCGTTACGCGCCCCGCGAAGCGACCAAACCCGGCAAGTCGAACGGGGCCCGTTCGCCGACTTGCCGAGACTTGTCGGTTCGAGCCCCGCGAAACGACCAAACGCGGCAAGTCGGCGCGAAGGCGCGCCCGGATCCCGGGGCCCGGCCGCCGGGCGCAAGCCCCGGCGCCGGGCGCAAGCCCCGGCGAACAAGCGCAAGGCCCCGGCATCCGGCCTCAGTAGACTTGAGTCCCATGTCGAAAGTCCTCGAATCCCTGCCCGTCGGCGAGCGCGTCGGCATCGCCTTCTCGGGAGGGCTGGACACCTCGGTCGCCGTCGCGTGGATGCGCGACAAGGGCGCGATCCCCTTCACGTACACCGGCGACCTCGGCCAATACGACGAGGACGACATCGCCTCGATCCCCGGGCGCGCGCTGCAGTACGGCGCCGAGGCCTCCCGCCTGATCGACTGCAAGCCGCTGCTCGTCGAAGAAGGCCTCGTCGCCCTCTCGTGCGGCGCGTTCCACATCCGCTCCGCCGGTCGCACCTACTTCAACACGACGCCGATCGGGCGCGCCGTGACCGGCACGCTGCTCGTGCGTGCGATGAAGGAGGACGGCGTCGACATCTGGGGCGACGGTTCCACCTACAAGGGCAACGACATCGAGCGGTTCTACCGTTACGGCCTGCTCGCGAACCCCGCCCTGCGCATCTACAAGCCGTGGCTGGATGCCGACTTCGTCACCGAACTCGGCGGCCGCAAGGAAATGAGCGAGTGGCTCGTCGCGCACGACTTCCCGTATCGCGACAGCGCGGAGAAGGCCTACTCCACCGACGCGAACATCTGGGGCGCGACGCACGAAGCCAAGACGCTCGAGCACCTCGACGTCCCACTCGAGACGGTCGACCCCATCATGGGCGTGCGCTTCTGGGACCCCGCCGTCGAGATCGAGACCGAGGACGTGTCGATCACGTTCGAGGCGGGCCGTCCCGTCGCGATCAATGGCGCCTCGTACCCGGATGCCGTCGCGCTCGTGCAGCAGGCGAACACCATCGGCGGCCGCCACGGCCTGGGCATGAGCGATCAGATCGAGAACCGCATCATCGAGGCGAAGTCCCGCGGCATCTACGAGGCGCCCGGCATGGCGCTGCTGTTCATCGCGTATGAACGGCTGGTCAACGGCATCCTGAACGAAGACACCCTCGCGACCTACCACGAGCAGGGTCGCCGCCTCGGACGCCTCATGTACGAGGGGCGCTGGCTCGAGCCGCAGTCCTTCATGCTGCGCGATTCGATCCAGCGCTGGGTGGGCTCGGCCATCAGCGGCACCGTCACGCTGCGCCTTCGCCGCGGCGAGGACTACACGATCCTCGACACCGTGTCGCCGAACCTGTCGTACGCGCCCGAGAAGCTGTCGATGGAGCGCGTCGGCGACGCCGCGTTCGGCCCCACCGACCGCATCGGCCAGCTCACGATGCGCAACCTCGACATCGCCGACTCGCGCGCGCGGCTGGAGCAGTACGCCGGGCTCGGCCTCATCGGCGGCGCGACCGCCGAGCTCGTCGGCGCGCTGACCGCGGGCGAGGCCGCCGAGATCACCGAGCACGTCGTGCCTTTCGACCCCGACCGCGAGGAACTGGCCGAGGCCGTCGACGGCGCATCCGAGTCGGCATCCTTCGACTTCGGCGCCGACTGACCCGCCGGCGGTCGGGCAGGAACTTGCACAACAGTGTGCAAGTTCCGTATACTCGCCGGGTGACTTCCACCGTTCCCACCCGCCGTCCTCGAAAGGATGCCGCGGCCAACCGCCTCGGCATCCTGCGCGCCGCGGCGGCCACCCTCGCCGCCGATCCGACCGCATCGATCGACCAGATCGCGCGCGCCGCCGGCCTCAGCAGGCGCGCGCTGTACGGGCACTTCGAGGACCGGCAGGCTCTGCTGACCGAGCTGATCGCGTCGGGAGCGCACCGTTTCAACGCGATCGCCGCCTCGGTCGACGAGCCGCATCCGCCGCTCGCGCTCGCGCGCCTGACCGCGGCGCTGTGGGCCGAGGCCGCGCACGTGCAGATC
>NZ_JBASZT010000052.1:0-11259 GCF_049661145.1 Microbacterium sp.
CGCGGCTCGCTACACTGGTGCGCGACTGGTCGGCATCCGACGATCCGCTCGTGCTGCGTGCCGCGGCCGCCGCCATCTGCGAGCCGCGCCTGCTGCGGACGCCCGAGATGGTGGCGGTCGCCGTCGAGGTCTGCGAGCGATCCACGGCGACTCTCGTCGCGATGCCCGCCGGGCGGCGCCGCGACGACGACGTCCGCGCGCTGCGGAAGGGTCTCGGCTACTGCTGGAGCGTGGCTGTCGCGGCGGATCCGCAGGCAGGGCTCCCCGTCTTCTCCGCCCTGGACGCCTCCCCCGATCCCGACGTCGCCTGGATTGTCCGCGAGAACCGCAAGAAGAAGCGGCTAGCCGGCCTCTGAGTCCCCCAGCAACACGAAGGTCGCGCTACTGGATCCGCATCACGGCGGAGCGCCAGCGTTTGCCGAGTTCTCTGGCGAGCCGGTTCCCCGGATTTCCGAGCGGGTCATCGCTCACCATGTAGGTCCACGTCGCGGAGGGGCGCCGCAGCCCGAGGTCCTCCAGGGTAGTCCCGCCGTCCTCCGCCGTCCGACCCGCCATGAGGGCCGTCACATCGCAGTCGACGGCGTCAAAGAAGCCGTGGAACTCGCGCAGCGCGATCCGGTGGAACTCGTCGATCGGCTTCTGTCCCGCGAGAGACCGGAGATGGATGCCGTCGCGAACCTCCTGGAGCAGCGCGAGGTGCGCCATCCAACGGTCGTCCAGGCAGTAGAGCGTCACGGCCCGCTCCAGCGTGGGGTCGGTGGCGGCGACCTTCTGACGGCGCGCGAGCACGGTGTCCCGCTGCGCGGCGATGGCGCGGTGGTACGCCCAGGTGTTGCGATGCCGGTCGAGACGGATGCCCTCGGCGATCCGCTGCGCTTGGTTCACGATCCTGCTGCGGCGCTCCGCCGCCAGCTCCGCCCCGCCCCGCCCGATCCTGATGAGCAGATGCTCCGGCACGGTGGTCTGCACGAGCTCGTCGTCGAGACTCACCACGGCAAGGCTCGCACCGGGGTCGCCCTGCCGGCCGGCGCGCCCGCGCAGCTGGGCGTCCAGCCGGCGGGAGGGATAGCGCCCGGTGGCGATCACGGCGAGGCCGCCCGCGGCGACGACGCGGGCGCGATCGCCTTCGTCGGCTCCGCCGAGACGGATGTCGGTGCCGCGACCCGACATCTGCGTCGAGATCGTGACGGCGGCATACTCGCCGGCGCGCGCGACGATCGCAGCTTCTTCGGCGTCGTTCTTCGCGTTCAGCACGTGCGCCTCGATGCCCTCCTCGGCAAGGCGCACTGCGAGCGCTTCGGACTCGGCGACGTGCTGCGTACCGACGAGCACCGGCTGACCTGCGTCGTGACGGCGGCGCACCTCATCCACGAGGATCGCGAACCGCTCGTCCGAGGTGAGGACGACGCGGTCGAGCTCGTCGACGCGGACGTTCGGCCGGTGCCGTTCGACGCGTCCCGAGGGAAGCTCGTAGAACTCCATCAGGTCATCCGCGACGGCCAGAACCGTGCCGCTCATACCGGACAGGGTGCGATACGCGTGCAGGAGATCCTGGATCGTGAGCTGGTCCAGGATCACGCCGGGAGGGGTCACGGTCAGGCGCTCTTTCGCCTCGATCGCCGCGTGCAGGCCGTCGGGCCAGCGCTGCCGATGCGCGACCCGGCCGCGCGCCGCGTTGATGAGCTTGATGCCGTCATCGGTCACGAGGTAGTCCACGTCGCGCCGCACCAGCATGCGGGCGTGCAGCGCGAGGTTGAGCCGAGTGAGCATCGCGGTGTGCTCGCCGTCGTACAGGTCGACGCCGCCGAGCCGCGCCTCCAGTCCGTCCAGGCCGGCGTCGGTCAGGGTGACCGTGGCCTGATCGCCGTCGACCGTGAAGTCACGACCCTCGACCAACGCCTCGACCAGCAGCGTCGCTTCGGCGAGGTCGTCGGCGCCGTGGTCGGAGGTGCCGGCGAGGACCAGCGGAATCATCGCCTCGTCGATCATCACGGCGTCGATCTCGTCCACGATCGCCGCATCGAATGCCGGTGACACGCGTTCGTCCTCGGCGACGGCGAAGCGGTCGCGCAGCACGTCGAAGCCGATCTCGCTGACGGGCGCGTAGACGACGTCGCACAGATACGCGCGTCGTCGCTCGTCGGTCGGCGTGTGCTGACCGATCCAGGCGACGCTCAGCCCGAGCAGCGCGAAGAAGGGCCGCATCCACTCGGCATCCCGCTGGGCGAGATAGTCGTTTACGGAGAGGACGTGCACTCGGCGGCCCGTGAGCGCGTGGCCGGCCGCGGCGAGCGCGCCCGCGAGCGTCTTGCCCTCGCCGGTGTCCATCTCGACGGCATGCCCGGTCATCAGCGCGCAACAGGCGACGAGCTGCTCGTCGAACGGTGCAAGTCCGACCGCGCGCGCCGCGGCCTCACGGGCGAGGGCAAGGAATCGCGCGGTCGCGTCCGGGTCCAGCTCTCCCCCGGTCCGCAAGGGCAGGCGCTGCGCCGCGGCCTGGATCGCCTGATCGCCCAAACCGCGCATCGAACCGGCGTAACCTGCGGCCCGGTCCACGATGCGGTCGAAGCGACGAAACGACGCCGAGCCGGGCAGCCCCAGCATCCGTGCCGCCCACCCGGGGAGGAATCGGCGACCGGCATCCACCATGCGTGCGACTCTACGTGAGCGCGGCGGGCGTTCGCCGGTTCCTCGCACGCACCGCGAGCAGTGCCGAAACATCAGACAGGCACTGTCCTCGACGCTCGCGTTCATTCGTCCCTGTTGTAGACGGCGCCTGCAGGGGTGCCGCGGACAAGAAGGGAGGCCCCTCATGGGTCGCTTCACCACAATTGCAAGAGAAGGTGCGGTCAACGGCAGCACGGAAGAGATCCTTGCGCTGCTGGCCTCGACCGCCGGGTACACGGAGATCAATCCGTATCGCACGAGCGATCCCCACCTCTCCATCGAGCCGTTCGGCCCTACCTCAGGTGTTGGGGCCGGATTCACGTTCAAGGGGAAGCACGGAAAGGGCACTCAAACCGTGGCCGCGCTGCGCCCCGATGGGATCGACTTCGACATCGATATGGGCCCCATGGGCACGTCGCGCCAAACGGTCGACCTCGTACCGGTGAGCGACGACCTCACGCGGGTGACCTGGAGCGCGACGTTGGATGCCGGGAACCATCCCGTGCTGCGCATCTTCGGTCTGGTGGCGCCGAAGATTCTCGGCCCGAGCCTGGAAACCGGCATCGCGAATCTCGCCGGGCACGGCTGGAACTGACCTTCTCACCAGAACCACCCGTGCCCCTACGATGGGGGCGCGGTTCCAGACGAGACAGACAAGGAACTCCCCATGAAGTACACGTTCTTCCTCTACAGCGACGAAGCCGCGTATGCCGAGAAGTCCGAGGCGGACATGCAACAAGAGCTCGCTGTCTTCGGCGCGTACATCGGCGCGCTCCGAGAAGCCGGAGTGTTCGTCGCCACCGACTGGCTCCAGCCGACCGCGACGGCGACCACCGTGTCCGTGCGCGGCGGTGAAGCCGTGGTGCACGACGGCCCCTTCTCGGAGACGAAGGAGCAGCTCGGCGGCTACTTCGTGATCGAGGCGCCATCGCTCGATGTTGCCCTCGAATGGGCCAAGAAATGCCCGGTCGCCCACTACGGCAAGGTCGAGGTGCGCGCCTCGGCGATGGACGGCTGAGCCCTCATGGCGAACGACGGTGAGCCGAGCTCGACCCACGGCATCCTTCTGGGGATCGTCGAGGGGCATCGCGCTCGGCTCATCGGAGCGCTCGCGCGGTGGTGCGGCGATGTGCAGCTTGCCGAGGACGGATTCAGCGAAGCGGTCGAGGCGGCGCTCACCGCGTGGCCGTCGAACCCGCCGACCAAGCCCGAGGCGTGGCTCGCCACCGTCGCCCGCAACCGCATCCGCGACACACTTCGCTCGGCTGCGCACCGAAGGTCGACGACTCTCCCTGACCACATGGGCGCCGCACTCGAGGCGGACCTGACCCCGAGCAGGGACGACACCCTCGCGCTCCTGTTCGCGTGCGCGCATCCGGCCCTCGATCGCAGTGTTCATGCACCGCTGATTCTGCAGGTCGCGCTCGGGGTCGGCACTGCCGATGTCGCAACGGCGTTCGCACTGCCGGTTGCCACGCTCTCGAAGCGGCTGGTGCGGGCGAAGCAGAAGCTGCGGGTGAATCGAGCGTCTTTCGAGATTCCGGAGCAGATCGAGGGCGACCGCATCGGGGCCGTGCTCGACGCGATCTATGCTGCGTACTCCGTTGACTGGCTCCGCATCGCTCCCGCCGATGCGACGGAACTCGTCATCGAGGAGGCCATCCATGCCAGCCAGCTGTTGCTGCGCGAGTGCCCCGAGAACCACGAAGTGCGGGGGCTCGCATCGCTCCTGCTGTTCTTGCACTCGCGCAGCTCTGCGCGCGTTGCGAACGAGATTCTCATTCCCCTCGACGAACAGGAGCGCACCGAATGGGATCATCACCTCATCCGGCGGGCAAACCGCATCCTTCGTGATGGCCTGCACTATCCCCGCTCGGGCAACCCCGGCCCGTACGAACTGCAAGCTGCTATCCAGTCGGCCCACGCAACGAGCACGTCGAGTGAGACGCCGTGGCCGATCATCGCCCAGCTCTACGACGCGCTCATCGCCGAAACCCCCAGCATGGGCGCTCAGGTCGCTCGAGCAGTGGCTATCGCTCGATCGACGAACAGCGCTGCTGGACTGGCGATACTTGATGCGCTCCCGCAGCGCTATCCGGCGGTCGACGCCTTCCAGGCTTTCCACGCAGCAAGAGGTGCCCTCCTGCACGACGCCGGGGAAATCGGAGCCGCTGCCGTCGCGCTGCGACGCGCTCACGATCTCAGCACCGATCTCCCCAGCCGGAACTACCTCTCGGCGATGCTGAGCACGCTTCGTCGCACCTCGACCGAAGGTGACCCACCACCTTGAACGCCGCCACCTTCGTCCAGCCGCCGGCCTCGGTGAGCTCACGGCGGGTCTCGTAGGAGGCAAGGGTGAGGATCTGCTGGGCTGCCCGCTCACCAGCGCACCGGGCACGGTATACGTGGTCGGGCCGCGTGCCGTGTTCATCCGGCCCGAACCGTCGCCTACACCGTGAATAACGACACCAAGGGCCGGACGAAGCCGCTCGTTCCGCCTTCATCCGGCGCGAAACGTCGCTAACGCTGCCAATGACGACTATTCAGGTCGGATGACGGTTGAGAAGCTGGAAACGGAAATGGCCCCGAACCGGGGTGAAATCGGGTTGGCTACAACGTGGACGGACTTCTCGGTACGCGCCGCAACGTGCACGGTGCCCCATCGTTTGCCCCATGAGCAATGCTCGATGGGGTTCACCACGAACGATCAGCTTCCTTGTCGGAAGTGAGATGGGACAACGCCATAGCGTTGCAGGAACCGGAGGGCCACTGCCCTCGGATCGTTCCATCCGACCCGGGCGACGTGGACACGCGGGAAAGTCGCCGACAGCGGCACCCATCCGTCAGTTCGCATCCAGACCGGAGGAGCTTGCGATCATCTCGTACTGCTCGGCCGTGAGGCGGAGGTTTCCGGCTGCAACGTTCTGGTCGAGGTGCACGGTTGAGGCCGTGCCGGGGATCGGGAGTATGTTGCGTGCGCGGTACAGGAGCCAGGCGAGCGCCACCTGGCCCGGCAGTACGCCGAGCTGATCCGCGACGTGCTGCACGACGCCGCTCGGGCGAGTGTGTTCGCCGATCGCGAGGGGGAAGAACGGGATGAACGCGATCCCCTCGGCGGCGGTGTGGTCGATCACGACGTCGTGATCGCGGACGGTCAGGTTGTAGAGGTTCTGCACCGCCGCGATCGGCGCTACCCGGCGCGCCTCCTCCAGCTCGGCGACGGTGACCTCGGACAGTCCGATGTGCCGAATCTTGCCCTGCTCCCGCAACTCGGCAAGCGCGCCCACCTGGTCGGCGATCGGGTACGCGGGGTCGAGCCGGTGGAGCTGGAGCAGGTCGATCGTCTCGACCCGGAGGCGTCGCAGGCTCAGCTCCACCTGCTGCTTCAGGTAGGCGGGGTTCCCGAGCGGCACCCACTCGGTCGGCGAGGGGCGCAGGTTCCCGACCTTCGTGGCGATCACCACGCCGTCGGCGTACGGGTGCAGGGCCTCGGCGATGAGTTCCTCGCCCTGCCCGAGCGCGTACGCGTCCGCGGTGTCGATGAGCTGCATGCCCGCATCGACGGCGTGCCGCAGCAGCGCCACCGCTGCCGAGCGGTCATCGGGCGCACGCCAGATGCGCGCCCCGGCGTGGGTGCCGTCGCCCGTCGCGTCGGTCAGCCGCATCGTTCCCAACCCGATACGGCGGATGAGGAGGTCACCGCCGAGGAGGAACGATTCGTCGGATACGGACGTGGAGGCCAATGTCGGTGTTATGTTGCCCAGGGTAGGAACTGACACCAGTGTCACCTGCAAGAGGAGGAACCCGTGAGGCCGAATGACGGCACCCTCGCCATCGGCGAACTCGCTGAACGGACCGGCGCAAGCGTCCGGTCCCTCCGGCACTACGAGCAGCGCGGCCTCCTCGCCGCCGAGCGCACCGCGGCAGGCCATCGACGTTTCCCGGAGGAGACCGTCGAGACCGTCCGCCGCATCCGTATGTTCCTGGACGGTGGGCTGCCCCTGAGCATCGTGGCGATGATCATTCCCTGCTTCACCGCGCAGGGTGCCGGGCTCGATGCCTGCGTCGCCGGATACCTCCGCGACCGCCTCGACACCGTAGAAGCGCGCATCGACGCCCTCGACCAGCAGCGCCGCACGCTCCGGTCACTCCGCCGGCTTGCGCTCACCTGACATTGGGACATCCCCGCGCCAGAATGGCGAGCGTAAGAGAACGTGACAGAGGAATGAGAGGACGTGGCGGGTCGTTTTCAGGACGCATGAGTCTCGAACGTCTGGTCATCGTCCACGGGTATCACGCGTCCCCGTCCTCTCACTGGTTCGCCTGGCTGGCCGACGAGGTGGTTCGTGACGGCGTGCGAGTGGCCATCCCGGCGCTCCCGGAGCCGACCTCACCCGACCTGGAGGGTTGGATCACGACCGTCGCCGACGCGATCGGGACTCCCGACGACGGGCTGACCGTCGTCGCCCACAGCCTCGGCGCGATCACCGTCCTGCACGCCCTCGGCCGGCTCGCCGGCGACTGGTCTCTCGGGGCGTTCGTCGTCGTCTCCGGCTTCGCCGACTCTCTGCCTGCGCTGCCCGAGCTCGACGGCTTCACTGCCGACCCGCCGGACATCGAACGCCTCGCGGAACGAATCAGGCAGCGCACCGTCATCGCCTCCGACAACGACACGATCGTTCCGCCCGCGGCCTCCCATGCCCTCGGCCGTCGTCTCGACGCCCAGCTCGTGACAGTGCCCGGCGCAGGCCACTTCCTCGCCGACGACGGCTACACGACCCTCCCGGCCGTCCTCCACCCCGTCACGCGACCCGCCTGAACCGGCCCCCATCTACGCGTCGGTGACGAGCGTTGATAACGTCGCGCGCTGCCCGCCGTTTCACCAAGGATCGCTTCCGCTCCCGATGCGGTTCACGGTTCAGGCGTCGGGTTGGGCTTGGTGGCGCGGATCGCGTCCATCAGAGCGGCATCCGCGCGGAGAGCGTCCAGTGACTCGCCGTTCAGCAGACGCACCAGCACGCCATCGCCGGTCGGAGTTTCAGTGTGCTTGGGCGCGGGATGCCCCAGCAACGGCAAACGCAGGATGTTCGTCGGCCAGGCGCCCTCGTTCGGCGAGCCGCACCGCGTCGTGGAGGCTGGCGCGCACCCACGCGTGATCGAGCATCGGCAGTTCGTGGACGCGGCCCGGAAAGCACAGTGGGAACTCACCGCCCAGCACATGGAAGAACGGCGCAGGCTCGTCCACGACGTATTCGGAGACCTCCGCCCGGGCAGTCCACGCGAGTACGCCGCGACGCGGCGACAGCACGCCGACGCCGCACCCTCGACGCCATCGAGGCCCTGCCCGTCACCGAGGCCGCGCAGCTCATCCGCGACCGCACCGCGCAAGATCAGGCGCGACGCGACGCTGCAGAGCGTGCCGATGCCGCGCGGAAGGCACGCGCCGCGAAGCTCCATGATTTCACCCCGCGGCCCTCCCGCTCCGGCCTGACACCGCTCAGCCGGGGGCTTGGGCTTTAGCCGGGAGCGTGTCGTCTACTCGGGTTTCGTCCAGGTCAGGGTGTAGCGGTACCAGAACCGACGGCGGACCCGACTGCCTGGCAGGACCTCACTGGAGATGCGCCTGATCTCGGCGAGTGATTCCGAGGGACGCGCGACAGTCATGCCGGGGTAACCCGATTCACCGCGGAGCTTGCTCAGCAATCGGATGGGGAGCACCTGCACACCGGACACGATCCAGTCCCAGGCCGTCTTGTTCGCCGACAAGCCCACGATGTACAGGCAGCCACCCGGTTTGAGCTTCGCTTTCATCTGCACGAGAGCGGCGACCAGGGGCATGTGATGGAGGGTGGCGACGCAGGTGATGAGGTCGAAGCTTCGCCCGTCCAGTTCCGGTGCGCTCAGGAACGAGCCGAGGACGATCTGGCCGTTCGGTGCCTCGGTCAGGCGCCGTTGCGCTTGCTCGATCGCGCGTGGGTCAGGGTCCAGACCGATGACGCTCGTGGCTTTCGCGGCGAGCTTCTCCACCAGGAAGCCATCCCCGCAACCGATGTCGAGCACATCTCCACCATGCGGAGGCACTGCGGCGAGCAACTCCGCGTGGTACGCAGTGTTGTGATTCCAGTAACCGACCATCGACCTCGTCGCCTCACAGATCCAGCGCGTCGCGCCGTGTGGTGGACGCCGGGTGCCGTGCACCGAACTGACTCACGTCGGGCAGCGCAGGCCCGAGCCGCGGCTTATGCCCCTGAGTGTCCCCACCGCCGACGCGGTTACCGCGCTCGGTGAGCGCGGCGAGCGCGAGATGACGGTCGGCGGTCCAGCACACCAGGCGGCCACGCTGGTCCTTCGTACGGCCGAGGATGCCCGCCTCAGCCAGCTCGGTGAGTGCCCGGTGCGCTGCGGCCGGTGAAACAGCGAGGCGTGTGCTGACGGATTCAGCTGTGAGCACCGGATCGGAGGCGAGCGTGTCGAGGATGCGCAGCACGACGGCATCCCGCCGCGGCACCGCGGGGTTCAGACCCCGGCCACGACGGAAGGCGACGAGTCGGTCATACACGTCCCGGTCGAGCGCGGCGATGTCCTCCGCGAGCCTCACCGCGTTCCCCGCTGCCTTCTCCGCGGCCTGCGCGAAGCCGATCACCCATTCATCGAGCGCGGGCGAATCGGCGCGGTAGTCGGTGAGGCCGGCGATGTAGGCGTCGGTGTCTCCGGCGAAGAGGGTACTGATCGGGATGAGCGCATTCCGCAGTGCGTCGGCGCGGTGCAGAACGGTGTGGATGATGGCGCGTCCGGTGCGGCCATTGCCGTCAATGAACGGGTGGATCGTCTCGAACTGCGCATGTGCGATCGCCGCCCGCACCACCGGGTTTCCGCTCGTGTCGGTGACGAACCGCGCGAGGTCCGCCATGAGGCGGGGCACCTCGGTCTCCGGCGGCGGGACGAACGCGGCTCGTAGCGGCGACCAGCCAGGCCCGCCGACCCAGTTCTGCTCCCGTCGCAACCCGCGTTCCAGCCCCGGCTCGATGACGTGCTGGAGGTCCACGATGTCGGAGGTCTCGATGGGGCGCGTATGGTCGGCCAGTTCGGCGATTGCGGCCTCTGTTGCCCGCACATTCGCCACGACGTCGAGCGCCTGACGCGGCCCCTGGTGCAGGAGCTCCGCGATCGCGAGGCGTTTGGGTGTGACCCGGTTGCCTTCGATCCACGAGGACGAGATGGACTCCGAACGGATCAACAGGTGATTCAGGTAGCGGCCCCGCGCTCCGATCCGCTCGTCCGCGCGCGCGAGTACCGCCAGCGCGTCCTCCGCCGCACCCTGCGCCTCGGCGCCCAGCCTCGGAAGGCGCTCGCCCAGTTCGTCGGGCACATAGGCGAGGTACCGGCCGGGCGCGCGATCCTTGCGGCTCAGACCGCTCGCGTCCTCGGGATGCCACGGGCGCTCGACGTACTCACCCACCACAGCCTCCCTTCCGCCATCGGTATTTATACTTTAGATGCACTAGCCGGGAAATAGCAGGCATCGAGCCACGGTTAGATCCAATGCCGTTCGGTTAGCGGGTGTGGGGTGTTGTCAAGCGTTGGCGCGGCGCGGCGTGGGCTGGAAGTGACGTAGCTCTTGTAGGAGTGGATCTGTCCGCCAAGACCGATCCGTCCCACAAGAGCTACGATGCCCCATTCTGCCACC
Organism: Microbacterium sp.; assembly: GCF_049661145.1. Lineage (GTDB taxonomy): Bacteria > Actinomycetota > Actinomycetes > Actinomycetales > Microbacteriaceae > Microbacterium. The sequence continues at coordinate 10,355 of NZ_JBASZT010000052.1, forward strand.
CCGCCCTCGTCTTCGTTCGATGTGTTCGCTGCCGGTCACCTCGGTGAGTTGACCGGGATCGTTCCGACCGAGATGGTCGATGCCGCGCTGGAAGCCGCTGGCGGGGGCCAGAAACGGCTGCGACGGCTCCCCTCTCGCGTCGTCGTCTATCTCCTGCTCGCCGGGGCGTTGTTCGTCGGGCAGGGGTGGCAACAGGTGTGGGCGCGGCTGACCGCCGGCCTGGGTGTCCGGGCGCCCAGGCCGGCGAAGTCGTCGATCACCCTGGCGATGCGCCGCGTCGGCCCCGCACCGCTACGCGAGCTGTTCACGCTGCTCGCTGGCCCCGCACCCGCGCATGCGGGGCAGTCGGCGAGGTTCGCGGGCCGTCTGGTCGTCGCGATCGACGGCACCCAGATCCCGGTCGCAGACACCGCGTCGAACCACGCGGCCTTCCCCAAACCACGGGGAGGCCCGAACGGGGAGGCCGGTTACCCATTCCTGCGACTGGTCGCGCTGATCGCCTGCGGGACCAGAACAGTCGTCGACGCGGTGTTCGGCCCAGACCGGACCGGTGAGCTCAGCTATGCCAGGGCGCTTGTCGGCGCGCTGCGCGCAGGGATGCTGCTGCTCGGGGACCGGAACTTCGCCACCTACCAGTTCTTCGCCGACGTTCACGGCGCTGGCTGTGACTTCCTCATCCGCGCCAAGACCGGGAACGGGGCGATGAGCCTGCCCGCGCAGAAGCGGCTTCCCGACGGCTCCTACCTCGCCTCCGCGAAAGGCACGACCGTGCGAGTGATCGACGCGCAGATCCACGTCACCACCGACACCGAGACCCGCACCGGGACATACCGGCTGATCACCACGCTTCTGGATCCCGGCGAGGCGCCCGCGCGGGAACTGGTTCGGCTCTACCACGAACGCTG
>NZ_JBASZT010000053.1:0-11515 GCF_049661145.1 Microbacterium sp.
GGCCGCGGCCGAACCCGAGCGGGCCGAGCAGCACCGTCGGCGGCATCCGGCGCAGGAGTGCCCGAGTGAGCCCGGCCGCGCTCTGGATCCGGATGGCAACCCGCAGGGCGGCGCGGTGCCAGTGCCGCAGGGTGGGCGGTGCGGGCGGGTCGGGCCGCGGGGGTCCCGATGTCCGCGGGTCGGGCGCAGGTCGGGCGGATTGCTCCCCCACATCCGCATCGAACAGCGCCCCGAGCAGGCTCGCCGCCGTCACGCCGTCGGCGACGACGTGGTGGACCCGGAAGATCCAGGATGCCGGCGCAAGCCCGTCCGGGCTGGGCATCGCGAGCAGTTCCCACAGCGGGCGGTCGAGCGGCAGGCGCATTGCCGAAAGGTCGGCGCATCGCTGCTCGAACGCGGCCCGATCCGCCGCGGGGGCGATCTCTCGCACGTGGTGAGTGAGGTCGGCATCCGCCTGGCTGAGCCACCACTTCCCGGAGTCGAACTCGAGTCGCTGCCGCAGGCGCGGGACGCGCGCGATCCGCTCGGCGATCCCCGCGCGCAGCAGGTCGAGGTCGATGCCGCCATGGTTGTCGACGAAGCCGCCCGGCGCGAATGATCCGACGATCGTGACCACGTAGACGTTGTCGCCGCTGTCGAGCAGGAGGTTGACCTCGTCTTCGGGGCTCAGCCGTTGCCGACCGCGCGCGCCGGGCGCGGATGCCGTCCTCATGCGGATGCCCGCACGCGTACGCTCCCGTCGAACGGCGACGTCACCGTGACCGTCCACCTCTTCTCGGGGATCGCCGTGCCCGCGCGGGTCGTGTAGCCGTCGACCGCGAGGAAGAACGCGTCTGCGTGCTCAGACGCGATGACGGATGCCGGCACCAGCACCTCGTCGCGGAACAGGATCGCGAGGTCGCCGGCAGCGACGGCGTCCTCCGCGGCGGTGAGCCGGGCGCCCGGAAACAGATGGGTGTGGGTCGTCGACCACACGGGCAGGTCGTCGTTCGGCTCAGCCATGTCCACAGTATGCGCCCGCGCGGCAGGCGCTGTGACCTCGGCGTCCTGCATCGCCGCATCACGAGAAGGCCGCGGGTCGGTGTCCGGAGGGTCACGGCGACGGAGCCTTCAGCGCTTCGCGTCGGCGCGCGGATGCAGCGGAGCGGCGACGATTCTGCGCAGGATGCCGCGCAGCCGCTCGTGATCCTCCGGGCCCAGGAGAGCCCCGAGTTGGCGCTCGAGATCGGCGATGACCTCGAAACCCGTGCGGATGCCGCCCTGCCCGTACTCCGTGAGGACGATTCGTTTGGCGCGGCGATCGCCCGGGTCGGGCACGCGCTCGACGTAGCCCATGCGCACCAGATCGTTGACGACGTCCGACATCGACTGGGGCGTGACGGAGGAGCGCTCTGCAAGCTCGGTGAGGCGACTGCCATGCTCGACGTCGATGTGCGCGAAGACGGTCGAGTGGATCGGGCGCTGCGGGTAGCCCGCCTCAGCGACTCCCGCCGCGATCAATCCACCCAGCTTGAAGAACGCCTCGCCCATCATCGACGCGGTGTTGTGACGGTCGTCGCGATCGCCCACACTCGGGAATCGCTCTTGCGCCGCGCGTTCGTCGCTCATATATTCAGGTCTACCTGAATATATGTCGTCGAACCGCCACCTCCGGTGGCGTGTCGGGACGGAGATCGAGGTCCTGATGTCTGGTCGAACATTCGCGCTGCTCGCCGGAGCGGCGACATCCTGCGCGGGACTCCTTCAGCTCGTGGGCGACACCGTCTACGCGATCGATCGCGTGTATCCCGGTGATCCGGGCTTCGCCTTCGCCAACCTCGTGGCCGCCGTGTGGCACGTGCTCCTGCTGATCGGCGTACTCGCGCTGCCGAGCGTCGGCGGCGAGCGATTCGGTCGCCTGGGCCGCGCGGGGACGATCGTGGCTGCGATCGGCATGGTGACGCTGATCTCCGCCGAGATCGCGACGCAGGTGGCGGGCGCGATTCCGGTGCCGCTCATCGCCGCGTCGGCACCGCTCACCGGAATCGGGCTCGTGCTCGCCGGCGTCGCGCTCCTGAGGGATCCGCGCCGGCGGTTCCTCGCCGTCGCCGCTCTCGCGACCGGCGTCTACGCGCTCGCGGTCATCGTGCCGACCTCGGTGGGACCCGGCGGCGCGAACTACTTCGTGATCGCGGGTTGGGGAGCCCTCTGGTTGCTGCTGGGCATCGGCATCATCGGATCGGCGCTGCGTGATCTGCCGGTCACGGCATCCGCTCGTCGCGTGTCGCCCGCGTAGGCTCCGTCGACGCGAGCCTCACGCGATCGCGCTCTGCGCCGCCCGCCGGTGCCGGGCAGTGGCCCTCTGGCAACGGATGAGGTAGCCGATCGTCGGCGGCACCCAGCCCAGCTCCACCGCCATCCCCTGGTCGTCACGAACGGCCCAGTGTTCGATCACGAGTCCGTCGTAGACGCGCTGGAAGTGCGCCTGCTGCGTCGAGAAGGTCTTCCCCGTCGCCGGAAACGCCCGTTCCACGGTCCCCTCCTCGGTCCACACGACGAAGTCGCCGGTGTGGCGGCCCGACATGCGGCCGTAGGTCACGACGAGGTCGCCGTCGCAGATCTGCTCCTCCGTCGTCCACTTCAGTTCGCTGAAAGCGGCGGCGAGCCAGGCTCCGGTCGCGGCGAACGCGTCGGCTCCGAGCCCGCGCGTATCGGGCGGTTCGGCAGCCGACTCATGGTTGAGCGCGTCCGGATGGACCACCGCGCGCAGCGCTTCGGGGTCGTTGCCGATGACGCCCTGGATGGCCCGCTCGGCGATCTCGAGCGCAGCCGCTCGTTCGGTCGTGATGGTCATGTGTCTTTCTCCTTGTTTCATGGTCTTCTGCCCGGCACCCCAGCGCCTCAGCGCCCGAGCGGGTGGTTCGAGCGGACGAGGTTCCTGGGGTCCACTCGCTGCTTGATCTCGCCCAGTCGTGGCAGGGCGTCGCCGAAGAGGCGCCGCGCGGGCACCGCCGCTTCGGCGAAGTTGAGGTAGTCCCGGTCGGACCGCCAGGGGGCGACCGCGTCGAGCAACTCATCGACAGCCGAACGCACCGCCTGAGCGGACTCGGCATCCAGCACGAGCCCGCCGGTGAACAGCAGGTACCGTCCGTCGAGCCCTGATACGACGCCGCCTTCTCGCCTGCCTGCGGCAGACGGCGCGAGCGCACCGCCAAGCACCCGCAACTCGGCCACCAGCAGCTCGTCACGGCCCGAAGCGACGCGCACGAACGCATCGATCGTCTCGGGATCGAGGGTGCGCAGCAGCGTGCCATCGCCGAGGCCCGGGGTCGGACCGGGAGGGTCCATGTGCAGCGCGCTGAGCTGCGGGATCGGGGTCGTCGTGAAGGTGTCCATCACCGGTTCGAGGTGTCGCAGGGGCGTCAGCAGCGCGTCGGCGATCGTCGGTTCCTCCTGCAGGACCGCGTCGATGACGACGAACGCCCGCCCGCGCATCGGCTCGGGCACCTGCGGCAGCGCGGGGAACCTCATCACACGAGCCGCCGACATGACGGATGCCGGCAGGTCGCCCGTCCACGCACGCCACGCGTGCAGGACATCCTCGGCACGCTCGAGCGGCCAGAACAGCGCGCCGGCGTACACCTCGGTGAGGGGGAACAGCCGGATCTCCAGCGCCGTGACGACGCCGAACGCACCCCCACCGCCGCGCAGCGCCCAGAACAGTTCCGGATCGTGCGCGTCGTCGACGCGGCGCAGCTCGCCGTCGCCGGTGACCAGCTCGGCCGCGATGACGCTGTTCGCGGAGAGTCCGTGCGATCGCGCCAGCCAGCTCACGCCGCCCCCGAGGGTGTACCCCACGACGCCGACATCTGCCGACGATCCGGCGAGCGCGGCCAGTCCGTGGACGGCGGCGGCATCCACCACCTCCTGCCAGACGACGCCGGCCTCGACCCGCGCCGACTGTCGCTCGGCCTCGATCTCGACGCCCCGCATCAGGTCTGTTCGCAGCAGGATCGTGTCACTGAGATCGCCCAGCGGGTAGGCGTTGTGCCCGGTGCCCTGCGGGGCGACGCGCAGGCCGTGGCGTGCAGCGAAGCGCACCGCGGTGCGCACGTCTGCGGCGTCGGCGGGGTGGATCACCAGGGCCGGCCGCTGGTCGACGGCGAGCGCCCACGGCGTGCGTGCGGCATCCCATTCGGCGTCGAAAGGCGTCGTCACGCGTCCGCGGATGCCGGCGCGCAGCTCCTCCAGCTCATCGAGCTCGTCCAGCGCGGCGGTCGCCAGCACCGCATCCTCTCGTGTGTCCTCAGGAATCAGGGTTGTCATCGTGTCAGTCATCTCTCACCTCTGCGCCCGTGGATAGGAAGTGGATGGGAAGTCGGACGCACGCGTGCCGAGCACGCCTCAACAACGATGCCGAGAGCCGCCGGTGCGCGCGTGGAGACGGCGAGGAGGAGCCGTGGAGACCGCCTGGTGATCGGTGCGCGCGGATGCCGACGGCTCAGCCGGCCAGGAACGCGTCGACGGTCGACAGCAGTTGGAGCCAGGCGGGCTCGTCCGCGAGCACGAGGTGGTTGCGACTGGGCAGCGTCACGAAGTGGCTGCCGGGAATCGCGGCGGCGAGAGCGCGCGCCTCCCCGAGCGGCTGGCGCAGATCGCCGCGCGAGTGCACGACGAGGGTGGGGCAGAGCACGGCGGCGGCTTCGGTCATGACGTCGATCAGCCCGAACGTCCGCAGGAACTCGACGGCGTTGTGGGGAGAAGTGGTCTGCTGCTGCAGGCTGTTGAACGCGTCCCACTGCGCCTGGCCGGCATCCGGCAGGAACTGCGACGTGAACACCTGCCGGAACGACGGATCGTCGCGCTCCCACCCGACGCGCGCGAGTTCCAGGTCGAGGGCCGCCTCGCGGCGCTGCGCGTCGGTGGTCGAACGCACCATGCGCCCGCGGCCGTAAGAGCTGACGAGGATCAGGTGCGAGACCCGCTCGGGAAAGCGGGCGGCGAACGCGACCGCGACAGCTGCGCCCTGCGATACCCCGAGCAGCGGGAACCGCTCGAGGTCCGCCGCGTCGGCCACCATCCGCAGGTCCTCGACCCAGTCGTCGAAGCCGAAGCCGCTGACGTCCCAGTCCGACAGGCCGCAGCCGCGCTCGTCGTACCGGACGAGCGCGAACCGGGCCGACAGTTCACCGATCCAATGTCCCCACACCGCGCTGTCGACATCGAGGTCGAGGTGGGTCATCCAGTTGGCGGCCTTGAGGAGCGGCGGGCCGTCGCCGCTCCTCGCCCACGCCAAGCGCGCGCCGTCGGCCGCCGTGCAGAACCGGATCGTCTGCGACACCGCCGGAGCGGATGCCGGTGCTTCAGCCGGATCGGGTCCGCTCGTCGTCACGTCGGCCACGAACTGGTAGCCGCGACCGATCACGGTGCGGATCACGCGCTGCGCCGCACCGTCGTCGCCGACCGCGCGCCGCGCGGCCTTGAGGCGGCTGGACAGGGCCGATTCCGTCACGAATCGCGAACCCCACACGGCATCCAGCAGCTCTTCTTTCGCGACGACCCGCTCGCGGTTGTCGATGAGATACTTCAGCACGTCGAACACCTGCGGCTCGACATGCACCACGTCCTGCCCGCGCCGCAGCTCGAACCGGGCGGCGTCGAGCACGAGCCCTGCAAACTCGTACGTCGCCTCGCCCACGTCAGCCGCCCCGAGATCGTGCGATGCCGGACCTCGCCGCCCGCCGGGCCCGAAAGGTCGGCGAGCGCGGGCGGCGAATCCGACGGTGTCATCCGACCATAGACCCTGCGGTGGCGGCGTGCAGACCCTCGAACCGCTTGGCAAGTTCCCTTGCGACAAGTAACCTTGTGTAGTGGAGCCGCAACCCATCGTCCTTAACAGTGCCTACCGGCACAGCGTCACGGATGAAGCCATGCTCCATGCGCTCCGTTCCCCGTCCGCCACTTCGTGCAAGACGACTCGATGACGATGTTCATCGGCCCCGATGAAACCGGCACCCTCGTGGAAGTCGGTGTGATCGAGTGGCACGGTGCCATCGCCATCGCTCACGCCATGCGCCCGGCCCGAACCAAGTATCTGAGGTGAACCACATGACTCGACGCTCCATTGCAGACATCAAGGCCCGTGCTGACGAGTTCGCCGACGCTTTCGAGAACTACGACCCGAAGCCCGGCGATCAGGACGCACCCCTCCCGCCCACGATGGCGGTCAGGCTCGCCGCCTGGCGACGCGACGCTGCCGAGAAAGAGCTTGCCGAAGCCGTGCGCGCTGCGCGCGAGCAGAGTCTGTCCTGGCGTGAAGTGGGCGAGGCGATCGGCACCAGCGGTGAAGCCGCCCGCCAACGCTACAGCGCCAGCGCCTGACGAACGGATGAGCACCGGGGAGGCGGGCCAGGGGGTCGTGGAACTCGCCGCCGAGCACCCGCAACTCGGCCACCAGCGGCATCCACTCGGGGTACACGGACGCGACCACCTCGTCGAGGTCGGGAGCGCTCAGGTCGATCCACTCGCTATCGCAGTCGTACTCGGTGCTCGCGCACGTACCGCGATCGTCGCCTGGGTTCGGAGACCCGAACCATCCGGTGCGGGCGAGAAACCCCGAGGCAACAGCTCCCGCGGGCACGCCGACGACCAGCAGCGTAGCCAGGCTTGTCGAGAGCAGCAGCCAGCGTCGACGAGGTCGCTGCTGGACATGGTGTTCATCGGTGTTCCCATCGTGGTGTCGATAACCAGTTCATGTCCGCAATCGACCGAACCGTTGCACCGAAGAGGCGATCTGCACTCGCCGGTCTAGATTGGTTGTGCAAAGTGAGGCTAGGTTGGTGGCATGCCTCGCCCGTCGCCCACCCTCGCCCGTGCAATCGAGAACCCGTGCGCGATCATCCGCAGCCTCGGCATCCTGACCGACACGTGGAGTTTCCTCCTCGTTCGTGAAGCGCTTCTTGGGGCGCGGACGTTCGCGCAGTTCCGGGATGCTCTGGGCATCGCATCCGATGTCCTGGCGGCGCGGCTCGCCTCACTCGTCGAGCACGGCGTGATGGCGAGGACCCCGTATCGGGAGCCCGGACAGCGCACCCGCGATGCCTACGACCTCACCCCGGCCGGCGAGGAACTGAAGACGGTGCTCGTGGCGATGCAGCAGTGGGGTCACGCCCACGTTCCTCGAGAACCGGAGCTGCGGGTCGTGCCGCTGACGATCGAAGGCCGCCAGCGTGTGCACGCCGAGCTCGTCGACACTGCGGGGCAGATCGTGGCCCCGGATGCCGTGCAGTTCGTGCGCACCGCGCCGCGACCGGCCCCCGTGGCCGAGTGATGACGGCGCCCCAGGAGCCGACCCAGGCAGATCGAGGAACCCGGCCCGGGCTGCGGGCGCGGCTGGTGCACCCGGCATGGCTGATCGCGGCGGTCGCGTTTCTCGCCTTGGTCGCGGCGGCGGGGTTCCGCGCCGCGCCGTCGGCGCTGATCGAGCCGTTGCAGTCGGAGTTCGGCTGGTCGACATCCGCCATCTCGGTATCGGTGACAGTGAACCTGCTGCTGTTCGGCCTCACCGCCCCGTTCGCCGCGGCGCTCATCCAGCGGTTCGGTGTGCGCCGGGTCACCACGGTCGCGCTCGCGCTCGTCGCCACGGGGGCCGGACTATCGGTGTTCTCGACCGCGCCGTGGATGCTCACCGCCACGTGGGGTGTCCTGATCGGGCTCGGCACCGGGTCGATGGCTCTCGTTTTCGCCGCGTCCATCGCCGATACCTGGTTCTTGAAGCGGCGAGGCCTGGTCGTCGGCATCCTCACTGCCGGGTCGGCGACCGGGCAGCTCGTCTTCTTGCCGCTCGTGGCAGTGATCGCGGAGTCCGCCGGTTGGCGGTGGGCGACGCTCGCGGTCGCCGCCGCGGCACTCGTGATGGTGCCCGTCGTCGCCGGTCTGCTGCGGGACCGGCCCGAGCATCTCGGAGTGACGCCCTTCGGCGCGCCCGAGGGATGGCAGCCGCCCGCGCGTCCGTCAGGCAATCCCGCGCGCGCGGCCCTCGCTGCGTTGCGAGAAGCGACGAGGTCTCGCACGTTCTGGGCGCTGGCTGCGGGGTTCGCGATCTGCGGGGCCACGACGAACGGCCTCGTCGGCACGCACTTCATCCCCAGCGCCCACGACCACGGGATGCCGCAGACCACAGCCGCGGGGCTCTTGGCGCTCGTGGGGGTCTTCGACATCGTCGGCACGGTCGCCTCTGGCTGGCTGACCGACCGGGTCAACCCCCGCATCCTCCTCGGCGTCTACTACGCCGGCCGCGGGATCGGACTGGCCATCCTCCCGTGGCTGCTGGACGCGACAGTGAACCCGCCGATGCTCGTGTTCATCATCGTCTACGGCCTGGACTGGGTCGCCACCGTCCCGCCCACGGTGGCCCTGTGCCGCGAAGCGTTCGGACCGAAGGGGCCACTGGTGTTCGGGTGGGTGTTCGCCGCCCACCAGATCGGCGCCGCGTTCGCCGCCCTCACCGCAGGACTGATCCGCGACCACACCGGCGAATACACGCTCGCCTGGTTCGGTGCCGCCGGGCTCTGCGTCGTCGCCGCCGTCATCTCCCTCGCCATCCGCCGCCCCCGCGCGTCGTCATAGCGGCGAGTCATTCGGCGGGTTCGCACTTGACTCGCATCACGATGCAACAGATATGTTTGTTCCATGAAGCTTGCTGCGCGGAGTGATGAGTCGCTTCTCGCGCTCGCGCATCAGGTGCGGCAGGAACAGCTCCGCCGACGCGGCAGTACTCACACGTGCGCCGTGTGCCAGAAGGAGTTCGTTCTGTCGAGTTCGGGCGCAGCGCGCGCGAGTCAGCTCCACCCGGAAGGAGACTGGAGTGATTGGTATCGGATACGAGGGGCTCAGTGTCGATCAGTTGGTCGCGCGTCTCCAGGTCGAGCGCGTCGACGTGCTCGTCGACGTGAGATTGACTCCCCTGTCTCGCAAGCCAGGCTTCTCCAAGAGGGCACTCTCAGAGGCTCTGTCGGCGGCCGGCATCCGCTATGTTCACGATCGCAGGCTCGGCAATCCGAAAGACAATCGAGCCGCGTACGCAGATGCCGCTTCTGATGCCGGCAAAACGGCACGGTCCCGCTATCGCGAACTCATCGATACCGGCGATGGCGCGGATGCGGTGCGCGAACTGGCAGCCCTCGCCCAAGAGCACGCGGTCGCCGTGCTGTGCTTCGAAGCCGACGGTGCGCACTGCCACCGCGAACAAGTCATCGCCGCCGTTGCAGACGCATCAGTCCTGGTCTAGATCGAACAAGCCGACGCTGGTGCCGATGCCTTCGGGTGGGTAGTAGACGCCCAGCACGCTGAAGCTGTGGCGCTTGCGCGGATCCTCAAAATTGCCCATGAAGAACGACGTCTGCCGGCCCGGGGCGAACATCTGATGGCGGAACTTCCGCTCAATCTGAGCGATCGCCTCAGCGTCACTCTCGTGACGCAGCCGACCCTGAAGCGCCGTAAGCTCCCAGTCCAATATCTGCCCGACGTGTCCCGGACATCCCTCTGCGGTGCAGTAATACTCATAGCGGGCTATGAACCTCGGCGCCCTCAACTCCGGGGGCGTCTTTGTCACATCGCCGAAGAGCGACAACGGCGCCAGGTTGGCGGCAGCAGCGATGCGGGCCTTCTGCGCATCGGTCCACTCGCCGAACGGTGCGATCTTCAGACGCTCGACGGACTTGACCGTCACCATGCCGAGCGACGGGGCGTCGTGGCGCTCAGAGGCCGCAGCGCTCAGCGCACACGTGGAAGTGCGTGCGACTCGCTCCATGTAAGGCTGCCTGTCCTTCCAATCGTCGAGATGCCTGATGATCTTGATGCTGTCGATATCCGGCCGGTAGCTCTCCGGCCTGCTGTCCTTGGTCTCGCGACGTACCTCGACGTCGATCAGATCGAACTTCTTGAACTGCTGCTCAACACCCATCCAACGAAACGCAAGCGGGTAGAGACGGATCCACTCAGCACGTCCCCCATCGACACGGATACCGGCGACACACACCGTGTCGCCGTACTTTGCCGACGGCTGCGGGGACGCCTTCACCGTGATGAGCACGCGCGCCGTCTCAGATCTCACCTGCATGCGCCCACCATAGGAGTGACGTCCGACATATCGAACTGCAGGTCGATTGGCAGGGGATTCGGGACGCGACCGCGTGTCGCCAGAATCGCAGGCAAGGACTGGAGATCGCGATCCGTTCACCATCACACCGACCCCACCTTGACAGTGATTCCGTAGTTCGTCGACGCTGAGGATCGTGATTGGGTAACTGGCAGGGGGTCAGCCAGGATCGCTACCGGTCGTAGATCTCCCGGCGGTGACCTGCTCTGACGACCGTGACGATCAGTTCGGTATCGAAGACGTCGTAGATCACCCGGTAGTCGCCGATACGGATGCGCCAGGCGGTCTGCTCCCCGACGAGCTTCTTCGCACCCTGCGGCCTCGGTTCATATTGCAGACCTTCGATCGCGGCGAGCACGCGGTCGCGTGCGGGACGCGGGAGCTTCCTCACCTGGCGGGCGGCAGCCGTGGTGAACTCGACGCGGTAGCTCACGAGGCAAGATCAGCACGCAGCTCATCGAGCGTCACGCGGGCACCGTCGTCGTCTTCCTTCGCCTGTCGGTAGGCAGCGACGTCCTGCGCCATCTCGAACTCCTCAAGAGCCTCCACGTCCGCCACGCTCACCACGACGGCCGCCAGCTTGCCGTTGCGAGTCACACCGATGCGCTCGCCCGCGTACATCGCCCGACCGAGAACGTCGGAGAGTTGACTGCGCAGTTCGCGCGTCGAGATTACCGTCGTCACGGTGTCCATGCCGTCATAGTAGCAAATCACGCCGTTGTGTACACAGAGTCGTCTACCGGGCAGGGGACAGTTCCGGCCCCTACGTGGTACCGGGACTCGGCCTAACGCCAATGCCGTTCGGTTAGCCGTCGGGGTCGGGAGTCAAGATCTTGGTGCGGAGTGTCGCGGGATAGGTGCGCCGATCGATGCTGTCTCGGCCTTTGGCGCGATACTTCGAGATCGCGCGTTTGATGACTCGTTGCCGGGTCCGGGTGCGGCGGGCGGGCATGACGTCGTCCAGGAGCGCGGTGCCGATCCGCCCGACCAGATCGATCGTGGTCTCGGTGATGGTGCCCCCAGCCTGGATGATCTGGTCGCGCGCTGCGCGGATCGCGGTGGTGAAGGAGAGCCGGTCGGGATCGATGCCTGGGCGGGCGAGGGCGGTGTCGCTGATCGCGATGCGCAGGATCTGGTAGGCGCACAGCAGTGCCCAGATCTCTTGGGTGACGGCGGCGGGATGGCGTCCGCGCAGCACCCGGCCGCCCAGGATCGTGGACTTCAGCTCGCAGTATGCCGTCTCGATCTCCCAGCGTTCGTGGTAGAGCCGAACCAGTTCCCGCGCGGGCGCCTCGCCGGGATCCAGAAGCGTGGTGATCAGCCGGTATGTCCCGGTGCGGGTCTCGGTGTCGGTGGTGACGTGGATCTGCGCGTCGA
>NZ_JBASZT010000054.1:0-2549 GCF_049661145.1 Microbacterium sp.
GTTACGCGCACGGCGACGCGCCGGGGCGCGGCCTCCTCGACGTCGCCGGTCAGCCACAGCCCTCGGCCGTCGCCGACGGTGACCTCCTCGCCCACGCGCACCCGCCGGACCACGGCGGCGTGATGCGCCTCGGCACCGGTGATGGCGACCAGCTCGCCCACCCGGGCTTCCGTGGGCGCCGCCGTCTCGCCGCCTGCATCCGAGAGCCCGGCGCCGCCGGCATCCATGAGGAAGTGGAGCACCATCTCAGCCCCGGAAGCGGTCGCGCAGCTTCGAGAACATGCCCTGGTGGAACTGCGCGAGCCGCGGGGCGGGCGCCTTCGCCTTCTTCGCGAAGTCCTCGATGAGCGCGCGCTGCTTGGCGTCCAGACGCGTCGGCGTCACCACCTGCACAGCGACGCGCAGGTCGCCGCGCGTGCCACCGCGCAGCGGGGTGATGCCCCGTCCCTTGATCGTCAGCACGTCGCCGGACTGCACGCCCGCGCGCACCTCGAGCTCGACGTCTCCGTCGAGCGACGCGATCGTGGTCTGGGCGCCAAGGATCGCATCGGGCATCGATACCTCGAGGGTCGCCAGCAGGTCGTCACCCTCGCGACTGAACGTCTCGTGCGACGCGACGGTCACCTCGAGGTACAGATCGCCGTTGGGCCCGCCGGCGGGACCCACCTCGCCGGAACCGGGCAGTTGCAGCCGCAGTCCGGTCTCGACGCCGCCGGGGATGTCGACCGACACCGTGCGTCGCGCGCGCACGCGGCCCTGTCCCTGACAGCTGGCGCACGGGTACGGGATGGTCGTGCCGTAGCCCTGGCACGCCGTGCACGGCTGCGACGTCACCACATTGCCCAGCAGGCTCCGGACGGTCCGCTGGACCTGGCCGGATCCGTGGCAGATGTCGCACGTGGCCTCGCTCGTGCCGGGCTGACAGCACGAGCCCTGGCAGGTCTCGCACAGCACGGCGGTGTCGACCTCGATGTCGCGGTGCGTGCCGAACACGACGTCGCCGAGGTCGAGGGTCACCCGCACGAGCGCGTCCTGGCCGCGCTCACGGCGCGACCGGGGTCGGCCGCCGCGTGTGCCGCCTCCGCCGAAGAACGTCTCGAAGATGTCGCCGAACCCCCCGAAACCCTGCCCGCCGCCGAACGCCGATCCATCGCCGCCCATGTCGTAGCGCTGCCGCTGCTCGGGGTCGCTCAGCACGTCGTACGCGTGCGTCACGAGCTTGAAGCGCTCCGACGCGTCCGCACCCGGGTTGACGTCGGGGTGCAGCTCGCGCGCAAGACGCCGATACGCCTTCTTGATCTCCTCGGGGCTCGCGTCGCGCGAGACGCCCAGGACTTCGTAGTGGTCGGCCACAATCGCCTTCCTGCCCGTACGGGCGCGGTGGGGTTCGTTCTGAGAGCGACGCTCAGCGGGACTGGTCGTCCTCGTCGAGCAGCCTGCTCAGGTAGTGCGCGACGGCGCGGACCGCCGCGAGATTCGTGGGGTAGTCCATGCGGGTGGGGCCGAGCAGCCCCACCCGCGCGCGCGCACCGGTGGCGTCGTAGTCGCCGGTCACGACGGATGCCTCGGCGAGCCCGAACGGCTCGTTCTCGCGACCGATGCTCGCCGCGAGCCCCTGCTCGTCAGCGACCATCTCGCCCATGAGGCGCAGGAGCGTCACCTGCTCCTCGATCGCTTCCAGCAGTGGGTAGATGCTGCCGCGGAAGTCGCTCTCGCGGCGCGCGAGCGTCGCGCTGCCCGCCATGACGAGGCGGTCCTGGCGGAAGTCCTCCAGCTCCTCCCCCACGATGCGAGCGACGGTGCGCACGGCATCGTCGATCGGACCTCCGAGCGGGTCGGATGCCGACAACTCCGCGATCGCCGACGCCGCCTCGGCCACGGGCTTGCCCGTCACCAGCCGTGCCACGGCGTGCTTGATGGCCGCGGCATCCGCCTCGACGAGTTCCTCGCGCAGGAACGCGACGCGCTGCGAGACGCGGCCGGTGTCGGTGACGACGATGACGACGATGCGGTTCCCGCCGAGATGCACGAACTCGACGTGGGTCACAGTGGCGCGTGCGAAGGAGGGGTACTGCACGATCGCGACCTGGCCGGTCAGCCGCGTCAGCGCACGGACGGTGCGCACCAGCAGGTCGTCGAGGTCGACCGGATCGGCGAGGAACGACGAGATCGCCGAGCGCTGGGCGGGCGAGAGCGGCCGCAGTTGGGCGAGATGGTCGACGAAGACGCGGTAGCCCTTGTCGGTCGGCACACGGCCGGACGAGGTGTGCGGGGCGACGATGAGGTCCTCGTCTTCGAGCAGCGCCATATCGTTGCGGATCGTCGCCGCGGACACGCCGAACTGATGCCGCTCGACGATCGCCTTGCTGCCGACCGGCTCGTGGGTGTCGACGTAATCCTGCACGATCGCGCGGAGGACCTGCAGTCCGCGTTCCGAGACCATCACCCCTCCTCGTTGGCACTCCCGGTTGCTGAGTGCCAATCTTACCTGCCATCGCCCCCGCCCACCCCCCGCCTGCCCGCTGATCGCCCCACCCAGTCCTCGAGCC
>NZ_JBASZT010000055.1:0-5480 GCF_049661145.1 Microbacterium sp.
CCCACCACCCCCGCGCGAGGAACCTCCGCCCCGCTCGCTCCCGCCGCGGCGAGCGCGTCGGCGCCGTCGGGATCGCACAAGGCCACCCGCGACGCCGTCTCTCGCATCGTCATCACGAGCGGACCCAAGGCGGGCCTGGAGCTTCCCCTCGGCACCGAAGCGCTCACCATCGGACGCTCCAGCGAGTCGGGGTTGGTCATCCGGGACGACTACACCTCCAGCCACCACGCTCGCCTGCTGCTGTGGGGCGACCAGTGGATGATCCAGGACCTCGACTCGACCAACGGCACCTGGCACGACGGCCACCGCGTGAGCACGCCCGTCCCGGTGCGGGTCGGCGCCCCGATCAAGGTCGGCGCGACGACCTTCGAGCTGCGGAAGTAACCGGCGCGGGCATGGTCTTCGAGGGGTCGAGCGTCGCGATCTCCCACACGGGAAAAGTACGCTCCAACAACCAGGACTCGGGCTACGCCGGCTCGAACCTGTTCGTCGTCGCCGACGGCATGGGCGGCCATGCCGGCGGCGATGTCGCCTCGAGCATCGCCGTGCACCGGCTGAAAGACCTCGACCACACGTACGCGACGACCTCCGATGCCGAGCGCGCCCTGCAGGACGCGATCGGGTCCACGGCATCCGTCCTCATCGACACCGTCGCCGAGCGCCCAGAGCTCGCCGGCATGGGCACGACCGTCAGCGCCCTCGTCATGGTCGACGACTATGCCGTGATCGCCCACATCGGCGACTCTCGCATCTACCTCTACCGCGACGACGCGCTCACCCAGATCACGACCGACCACACGTTCGTGCAGCGCCTCGTGGACTCCGGACGCATCACACCCGAAGAGGCGCGCTACCACCCGCGCCGCTCCGTGCTCATGCGGGTGCTCGGCGACATGGACCCCGACCCCGAGGTCGACACCTTCATCATGCCTACCGAGCCCGGCGACCGGTGGCTGCTGTGCTCCGACGGCTTGTCCGGCGTCATCGACGACGCCCATACCGCCCGGGTCCTGGCGCACAAGCTGCCGCCAGGTCGTACCGCCGACCTGTTGTTGAAGCAGGCGCTGGATGCCGGGGCGCCCGACAACGTCACGGTCGTCATCGTCGACGTGGGCGGCAGCCATCCGATGGTCAGCGGCACGCCGACGATCGTGGGCTCGGCCTCGAACCCGCGGGGCATCGAGGTGCCCGCCGCGCGCACCGGCCGCACGAGCTGGCTGCACCCGAACCGTCAGGCCGCGAACGAGCCCACCCACTTCGAGCCGGCCGCCGAGTTCCTCGAAGAGCTGATCGAGGAGGACCGGCGCCGCGCACGGCGCCGCCGCGTGTGGTGGATCGTCGGCCTGGTCATCATCCTCGCCGCTCTGACGGCGGCACTCCTCGGTGCCTACAACTGGACCCAATCCCGGTACTTCGTCGGCACCGACGACGACACGGTCGTGATCTACCGCGGCATCCAGCAGGATCTCGGCCCGATCTCGCTCTCGTCGGTGTACGAAGACACCGGCATCCTGCTGTCGGATCTGCAGTTCTATCAGCGCCTCCAGGTGACCGAGACGATCTCGGCCCGATCGCTCGGCGACGCCGTGGCGATCGTCGACACCCTTCGTCAGAGTGTCGAGAGCCAGAGTGCGGAGGACGCACCGTGACCGCCACCGACACCGGCCGGACCGACACGACCGTCGTGAAGGCGTTGCGACGCCTGCGGATGCCGCAGACCCAGCGCAATCGCGAACTCGGACTGCTGCTGTTCGCGTTCTTCATCAACGGTGCCGCCGTCGCGCTCGTGCAGCTGGGCGCCCTCGAACACATCGACTGGACATTCCTCTATTACTGCGGTGGCCTCAGCATCGTCGTGCTGGCACTGCACGTCGTGCTGCGCTACCGCGCCCCGCAGGCCGACCCGTTCGTCGTCCCCATCGCGACGGTCCTCTCGGGCCTGGGGCTCGCGATGATCTACCGCATCGACATCGAGAAGAGCGCCTCCGGGTGGGATGCGCTTTCGACGCGCCAGCTCGTCTGGCTCGGCATCGCGCTGGCGAGCGCCGTCGCGATCGTGCTGTTCCTGCGCAACTACCGGGTGCTGTTCCGCTACACCTATGTGTTCGGCTTCGCCGGCATCCTTCTGCTGCTCCTGCCGTTCGTGCCGGGGCTGGGCACCGACGCGAACGCCGACGTCTGGGTCTCGATCGGCGGGGTCTTCTCGTTCCAGCCCGGTGAGCTCGCCAAGATCTGCCTCGCGATCTTCTTCGCGGGCTACCTCGTGCGCACGCGCGAGGCGCTGAGCTCAGTGGGAACGCGCTTCCTCTGGATCACGTGGCCGCGGCCGCGCGAATTGGGCCCGCTGCTGCTGATCTGGGTCGCCTCGATGGCGATCATCATCCTGCAGCGCGACCTCGGCACCGGACTGCTGATGTTCGGCATGTTCATCGCGATGATCTACGTCGCGACGGGCAAGACCAGTTGGGCGGTCATCGGTGTCGTCCTCGCCATCGGCGGGGCGGCGATCGCGTCGCAGCTGCTCACCTACGTCGGCTGGCGCTTCCAGAACTGGATCGACGCGTTCAACCCCGAGATCATCGACCGCACCGGCGGCAGCTACCAGCTCGTCAGCGGGATCTTCGGCCTGTCGGAGGGGGGACTGCTCGGGACCGGGCTCGGCCGCGGACGCCCGGGGCTGACCCCGCTCTCGCAGAGCGACTACATCTTCCCGAGCCTCGGCGAAGAACTGGGCCTCATCGGCGTCTTCGCGATCCTGTGCCTGTACATGGTGTTCGCGAGCCGCGGCATCCGCATCGGCATCGCGGGGCAGGACGACTTCGGAAAGCTGTTGGCGACGGGGTTGTCGTTCACCGTCGTGCTGCAGGTGTTCATCATGGTCGGGGGAGTGACGCGCCTCATCCCCCTGACCGGCCTCACGACCCCGTTCCTCGCGGCGGGCGGCTCGTCGCTCGTGGCGAACTGGATCATCGTCGCGCTCCTGCTGCGCATCTCGGATGCCGTGCGCTCCCGCCCCCGGGTGGTGATCGGGTGACGACCCCGATCACACCCCACCGCTGGTCGAGTGCCGCGGCGAAGTCGCGGCGTATCGAGACCATCGCAACCGAGTCACACGCTGTGATCTCGATACACCGGCGCTGGCGCGCCGGCACTCGATCACCGGGGGTAGGGACACCGGAGGAGGCGATCCCCTCATGACAAAAGAGCTCCGCCGCCTGTCCATCGTCATGCTGGCGATGTTCCTCGCGCTGTTCGGGGCGACGAGCTGGATCCAAGTCGTCCAGGCGGGCGAGCTCGGCGAGAACACCCGCAACAAGCGGGCCCTGTACGACTCGTTCGAGGTGCAGCGCGGCTCGATCATCGCCGGCGACGCCATCGTCGCCTCGTCGGTGCCCAGCAACGACATCTACACGTGGCAGCGCCAGTACGCGGATGCCGAGATGTGGGCGCCGGTGACCGGCTACCTCAATCCGCTGCTGCAGTCCGCGACAGGTCTCGAGCAGGCCATGAACCGGGAGCTGTCGGGCACCGCCAGCTCGCAGTTCCTCTCGCGCGTCGAGCAGATCGTCACCGGACAGCCGGCACGCGGGTCGAACGTGCTGCTGACGCTCGATCCCGAGGTGCAGCGGGTCGCCTACGACGCGCTGGGCGATTACCAGGGTGCCGTCGTCGCGCTCGAGCCGTCGACGGGGCGCGTACTCGCGATGGTCACGAGCCCGAGCTACGACCCGAACGCCCTCGCCGTCCACAATGCCGCGCAGGTGAACGACACCTACGACCAACTGGTCGCGGACGCGCTCAACCCGCTGTGGAACCGCACCATCGAGGGCACGCTCAATCCCCCGGGGTCCACGTTCAAGCTCGTCATCGCCTCGGCGGCGCTCGCGTCGGGCAGGTACACCCCGGACTCGACCTTCCCGAACCCTGCGCAGTACACGCTGCCGGGAACGTCGACGGCGATCAGCAACTTCGACGGTGGGACCTGCGGCCCCGGTGACGAGGTCTCGATCGCCACGGCGCTGCGGTTGAGCTGCAACATCCCGATGGCGCAGCTGGCAGTCGCTCTCGGCGACGACGCGATCCGCGACGAGGCGGAGAAGTACGGCTTCAACTCGGGTTTCGACATCCCGCTCGCCGTCACTGCCTCCGTGTATCCCACGGGACAGCTCTCCGACGACAAGACGGCTCTGACCGGCTTCGGACAGGGCGACGTGCAGGCGACGCCACTGCAGATCGCGATGGTCGCGGCCGGCATCGCCAATCACGGCGTCGTCATGAATCCCCGCATGGTCGACCGCGTCGTGGCGGCCGATCTCACCGTGCAGCAGACCTTCGCGAACACCGAGTTCGGCCGCGCCCTGAGCACCGCCGACGCCGCGACGATGACGTCGTTGATGGTCGCCAATGTCAGTGACGGCGCGGCGAGCGGTGCAAGAATAGACGGGGTCGACGTGGCCGGCAAGACCGGTACCGCCGAGCACGGTCCTTCGGATCCGTACACGCTGTGGTTCACCGGCTTCGCGCCGGCTGACGATCCCAAGGTCGTCGTCGCCGTCATGGTGGAAAACGGTGGAGGACTCGGCCAGCACGGCACGAGCAACGGAATCGCGGCTCCAATCGCGAAGAAAGTCATTGAGGCGGTGCTGAGCAGATGAGACCGACACAGGGTGTGAGTTTCGGTGGGCGCTACGAGCTGGACTCACGAATTGCGATCGGCGGCATGGGCGAGGTCTGGGAGGCCACCGATCACGTGATCGGGCGCACGGTGGCGATCAAGATCCTCAAAGACGAGTACATGGGCGACCCTGGATTCCTCGAGCGCTTCCGCGCCGAGGCCCGTCACGCGGCGCTCGTCAACCACGAAGGCATCGCGAGCGTCTTCGACTACGGCGAGGAGAACGGCTCGGCCTTCCTCGTGATGGAGCTCGTCCCCGGTGAGGCGCTCTCGACCATCCTCGAGCGGGACGGGTCGCTCTCGACCGACAAGACGCTCGACATCGTCGCCCAGACCGCGGCTGCGCTGCAGGCCGCGCACGCTGCAGGCCTCGTGCACCGCGACATCAAGCCCGGAAACCTCCTCATCACCCCCGACGGCCGCGTCAAGATCACCGACTTCGGCATCGCCCGCATCGCCGATCAGGTGCCGCTGACGGCGACCGGACAGGTCATGGGCACCGTGCAGTACCTCTCGCCGGAGCAGGCGTCGGGGCACCCGGCATCCCCCGCCACCGACATCTACTCGCTCGGCATCGTCGCGTACGAATGCCTCGCCGGCAGGCGCCCCTTCACCGGTGAGTCGCAGGTCGCGATCGCGATGGCGCAGATCAACGACGCACCTCCGCCGCTGCCGCCCACCATCGCCGAGTCCGTGCAGGCCTTCGTGATGAGCATGATCGCGAAGAAGCCCGAAGACAGGCCTGCCACCGCGTCGGCCGTCGCGCGCGCGGCGACCGCGCTGCGGCGCGGCGACGTCGCAGGGG
>NZ_JBASZT010000056.1:0-5068 GCF_049661145.1 Microbacterium sp.
ACGAGTCAGCAAGCTCCTTCTGACGCCGACGACGCTCCTCGCGCTCCGGACTGACTGCCATGGTCTCCATGATGTTCTCCTTCGAGGTGATAAGCACCCCTTACACAGACCATCTGACACCCCCCGCAGCTGACCGCGATCCTCCCCGCCACCGCCGCGCACGGCATCGAGCAGCACCTGGATGCCGCCGCCACCCACCTCGCCGGTGTCGACGGGGAGACCCGGACGCGGGCGCAGCTCCGCGCCGACGTGTTCACCGGGCATTACCTCCACGCCGCGGCCACCGCGGGCCTCGACCCGCAAGGGCCGTTGCGTGGGGTGGTGCCGACGGTACGGGTCACGATCCCCGCCCTCACCCTCCTGGGCCGTTCCGACGAACCGGCCACTTTGGACGGGTACGGGCCCATCGACCTCGACACCGCCAGAGACCTCGCCGCGGGCGCCCCCGCGTGGGTGCGGGTGCTGACCCACCCGGTCACCGGGACCGTGATCGACGTCGACCGGCACGCGTACAAGGTCCCCGCCGACCTGAAACGGCTGATCCGGATCCGGTACCCCACCTGCGTGTTCCCCGGCTGCGGTCGCCCCTCCGACAGCTGTGACATCGATCACCGGATCCGGTGGGCGGACGGTGGGACCACCAGCGCCGACAACCTCACCCCCGCCTGCCCCCGACATCATCCCGTCAAAGACGAAACCCAATGGGGACTACACCGCGACCCCGACACCGGCGACCTGACCTGGACCACACCCACCGGCCACCACACCGACACCGACCCACCACCGTTCTAGTACGGGAGTAGGGCGTGAGGTTAGGCGGCTACTGGTGTGATCGTGACGTCGTAGCCGAGGTCTTTGAGTCGGCGGATGTCGTTGTCTCTTGCTCGGTGGACGAGTCTATGCATGCCACGAGCGGCGCTCTCTGTCACGGAGAACTCACACTTCCGGAGAATCCCGCACCCGATCAGAGCGCTCCTGTGGAACCTCCCGGCTTGAACCGCAAGCTACTCCCGCCTCGGAGCAGCGCTACGCGGCGCGCCGCTCTCCCGACAACTGGAGTGAGAATCCGACAACTGGAGTGAGAATCGACAGCTTCCATCACCACCGTCGTCACACCCCGCGCATGAAGGAACCCGATCAGATCCAAGATCTGCGCGACCGTCGCCCCCCACGTCGAGACGGTCGTCGTGAACGTGCCAGCGCGCTTGCCCGGCACCCGCACCGCGACCTTCGCGTCACGCTTGGAGATATCGATCCCGCAGCGCGCTCGTGCACCACCTCCATCCTCAAATCCCTCCACTCGGAGCCGGCCGCAGGGAGGGCAGGGATGAAGTTCAGGAATCTCACACTCGTGCTCGAAGCAACAATCCACGGTTCCCGTGGGAGCCCTTCCGCGCCACGCTAACCCACAGACTCACAGGCACCATAGGCGGACCGGCGTCACCGCGACCGACAACCACAGCATCCACCCCGTGAACACAAGCCGACAAGAGGCGACCACGCACGAGACTCCCGACCCCCACGGCGCGGCAGCGCCCCTGACAAGCTGACCTGAAAAGCGCCCCTGACAAGCTGACCTGAAAGCTGACGCCAAGAGCCCGGCCCCCTGGTGAGGGACCGGGCCCGGTGTGGCTTCATTGCAAAGCCAGTTCCGGCCGGTGGGCCGGAAGTCGTGGAGTCAGTGTTTCAGGGGTCAGCGCGCAGCCGATCCCTCGACGTAATCGGCATCCTGCTGCTTCCACGCGAACAGCGCGCGCAGCTCCTTGCCGACGGACTCGATCGGGTGCCCAGCCGCCTTCTCGCGCAGCGCGAGGAACTCGGGAGCCCCGGCATCCTGATCGGCGATGAACCGCTCGGCGAAAGCGCCGGACTGAATGTCGCCGAGCACCGCCTTCATGTTCTCCTTGACGTGCGGGTCGATGACGCGCGGGCCCGAGACGTAATCGCCGTACTCGGCTGTGTCGGAAATGCTCCAGCGCTGCTTGGCGATGCCGCCCTCGTTCATGAGGTCGACGATGAGCTTGAGCTCGTGCAGCACCTCGAAGTACGCGATCTGGGGCTGGTAGCCCGCCTCGGTCAGCGTCTCGAAGCCGTACTGGACCAGTTGCGACACACCACCGCAGAGCACGGACTGCTCGCCGAACAGGTCGGTCTCGGTCTCCTCCGTGAAGGTCGTCTTGATGACGCCGGCGCGGGTGCCGCCGATCGCCTTGGCGTACGACAGCGCAGTCGCCCAGGCGGTACCCGACGCGTCGCGCTCGACCGCGACGACGTCGGGAATGCCCCGGCCGGCGACGAACTCGCGACGCACCGTGTGGCCGGGCGCCTTCGGCGCGATGAGGATCACATCGACGCCCTCGGGCGCATCGATGTAGCCGAAGCGGATGTTGAAGCCGTGCGCGAAGGCGAGCGTCTTGCCGGGCGCCAGGTTCGGCTCGATGCTGTCGTGGTAGATGCTGCGCTGGTGCTGATCCGGCGCGAGGATCATGATGAGATCGGCCCACGCGGTGGCGTCGGCGACCGACTTCACCTCGAAGCCGTCCTCCTGAGCCTTGGGGATCGAGCGCGAGCCGTCCTTGAGAGCGATGACGACTTCGACGCCGGAGTCGCGAAGGTTCTGCGCGTGCGCGTGACCCTGCGAGCCATAGCCGACGATCGCGACCTTCTTGCCCTGGATGACGGACAGGTCGGCGTCGGAGTCGTAGAAGATCTCAGCCATGTTGTGTTTCTCCTTGATAGTGCGGGCGTTTCGACTCGCGGCTGCGCCGCTCGCTCAACGACCGGGGGTTCTGTATGGTCGTCACCGGTCAGCGCGCAGGACGCGTTCGGTGATGGACTTGCCGCCGCGGCCGATGGCGACCATGCCGGACTGCGCGAGTTCCTTGATGCCGAAGGGCTCGAGCGCACGCAGCAGCGCATCGACCTTGCCGCGGTCGCCGGTGACCTCGACCACCAGCGCGTCGGTCGCGTAGTCGACGACCGATGCGCGGAAGAGGTTCACGACCTCGACCACGTTCGAGCGGGTCTGATTGTCGGCGCGCACCTTGATGAGCATGTGCTCTCGTTGTACGGATGCCGACTGTTCCAGCTCGACGATCTTGATGACGTTCACGAGCTTGTTGAGCTGCTTGGTCACCTGCTCCAGCGGTAGCGCCTCAACATCGACCACGACCGTGATGCGCGACAGTCCCGGCACCTCGGTGACGCCCACCGCGAGCGAGTTGATGTTGAAGCCGCGACGGGCGAACAGGCCCGCGACGCGGGTGAGAAGTCCCGGCTTGTCCTCGACGAGGAGGCTCAGCACGTGTGTCGGCATCTCAGTCCTCCTCGTCGAAGCTCGGCGCGTGGTCACGCGCGTACTGGATGTAGCTGTTGCTCACGCCCTGCGGCACCATCGGCCACACCATCGCATCCGCCGACACGACGAAGTCGATGACCACGGGACGGTCGTTCGTCGCCAGAGCGGTCTGAATGGCGGCATCCACGTCTTCCTCTTTCTCGACGCGGATCGCGAGGCAGCCATACGCCTCGGCGAGCTTCACGAAGTCGGGGATGCGGACGGTGCCGGCGCCGGTGTTGAGGCTCGTGTGCGAGTAGCGGCCGTCGTAGAACAGGGTCTGCCACTGGCGGACCATCCCGAGCGAGGAGTTGTTGATGATCGCGACCTTGATCGGGATGTCGTTGATCGCGCACGTGGCGAGTTCCTGATTGGTCATCTGGAAGCAGCCGTCGCCGTCGATCGCCCAGACGTCGCGGTGGGGCTCGGCGACCTTGGCGCCCATCGCGGCGGGGACGGCGTAGCCCATCGTGCCCGCACCGCCGGAGTTCAGCCACGCGTTGGGGCGCTCGTAGCGGATGAACTGCGCGGCCCACATCTGGTGCTGCCCCACGCCGGCGGCGTAGACGCCCTCGGGCCCGGTCAGCGCGCCGATGCGCGAGATGACGTACTGCGGCGACATCAGGCCGTCGCTGGGCTGCGAATATCCCAGCGGGAACTCGTCGCGAAGGCCGTCGAGGTAGGTCCACCACTCCGCGATGTCGGGCCGGTTCCCGTCCGCGGCGGCACGGAAGGCGCCATCGAGGTCGACGAGCACGTCACGCAGGTCGCCGACGATCGGCACGTCCGCCGTGCGGATCTTGGAGATTTCGGCCGGGTCGATGTCGACGTGCACGACCTGCGCCTCGGGCGCGAACAGCGACGCCTTGCCGGTCACGCGGTCGTCGAACCGTGCGCCGAGGGCGACGATCAGGTCGGCCTCCTGCAGCGCGAGGACGGCGGGGACGGTGCCGTGCATACCGGGCATGCCGAGGTGCTGCGGGTGCGAGTCCGGGAAGGCGCCTCGCGCCATGAGCGTCGTCACGACGGGCGCCCCGGTGGTCTCTGCGAGGGTCCGGAGCTCGGCCGCGGCCCGCGCTCGGATGATGCCACCGCCGACATACAGCACCGGCTTGCGCGCCTCCACGAGCAGGTGGGCTGCCGCCTGGATCTGCTTGCCATGGGCCTTGGTGACCGGGCGATACCCGGGCAGGTCGATCTTCGGCGGCCATACGAAGGGCACCTCGGCCTGCTGCGCGTCCTTCGTGATGTCCACGAGCACGGGGCCGGGGCGTCCGGTCGAGGCGATCTCATATGCTGCGGCGATCGCAGCGGGGATGTCTGCGGCATCCTTCACGAGGAACGAGTGCTTCGTGATCGGCATCGTGATGCCGACGATGTCGGCCTCCTGGAAGGCATCCGTGCCCATGAGATTCGAGAACACCTGTCCGGTGATCGCGACCATCGGAACGGAGTCCATGTACGCATCCGCGATGGCGGTGACGAGGTTCGTGGCGCCGGGGCCGCTCGTCGCGATCGCAACTCCGACCTTGCCGGATGCCGAAGCGTAGCCCTCGGCGGCGTGGCCGGCGCCCTGCTCGTGGCGCACCAGGATGTGTCGGAGGGCCGTCGAGTCCATCAGCGGATCGTAGACGGGCAGGATCGCGCCGCCGGGAAGGCCGAACACGTCGGTCACCCCCAGCAGCTCGAGGGAGCGGACGACGGCCGCAGCGCCGGTCAGCACCGGCGCTG
>NZ_JBASZT010000057.1:0-2984 GCF_049661145.1 Microbacterium sp.
GTCGGTGACCGAGTGGGCGGTCGCCCGCATCCCCGCTTCGCCCGACGAGACCGGACCGGACCGGCCCGGCACCGATACCTCCGCCTCCGGTCCCGAGGCGAGCACGCTCTCGGCATCCGCACCGGGACCCGCGCAGGGACTCGCCGTCGACGACGAACCGGAAGACGTGGCACCCGCTCCTGTCGGTGTCCTCACGCTCGAGCGCGACGGGGAAGTACTGCCCGACGAGCGCGCGCTGCCCGACGACGAGACTCCTCCGCCCGTCGACCCTGAGGCACCGGTCCCGCCACGCGTTCCCGTCGCGATCGAACGGGTCGCTCCACCACGGCCGCCTCGGTCATCGCGTGCAGGCGGCATTGAGCGGGTCGGCGAGGCCGTCGTGCGCCAGCTGCTCGGTGCCACGTTCGTGCGTGAGGAACCGTACTCGCCGGCGACGCGGTTCTCGGAGCGGTGAGACGGGACTGACCCATGTACGACGGCATCGTCCAAGACCTCATCGACGAGTTCGGGCGGCTTCCCGGCATCGGCCCGAAGTCCGCGCAGCGCATCGCGTTCCACATCCTGCAGACCCCCACCTTCGACGTCACGCGGCTGTCGCAACTGCTCGGCGAGTTGCGCGAGCGTGTGCGGTTCTGCGAGATCTGCGGCAATGTCAGCGAGCAGGAGCGCTGCGCGATCTGCCGTGATCCGCGGCGCGACCAGGCACTCATCTGCGTCGTCGAAGACGCGAAGGATGTCTCCGCGATCGAGCGCACGCGTGAGTTCCGCGGCCTGTATCACGTGCTCGGCGGCGCGATCAGCCCCATCGCGGGCATCGGTCCCGATGACCTGCGCATCGCCCAGCTCATGCAGCGCCTGGCCGATGGCACGGTGCAGGAGGTCATCCTCGCCACCAACCCGAACCTCGAGGGCGAGGCCACGGCGGCCTACCTGAGCCGTCTCCTGCACTCGATGGAGATCCGAGTGACGCGACTCGCGTCGGGCCTTCCCGTCGGCGGCGACCTCGAGTATGCCGACGAGGTCACTCTCGGGCGGGCCTTCGAGGGCCGCCGCAGCGTGTAAGACGAGAGTCGCGGTGTAGGTCGAGAGTTGCGTCACCAAGACGCCCGGTCGAGAAAATGAAGCGTTAGCTTCAGCGTCACCGCGCGTTCATTCCAAGCCGAAACGCTCGTGCCATGACCGGCGAGCTCGTCATCCTCATCCTCGTGATCGTCACCGCGATCGCCTTCGATTTCACCAACGGCTTCCACGACACCGGAAATGCGATGGCGACCTCCATCGCCACCGGTGCCCTCAAACCGAAGGTCGCCGTGACGATCTCGGCGATCCTCAACCTGGTCGGTGCGTTTCTTTCCGTCGAGGTGGCGGCAACGATCACCAAGGACGTCCTGAAGATCCAGACCGATACCGGGTCGCTCGTCGAAGGACTGACGTCCGAGACCGCGATGACCATCATCTTCGCCGGTCTCGTCGGCGGCATCCTCTGGAACCTGCTGACGTGGCTGCTGGGTCTTCCCTCCAGTTCGTCGCACGCCCTGTTCGGCGGACTCATCGGCGCGGGCCTGGCCGGGGCCGTCGCGATCAACTGGGACGGCATCCTCGCGAAGATCATCGTCCCCGCCTTCCTGTCTCCCGTCATCGCGGGCGCCGTCGCAGCGCTCGGTACCCTCCTCGTCTACGCCCTCACCCGCGGTGTGGCGCAGAAGCGCCGGGACGCCGGGTTCCGCTGGGGTCAGATCGGCACCGCCTCGCTGGTCTCGCTCGCGCACGGTACCGGCGACGCGCAGAAGACGATGGGTGTCATCGCCCTCGCTCTCATCGCCCACGGCAGCCTCACGACCGACAGCATCCTCGAGGACGGCCTGCCGGTATGGATCATCTTCGTGTGTGGCCTGGCGATCGCGCTTGGCACCTACCTCGGCGGGTGGCGCATCATCCGCACCCTCGGCAAGGGACTCGTCGAGATCGACTCGCCGCAGGGCATGGCGGCGGAGGCCTCGTCGGCGGCGATCATCCTGACGTCGAGCTCGATGGGCATGGCGCTGTCGACGACGCACGTCGCGACCGGCTCGATCCTCGGCTCCGGCGTCGGCAAGCCCGGCGGGCAGGTCCGCTGGGGCGTCGCCGGTCGCATGGCAACCGCCTGGTTGACGACCATGCCCGCCGCTGGCATCGTCGGGGCGCTCTGCTACTTCATCGCCCACGGGATCGGCGGCGTCGCCGGAGCGATCGTCGTCTTCGCGGTGCTGGTGCTCGCCTCCGGCTACCTGTACCTGCGCTCCCGCCGTCAGCCCGTCGACGCCAGCAACGTCAACGCGGAATGGGACGGCAACGTCGTCCCCCAGAACACCGAGACCACGACTCCGGTCGTGTAAGAGAGGATCACAGAGATGTTGGATATCGCTTGGGGTGACATCTTCCTCGCCGCGCTGCGGGTGCTCATCGTCGGTGCGCTGTTCGGTGCCGGGCTTCCGGCCCTGTTCGCGATCGGGCTGCGCCTGCAGTCGGCGGGGGCAGGAGAAGGCGCCGAGAAGGATGCTGTGGGCGCGCGGCGACCGGCGCTGACCGCGGCCGCCTACGTGCTGTTCGCGATCGTCGTGGCGGCCGTCGTGATCGGCGTGCTGTTCATCACCCGCCACAGCCTCCACCACTACTTCGGCATCGTGCTGTTCGGAGGCTGAGATGGCTGAGAGCATCGGAGCGGCGATCCTGCGGTGGCTGCGCGCCGGCTACCCCGAGGGGGTTCCGCCGAAGGACTACTTCCCGCTGCTGGCGCTGTTGCGCCGCACGCTCAGCACGGCGGAGTTCGACAGCGTCATCGAGGTTCTCGAGGAGCGACGGGTGCGACCCGTCGGTGACACCGACATCCGCGCGGCGATCGAGCAGGTCACGTCCGAACCCCCCGCGGAACAGGACGTGCACGCGGTGGCGGCGCGCCTCGCGGCGGTGGGCTGGCCGCTCAGCGGCGACGCGCAGCGCTGGAC
>NZ_JBASZT010000058.1:0-17752 GCF_049661145.1 Microbacterium sp.
GCGCCACCGCGAGCGTCCCTGCAGCGGCCAGCCCGCCGCGGTGAGGGACTCCAGCGCCGAGCGCCAGCGGTGCACAGGACCGAACGGCGCGGTGCCGGCCGCACGCACCCACTCGGCATCCAGCGCCGTGAGGAACGCGTGGACGGGCTCACCGGGGACGTTGCGGTGGATGAGGGCCTTCGGCAAGCGCTCGGCGGCGACGGCCGGCGAGGTCAACGATGCCAGCCGCAACGACACCGTGAAGGTGCGTGGCACGGCGTCGGCGCCGACCTCGACCCACGAGCAGATGCGACCGAGCTCGTCGCACGTGCCCTCGACGAGCATCCCGCCGGGCTGCAAGCCGGCGCACATCCGCGCCCACGCCGTCGCGACCTCTGCTTCTTCGTACTGGCGCAGCACATTGAACGCGCGAATGACCGCCGCTCGTCGGCCGCCCGGGGTCGGCACCTCGAAGCCGCCGCGGGCGAAGCTCACGTGCGCGTCCGTGGTGAACGGCGTGCGCCCCGCGCGTAGCTGTGCCAACTGGTGCTCGGCGTGGCTGACCCGCGCCGGGTCGATCTCGAGACCGAGCACCTCCACCTTCGGCCGCGCGGCACGCAAGCGCGCCTCGAGCTCGAAAGTCGTCACCGCGCTCGCGCCGTAGCCGAGATCGACGACGAACGGGTCCGGGGTGCGCCGGAGCACGGGATGCCGCGCGATCCAGCGGTCGACACGGCGCAGGCGATTGGTGTTCGTGGTGCCGCGAGTGACATGACCCACGGCACCACGTGCCGGTGCGCCACGGTGAGCGACTTTCTCCGGCGGCATGACCTCATGATGACACCCCGCCGTCGGTAGGATGACGAGCATGACTGCGCCGTACACGCTGATCCTGCTCCGCCACGGGCAGAGCGAATGGAACAAGACCAACCAGTTCACCGGATGGGTGGACGTCCGCCTCACCGACCAGGGCAAGGCCGAGGCGGCACGCGGCGGGGAACTGCTCAAGGAGTCGGGCATCCTCCCCGACGTGCTGCACACCTCGCTGCTGAGCCGTGCGATCCAGACCGCGAACATCGCGCTCGACACCGCCGACCGGCTGTGGATCCCCGTCAAGCGCACCTGGCGGCTCAACGAGCGCCACTACGGTGCGCTCCAGGGCAAGGACAAGGCCGAGACGCTCGAGGAGTTCGGCAACGAGCAGTTCATGCTGTGGCGTCGCTCGTTCGACGTGCCGCCGCCGCCGCTGCCCGCGGACGCCGAGTACAGCCAGGTGAACGATCCCCGCTATGTCGGCATCGACGGCGACGTGCCGCACACCGAGTCGCTCAAACTCGTGATCGACCGCATGCTGCCCTACTGGGAGTCGACCATCAAGCCCGACCTTGCGGCGGGCAAGACCGTGCTGGTCACCGCTCACGGCAACTCGCTGCGTGGTCTCGTCAAGCACCTCGACGGCATCAGCGACGCCGACATCGCCGAGCTGAACATCCCCACCGGGATCCCGCTGGTCTACACGCTCGGCGAGGACTTCCTGCCGGTCGCTCCCGGCGCGTACCTCGACCCCGAGGCCGCCGCCGCCGGCGCTGCCGCGGTGGCGAGTCAGGGCAAGCGCTGAGCGTCAGCGACGCCGGACAACGAGAAGGGGGATGCCGACCGGCATCCCCCTTGTCGTTGCTTCCGGGTGCCGCGCGTCAGCTCTCGGCGCCCGCAACGTGTGTCTCGGCGGCGATGACAGCGATGGTCTCGGTGTCGGGCTTCCAGTCGCCCGTCGCGAGGTACACGACCTTCTTGGCGACCGAGACGGCGTGGTCGGCGAACCGCTCGAGGTAGCGGCTGGCGAGAGTCGCGTCGACCGTGGCGCCAGCCTCACCCTGCCAGTTGTCGCTCAGGACCTTCTCGAAAACCGCGACGTGGTGGTCGTCGAGCTTGTCGTCGAGGTCACGAAGCGTCTCGAGGAGCGTGAGGTCTTCGGTGCGCAGCAGTTCGGTGAGGGTGCGCGCCGCCTCGACGTCGAGTTCGCCCATCTTGGTGAAGGTCCCCTTGAGACCCTTGGGGATGGCGCGCTCGGGGAAGCGCATCCGGGTCAGCTGCGCGATGTGCTCTGCGATGTCGCCCATCCGCTCCAGCGATGCGCTCACCCGCAGCGCCGCCACGACGATGCGCAGGTCGCGCGCGACCGGCTGTTGGCGGGCCAGGATCTGAATCGCCAACTCGTCGAGGGCGATGGCTTTGTCGTCGATCACCTCGTCGGCTTCGATGACCTCCTCGGCCAGCGCCACATCGCTCGTGCCGAACGCGCGCGTCGCCTTCTCGATAGCGATCGTCACGAGTTCGGCGATTTCGACAAGACGCGTCTGCACGTCCTCGAGCGACTGGTGGAACACTTCGCGCATCAGGAACCTTCCTTTTCGCGGGCGGACCGCCCGGCGTTACCTCGGCGATCTTGTCCCTCGAAGGTTAACGCCCGGTGCCGGAGTCGTGAACAGTGCGGGCGATCGCAGCGGCCGTGGAGCGAACGACCGGATGACTCATCGCCCCACCTTACGCTGGTGACATGGACTCGACGCAGGCGACGTTGGCTGCGCTGCTGGTCGGGGTGGTCACCGGCGGCTGCCTCGCGACGCTCGTGCTGATCGCGCTGCGCGCGCGAGACCGGGCGCGCAGCGCCGGCTCACGTGAGTTGCCGGCCGGGACGCGGGCGGTGCTGCAGGGCATGGAGGACGTCGTGGTCGTCGTCGACACGTCGCTGCTGATCGTCGCCGCCTCCACGCCCGCCGAGTTGTTCGGCATGCACGAGGGTCATGATCTGCCCGGTGATGACCTGCGCGCGCTCGTGCGGACAGCGCGTCAGGCCGAGCATCCGGCATCGGCGAACATGCGGTTGCGCCGCGGCATCGAGCCGCGCCTGGTCACCGCTCGTGCGAGCGTCATCACGCAACGGCTCACGTTGATCGTCATCCGGGACATCACCGAGCAGGAACGGGTCGAGGAGATGCGTCGCGACTTCGTCGCGAACACGAGCCACGAACTGAAGACGCCGGTCGGCGCGGTGAGCCTGCTCGCGGAGGCGATCGAGTCGGCATCCGACGATCCGGAGCAGGTGCGGCACTTCGCCGGACGCCTCTCGGCCGAGGCGGCACGCCTGGGGCAGCTGACCTCCCGCATCATGAACCTGTCCCGTCTGCAATCCGCTGACGATCTCACCGAGTTGCGCGACGTGTCGGTCGACGAGGTGGTCGCGGCCGCGATCGAGTCGCAGTCGTTCGCGGCCGCGTCGGCGGGGATCGAGGTCGTCCGCGGCGGGGCGAGGCACGCATACGTGCGCGGTGATGTGCAGGTGCTCACCGAGGCGATCGCCAATCTCGTGGCGAACGCGATCGCCTACTCGCCGGCGCGCGCGCAGGTGGGGGTCGGGGTCAAGACCGACGGTGAGGTCGTGGAGATCGCGGTGGCCGACCGGGGCATCGGCATTCCCGAGGGTGAGCAGCACCGCATCTTCGAGCGGTTCTACCGCGCCGACCAGGCGCGCTCGCGGCGCACCGGAGGCACCGGGCTGGGACTGTCCATCGTGAAGTACGCGGTGCAGCGCCACGGCGGCGAAGTGGTTCTCTGGTCGAGACCCGGGCGGGGCTCGACATTCACCGTGCGGCTGCCGGCGGTTGAGGCGCCGGAGGAGATCTCCGCGAAGGTGCGGAAGAAGCGCAAGAAGCGCAAGAAGGAAAAGCTCGCACGCGCACAGGCAAAGGAGACAAGAACGCCATGACACGCGTCCTGATCGTCGAGGATGAACCCGATCTGGCCGACCCGCTGGCCTACCTGCTGCGCCGGGAAGGCTTCGAAGTGGACATCGCCGAGGACGGCCACGCCGCCCTGACCGCGTTCGAGACTCGCGGCGCCGATATCGTGCTGCTCGATCTCATGCTGCCCGGGATGCCGGGGACAGAGGTGTGCCGCATCATCCGCACGACGTCCAAGGTGCCGATCATCATGTTGACGGCGAAGGACTCCGAAGTGGACATCGTCGTCGGGCTGGAACTCGGCGCCGACGACTACGTGACGAAGCCCTACTCGTCGCGTGAGCTGCTGGCGCGCATGCGCGCCGTGCTGCGCCGCAGCGAGACAAGCGAGCTCGATGTGGACGAGCACATCATCGATGGCGGTCGGGTCGTCATCGACATCGATCGCCACACCGTGTCCGTCGATGGCAAGGTGATCGCGATGCCGCTCAAGGAGTTCGAACTGCTCGAGGTGCTGATGCGCAACGCCGGCCGGGTCCTCACGCGCGGCCAGCTCATCGACCGGGTGTGGGGGAGCGACTACTTCGGCGACACCAAGACGCTGGATGTGCACATCAAGCGCATCCGCTCTCGCATCGAGAGCAACCCGAGCGAGCCCGTCATGCTGCTCACCGTGCGCGGACTGGGCTATCGCTTCGAGGCGTGAGCAGTCGGTCGGGCTCGGCGGGCGTGCCGCGCAGCGGGGGCGGCGGGCTCAGTCGGCGGGCACGAAGTCCGCGAGGTAGTCGAGTGTGCCGTCGAGCACCGGGATGCGCGCGCCGACAGCCTCGCCGGTGCCGGACTGGAACGTCATCTCCACGTCGGTCCCGGCCGCGGCGTCGAGACCCTCGAACAGCAGCGGGTCGGCGCCGTCGAAGCCGAGGCTGACGGTCGAGCGGGCATCCACGCGCACGCGCTGCGTGTCGCCCTCGATGCCGACGAGCAGCGTCTCGGTGCTGTCGGTGTCGTTCACGACCGCCGCCAGGAAGTTCGCGGCCGAGCCGTCCTCGTTCGCCACGAGCAGGGCGTTGCGCACCTTGAGCGGCTCGGTCGAGACGAGGTTCACGCCCTCGGCGGGGGAGTATGCGATGGTCGTCGCCTGCGGCGAGACCATGGCGCAGCCTGCGGTGGCGAAGACGGCGGCGGCGGCGAGTGCGACGGACGCGAGGCGGCGCGAGTTCACGGGTGCTCTAATTTCACAGTCGATCCGGAGATCCTGCGGGCGTGACGGTGTGCCGCTCATTCTATGCCGCCACGCGCTCGCCCGCCCGCCCCGCCCCGCGTCCGCCCCCGCCGCCCCCGCCCTTGTCTCCGCGAGACCGCGTCGGCGGGTCGAGACCCGTGAAAGTTTCGCACGGTCTCGACCCGCAGTGCGGGTCTCGCGGAGTACGGAGAGCGCGGCCGGCGACGGCCAGCCGGCGAACCTTAGCGTATGCCGCCTGTGGTATCCTAGAGGTTGCCGAAAGGACATAACTGCATGCTTTTTGAGGTTGGCGAGACGGTCGTTTATCCGCACCACGGCGCCGCGACAATCATCGAGGTCAAGGACCGGATCATCAAGGGCGAGACCAAGAGGTACTTGAAGCTCAACGTCACCCAGGGCGATCTCATCATCGAGGTCCCGGCCGACAACGTCGATCTGGTCGGCGTTCGTGACGTGATCGGAAAGGACGGTCTCGAGCGCGTGTTCGACGTGCTGCGGGCGCCCTTCACGGAGGAGCCGACGAACTGGTCCCGCCGCTACAAGGCGAACCTGGAGAAGCTGGCTTCGGGCGACGTCATCAAGGTGAGCGAGGTCGTGCGCGACCTGTGGCGCCGCGACCAGGACCGCGGCCTCTCGGCCGGCGAGAAGCGCATGCTGGCCAAGGCTCGTCAGATCCTCGTTTCCGAGATCGCACTGGCGCTCAAGGCCGACGAGGAGCACGCCTCCGGCGTCCTCGACGAGGTCCTCGCGAGCTGACCGCCGCAGATCACGCGGGGTCCGCCCGCGGTCGCTGAGTAGTGTCGGTGATATGAGTTCCGCCGTGCCCCTGCCGCGTCCCCGCACGGCGATCGTCGTGGTGGCGGCGGGTTCGGGGACCCGACTCGGCGTCCCGCGGCCGAAGGCATTCGTCGGCATCGACGAGCACACCGTGCTGCATCACGCGTTGCAGGGCGTCTTCGCGGCGCCCTACGCGCAGGTGGTCGTCGTCGCGCCGGAGGCGCACGTCGGCGACGCCCTGACCGAGATCGAGGAGACCGCGGGCGGTCGCCGCGAGATCGCGTCGGTCGTCGCGGGGGGGCGCACCCGGCAGGCATCCGTCTCCGCCGGCCTCGCCGCCGTGTGGCCCGACGTCGAGTTCGTCCTGGTGCACGACGCCGCGCGCGCCCTGACCCCGCCCGCGGTGTTCGTCCGGGTGATCGCCGAGCTCGAATCCGGGCGGGGCGCCGTGCTGCCCGTGCTGCCCGTCGTCGACACTCTGAAACGCATCGAGGCGGATGCCGTGATCGACGCCCTCGACCGCGACGGCGTGGCCGCGGCGCAGACACCGCAAGGGTTCAGGCGTGACATTCTGCAGACGGCATATACCGCGGCATCCGCCGACCACACCGATGATGCTGCGCTCGTGCAGGCGGCCGGTCATACGGTGTGGACGGTTGCGGGCGATGAGCGCGCCTTCAAGATCACGACCCCCGCCGATCTCGAGCGCGCCCGATCGCTCATCACCCCGGATGCACCGGAGGCGGCAGCGCCCGCACTCCCGCCACCGTCGTCGCGCGTCGGCATCGGCACCGATGTGCACGCGTTCGGCGGTGAAGGCGCGCTCTGGCTCGCGGGTCTGGAGTGGCCGGGCGAGCCGGCGCTGCACGGTCACTCCGACGGCGACGCCGTCGCGCACGCCATCGTCGACGCCGTCCTCGCGGCGGCCGGTCTCGGCGACATCGGCACGCACTTCGGCACCGACCACCCCGAGTACGCCGGTGCGCACGCCGACGTGTTCCTGCGCCGCACCGCCGCGCTCGCCGGTGCGGCGGGCTACACCATCGCCAACGTCTCGGTACAGGTCCAGACGATTCGGCCGCGTTTCGCGGCGCGGCGCCAGGAGGCGGAGGCGGTGCTGTCGGCATCCCTCGGTGCCGCGGTGTCGGTGTCGGCGACGACGACCGACGGGTTGGGGTTCACCGGGTCCGGCGAGGGGGTCGCCGCCTACGCCGTCGCCCTGCTGGTCACGCGCTGACGTCCCGATCCATCCGCGCGAGCCGACGCGTGGTGCCGCGTGGCGGCGGAACGCAGCGACCTCATGCGTCGGGTCGGTGCACTGCCGGGTCGGCTCGGCGACGCCGGGCACGGCGGCGGCGCCCGCCGGTAGGCTGGAGCGGTGACGGTCCGGCTCTATGACACTCAGGCGCAGGCGCTGCGCGCGTTCGCCCCCCGCGAGCCCGGACACGTCACGATGTACGTCTGCGGACCCACCGTGCAGTCGGGCCCCGGCATTCACCACCTGCGCGCTGCGCTCGCCTTCGATCTGTTGCGCCGCTGGTTGGCGCGCCGGTTCGGTCGCGTCACGTTCATCCGCAACGTCACCGACATCGACGACAAGGTGTTGCAGAACGCGACGGAGACCGAGCCCTGGTGGGCGCTCGCCTACCGCATGGAGCAGGAGTTCACGAGGGCGTATGCCGCGATCGGCATCCTTCCTCCGACCTACGAGCCGCGGGCGACGGCGTCGATCCCGCAGATGCAGGAACTCATCGGGCGGCTCATCGACGCGGGCCACGCCTACGCCGCGGCGGGGGACGTGTACTTCGACGTGCGCTCCTGGCCGGCCTACGGTGCCCTGACTCACCAGTCGGTCGATGCCATGGTCCCCACGCCCACTCCAGACGCTGCTGACGCAGCGCCCGGAGCCTCGGGGCGCATGGGCCCAAGCGCCGCAGACTCCGACGAGCGCGGCAAGCGCGACCCCCGGGACTTCGCGCTGTGGAAAGGCGCGAAGCAGGACGAGCCGGCGGATGCCGTGTGGTCATCGCCCTGGGGACCGGGCCGTCCCGGCTGGCACATCGAGTGCTCCGCCATGAGCCGGCGCTACCTCGGGCCCGAGTTCGACATCCACGGCGGCGGCATCGATTTGCGTTTCCCGCACCACGAGAACGAACTGGCCCAGTCGACCGCCGCGGGTGATGCCTTCGCCCGGTACTGGGTGCACAACGGGCTGGTGACCGTCGGCGACCAGAAGATGTCGAAGTCGCTCGGCAACCATCTGCTCGCCGCCGACGTGCTCGCCGAGCGCGATCCGCTGACCGTCCGCTACGCGCTCGGCGCCGCGCACTACCGATCCACGCTCGATCTGACCCCGGCATCCTTCGACGAGGCCGAGGCCGCCCTCGCGCGCATCCGCACCTTCCAGGAGCGCGCCGCCCGCGTCCTCGGCACCGCCAGCCCGCTCGTGGCGGCCGACTTGCCCGAGGCCTTCGCGGAAGCGCTCGACGACGATCTCGGTGTTCCGCAGGCGCTCGCCGTCGTGCACGAGACGGTGCGTGCCGGCAATGGGGCGCTCGATGCCGGCGAGACGGATGCCGCGGCGCGCGCCCTCATCGAAGTGGGCCGCATGACCGGCATCCTCGGCCTCAACCCGGCCGATCCGCAGTGGCGCGACGACACCGACGGTGCGCAGACCGCGGCGCTCGACGCGCTCGTCCGGGCGATGATCGTCCAGCGCGCGCAGGCTCGCGCGGATAAGAACTGGGCGGCGGCCGATCGCCTCCGCGACGCGATCGCCGCCGCCGGCATCACTCTGGAGGACTCTCCGGACGGAACGCATTGGAGTCTCGATGGCTAAGCCACCACGCCCCGGCGCCGCCAAGGGCGGCAAAGGCCCGACGAAGGGGAGCGGCGGAAAGGGCAAGCGCGCGCTCGAGGGCAAGGGTCCGACCCCCAAAGCCGAAGACCGCGCCTGGCACCCGGCCGGCAAGCGCAAGGCAGCCGCCGAGCGGTACACGGCCGCGGGCGGCAAAGGCCGGCCCGGGCAGCACCCCGCGCCGACGCGCGCGCCCAAGGCGAAGGCGGGAGACGACACCGAGAACGTCACGGGCCGCAACTCCGTGCTGGAGGCGTTGCGCGCGAAGATCCCCGCGACGGCGTTCTACATCGCCCAGCGCGTCGAGATGGACGACCGCGTCAAGGAGATGCTGTCGATCGCGACGCACCGCGGCATCCCGGTGCTGGAGGTCACGCGTCCCGAACTCGATCGGATGGCGGGTTTCGACGGCGTCCACCAGGGCGTCGCGCTCAAAGTGCCGCCGTACGAGTACGCGCACCCGCAGGATCTGCTCGAACAGGTCGTCGAGACGGGGCGGACGCCGCTGCTGGTGGCGCTCGATGGCGTCACCGATCCGCGTAACCTCGGCGCCATCATCCGGTCCACCGCCGCCTTCGGCGGGCAGGGGCTGATCATCCCGCAGCGTCGCTCGGCCGGAGTGAACTCCGCCGCCTGGAAGACGAGCGCGGGCGCGGCGGCGCGCGTCCCCGTCGCGATGGCGCCGAACCTCACGACCACTCTCAAAGAGTTCAAGAAGCAGGGCGTGTTCGTGCTGGGGCTCGACGGCGGGGGCGATGTCGCACTGCCGCAGCTGGAGCTCGCCGACCGTCCCTTGGTCATCGTCGTCGGCTCCGAGGGCAAGGGTCTGTCCCGCCTCGTGACCGAGACGTGCGACCAGATCGTGTCGATCCCCATCTCGGCGGCGACCGAATCCCTCAACGCCGGCGTCGCGGCATCCGTCGCGCTGTATCAGGTCGCCATGATCCGCGCCGCGTCGCAGTAGCGCGAGCGAAACGGATGCCGAGGCGGGAATAGACCGCTGGGTGCGCCGCTTGACACCCGCGAACCCCTACGGAAGGAAGACCCATGGCCCTCATCGCCGTCATCGGAGGCACCGGCTACGCCGGCCGCCACATCGTCGCGGAGGCCGCGGAACGCGGGCATACCGTTCTCTCGGTCGCCCGCAGAGTCGCGTCGGAGCGGGTGGCCGGAGTGACCTATGTCGAGGGGACGCTGCTGGACGTGCCGAGCCTGCTGACTGAACTGCGGGGCGTGGACGCCGTCGTGGTCGCCGTCGCGCCGCGGGGCGACATGGCCGAGTTCGTGCGCCCCAACGTCGAGGCTCTGAACGCGACACTTCCCGAGAACGTGCGCCTGGGGGTGGTCGGTGGTGCCGGCGGCAGCCTCGTAGCACCCGGGGGACCGCGAGTGGTCGACGTCGGCTTCCCCGAGGAGTTCAAGGCCGAAGCGCTCGAGATGATCGGTGTGCTCGAGGATCTGCAGAACGAAGAGGGGGACCGTGACTGGTTCCTCATCCATCCCGCGGGAGGGTTCGGCGCCTTCAACCCCGGCGAGCGCCGCGGCGCCTACCGCGATGGCGGCGATGTCATCGTGACGGATGCCGAGGGGGAGTCGTTCATCTCGGGCGAGGACTTCGCCGCCGCCGTCGTCGACGAGATCGAGCACCCGAAGCACCATCGCGAACGCTTCACCGTCGGGTACTGATGCGAAAGTCTCGCGACATGAGCCAGACTTCCTCGCCCCACGGCGCGGCAGCGCCACTGAAAAGCTAACGCGAAAGTCTCGCGACATGAGCCAGACTTCCTCGCCCCACGGCGCGGCAGCGCCACTGAAAAGCTGACGCGACCGTCGAAACCCCGGCGGCACTCAGACCAGGTCGCGCCAGTCCACGGCGTCGCTGTCCTCCTCAAGGGTGCCGATCGGTGCCGTGATGATCGGCAGCGCCAGCGTCTCGCTGGGCGGTCCCATGACGGTCGCCTCGTCGCGGCGATGGCGGAGCACGTCGTTGATGTATGACGAGACCACCTCGGCGATCGGGACCGCCTGGCCGCGGGCCTGCGACATGTACCACCGATGCTCGAGCACCTGATGAAACAGCTCCGCGGGCTCGAGCTTGGCCCGCAGGTCCCACGGGATCGCTTTGACCACGGGTTCGAACACACGTGTGAGCCACTCGTGGGCGACCATCTCCTCGTCGGAGCCGAGTCGCGAGACGCGGGCACGGAACTCATCCAGGTCGTTCAGCAGGCGCCGCGCCTGGTTCTCTTCGACATCGAGTCCCGTCAGTCGCAGCAGGCGTCGCTGGTGGTGCCCCGCATCGACGACCTTGGGTTGGATCGACACGCGGGTGCCGTCGGGCTCGGTGTGGATCGTCATCTCGCCGATGTCGAAACCGAGCTCGTTCAGGCGCTGCACGCGCTCCGTGATGTGCCATGCCTCGCCGACGGCGAAGGACTCCTGATCGGTGAGGGCCGCCCACAGCGATCGGTACGACGACATGATGCCGTCGGCGATCGCGATCGCGTCCACCCCGCCCTCCAACCGCCCGCCGGCTTCGAGGTCCATGATCTCGCCGGCGATGTTGGTGCGTGCGACGTCGAGGTCGTGCTCGCGCTGTCCCGTGGTCAAGCCGCCCTCGTGGAGCTCGCCGGTCTCGGCGTCGACGAGGTAGGCGGCGAAAGCCCCGGCATCCCGTCGAAAAAGGGTGTTCGACAGCGACACGTCGCCCCAGAAGAACCCGACGGTGTGGAGACGCACGAGAAGCACGGCGAGCGCGTCGACGAGGCGGCCGGCGGTGTCGGGGCGCAGCACCTGGGTGAACAGCGCTCGATAAGGGAGCGAGAACTTGAGGTGCGCCGTCACGAGGGCTGCGGGCAGCGGTTCGCCCCGGGGAGTGCGACGCCCGTCGATGACGGCGACGCGGTCGACGCAGGGGA
The DNA here is from genome assembly GCF_049661145.1 of Microbacterium sp. GTDB lineage: Bacteria > Actinomycetota > Actinomycetes > Actinomycetales > Microbacteriaceae > Microbacterium. The sequence goes on from NZ_JBASZT010000058.1 coordinate 11,515, forward strand.
CGTCCAGACGGGCGAGCGAGCCCAGCATCTCGTACTCGCGACGCGCCATCTCCCCGGTGGTCTCCTTGACCGCGACGACGCGTCCGGACAGGTCCGCGAAGCGGACGAGATGGCGTGACAGTCCCTTCGGAAGTGACACGATCGTGTCACTGCCCCACTCGTCCAGTCGCGTAGACCAGGGAAGGGCGAGCAGGCCGGCATCGACGCTGCTGGCCGTGATCGTCAGGGAATCCACCACTGTCGCGTTCGCTTTCGTCGGGACATGCCGAGGCGCGGGTGGTCCCGGGCTCACGAACCCTGGACCACCCGCGCCGCCGCTGATCAGATCATGCCGAGGCGATCGCCTTCTTCGTGAGGCGCTCGCCGTTCTCGACGTCGAACGCGTGCACGTGGTGCGGCACGGGAGCGAGAACCACCGTCTCGCCCGCGTTCGGGTGGTTACGACCGTCGACGCGCGCCACGATGTCGGTGCGTTTGCCCGCGATGTCGGTGTGACCGTACAGGTAGCCGTCCGCGCCGAGCTCCTCGACGAGGTCGACGACCACCTTGAGGCCCTGGCCGTCAGCCGGGTTCACAACGATGTCCTCGGGACGCACGCCGGCGGTGACCTGCGAAGCGTTGGTGGGACGGTCGATGTCCGCGTCCACGACGGCGTTGCCGAATTGGATGCCGCCTGCGGCGAGATCGACCGGGAACAGGTTCATCGCGGGCGATCCGATGAAACCGGCGACGAACACGTTGTTCGGCTTCTCGTAGAGGTCGCGCGGCGTGCCGACCTGCTGAAGCAGGCCGTCCTTGAGCACCGCGATGCGGTCACCCATCGTGAGCGCCTCGGTCTGGTCGTGGGTCACGTAGACCGTGGTGACACCGAGACGCCGCTGCAGCGACGCGATCTGGGTGCGCGTCTGCACGCGCAGCTTCGCGTCGAGGTTCGACAGCGGCTCGTCCATGAGGAACACCTGCGGCTGACGAACGATGGCGCGACCCATCGCGACACGCTGACGCTGACCACCCGAGAGCGCCTTCGGCTTGCGCGTCAGGTACTGCTCGAGGTCGAGGAGCTTGGCCGCCTCCAGTACGCGCTGGGCGCGCTCCTCCTTGCCGACGCCGGCGATCTTCAGGGCGAAGCCCATGTTCTCGGCGACCGTCATGTGCGGGTAGAGCGCGTAGTTCTGGAAGACCATCGCGATGTCGCGATCCTTGGGCGGGACGTCGGTGACATCGCGGTCGCCGATGAGGATGCGGCCGGAGTTGACCTCTTCGAGGCCGGCCAGCATGCGCAGCGAAGTGGACTTGCCGCAGCCGGACGGTCCGACCAGGACCAGGAATTCGCCGTCGCCCACCTCGAGGTTGAGCTTGTCGACGGCGGGTCGGGTTCCGCCCGGGTAGAGGCGGGTTGCGTTGTCGAAAGTGACGGACGCCATTTGTTCTTCTCCTTCACCGGCAGGTACGTGCCGGACGATCCGTAGTGATGGAATGACGCGAGCGCGAGCCCGCACGCCCAACGTCGGACGTGGTACCAGTATCGCACGCGGATCGACGAAGAGGGAGTCTTGTCTGGGCATTCTCAGACTGCCTGGATAGCATCGTCTGCGTTGCGCTCACCCGATCGGCGACCCCACGGTGCACTGCGCACACCCTGTTCTGCACTGGTTCTGCACTTCCAGAAGGATTCATGTCCCACGACGAGACCCCCCGCGACGAGTCCGCCCCCGGTCGCCGCGAAGCGGTGCGCGAGAAGGCTCAGCTCGTCCACGCGCAGCAGTCCCGTGCTCGTATGCTGCGGCGCTCTGCGCTGGCGGCGGGTGTCGTCGCGGCGGTCGCGGTTGTCGCCGTCGTCGTCAGTTGGGCGATCGGCTCCGCGGTCGGTCGACCGCAGCTTGCCCCGGCCGTCGCGCACGGTGACGGCTTCGTCGTCACGTCGGTGACCGCGGAGGGTTCGGTGGACTCCTTGGAGGCCGCGTCGCCGGCGCCCGAAGCGGAGCCGCAGGGTGATGCGAGCGCAACCCCGACGCCGAGCGCAACGGCATCCGCCGTCGTCGACATTCACGTCTACGTGGACTACCTCTCGCCGGGAGCGCGGGATTGGCAGGTGGCGAATTCGCAGCAGCTGTCGTCGTGGGTACGCGACGGTGCCGTCACTCTCACTTACCATCCGGTGTCGATGTTGACGGCCAAGTCGAACGGTACGAAGTACTCGTTGCGCGCCGCGAGCGCGGCCGCCTGCGTCGCTTCGTACGCTCCCGCCGCGTTCTTCGCCTTCAATGACGATCTGCTCAAGCGACAGCCTGCGGTGGACTCCGACGGCTGGTCGGACAAGGAGCTCGCCGATATCGCTCAGGCCCACGGCTCGGATGACCCGACGACGCTCCGCGACTGCATCGAGACGGAGGCGTACGCGTCGTGGGTGAAGGCGGCGACCGAACGGGCGATCACCAGCATCCCCGGTGCCGACGATCTTTCGCTGACCGGCACCCCGATGATCGTGGTCGATGATCAGCAGTACGTCGGTGAGCTCACCGACCCCGCGGAGTTCTCGCAGTTCGTGCTCACGAGCGCCAGCGGTGCGTACCAGAAGGCGCGCTCCGCGACGCCGACTCCGACTTCGACGCCCGCGCCGTAGACGACCGCATACGCGGGGCTGAGTTGCTGCGCAGACAGGCAGACTGACAGTCGATCACCGGGGCGGCGCACCGTCGACGGGTGTGGCCAGTTCGTTGGCGTAGTGCTGTTGCGCGAGCAGGACGAGCGCGTCCAGCAAGGGGCGTCTGAGAATGCTGCCGAGGACCACGCCGCGGATCGTCTCGTCCAGGGTGCTGGCCTGTGCGACGGCGTGGACGTCGATGCGCCCCACCGCATCTGCGGCTTGCGCGTAGTCGTCGAGGTGACCGGCGAGCACGGTGAGGTCCTCGGCGTTCATCTCCGTGACGGCCCGCACGGCGGCCAGGTGCGCCGGGGAGCCGTGCTGGCACCGCCACCCCCGTGCGTGGATGACGCGGTTCAGCTGCGCCGTCGCATCCTCGTTCAGGTCCTCGGCGGCGACGTTTCCGACGAGCGCGTCTTGGGTGACGGCCATCGCATCGAGCGCTGATGGTCCGGCGTCGATCGCCTGCACGACCTCGCGGATCGTGTTCAGCGGCAGCTTCGCGACCTTGGAGAGCGCCCGGATGAGGCGGAGTCGTTCCAGGTGCGCTGTGTCGTAGACGGCCTGATTGACGCTGGTGAGCCGGCCCGGATCGAGCAGTCCTTCCCGCAGGTAGTACTTGATGGTCGGAACTCCGAGCCCCGACCGTCTGGCCAGTTCCGCCATCCGCATCTCTGTCTTCTCGACCATGTCCGCCTCCCACTCGGGCTTGCGCTTCCATATGGATACTACTACTATCCATGAATAGATAGTCAACTACCCATTGGGAGGCATGATGGCACGCATAGCAGTAATAGGAGCGACCGGGTACCTCGGCGGGTACGCGGTGACCCGCCTGCTGGCGGACGGTCACGCGGTGCGCGCGGTCGTGCGGTCACCGGAGCGGGCGTCGTTGCCGGAGGGCGTCGAGCCCGTGCGGGGGGATGTGACAGCCCCTGACACGCTGGCGGCCGCGTTCACTGACGTCGACGGCGTCCTGTTGACTCTCAACGGCGGGAGCGACTCCGAGCAGGCGGGACGCATCGAGGAAGTCGGCGTTGCGAATGTCGCCGCCGCCGCGGAAGCGGCGGGGGTGCGACGCGTAGTGCTCATCTCGGGCATGTTCGCGCAGCCCGCCTACGCGGACTATCCGTGGGAACACGCCAAGGCCCGCGGCGAGCTGCTCTTGATGGCCAGCCCGGTGGCATCCACCGTGTTCCGGGTCGGGTTCATCAACGAAACGCTCGCGAAGTTCATCCGGGGCGGTCGCCCGATGCTCATCGGCACGCAGCCGCACCCGGTCCGCCCCGTCGCCGCCGACGACATCATGGCGGCCGCCTCCCGCGCGTTCGGGATGCCCGAGACGGCCAACCGGGTCTACGACGTGGCCGGGGAGCACGCCCTGACGTTGCGTGAGGCGGCCGCCGCCTACGCGGGCGCGATCACCGGTAAGCCTGTTGCGCCGAATGCGGTGCGGGTCATGCCTCTCGCCGTCATGCGTGTCATCGATCGCCTGTTCCTGAAGGGGGAGATGACCAGACCGCTGGGCATCCTCGCCAGCATGGATCGCCACGGCGACGTGACCGACACGACCGCCTGGTTCCGGGACTTCGGCACCCCGTCCACCCCGTTCGCCGAGTGGATCGCGCAGCAGCGCGACAGCACCCCCGAGAAGGTGCTCTCATGAACTGGCTGGAACTCGCCGCGATCCTCGTGATCGGCTTCGTCGGCTCGGCCGAGTTCGGCTCCGCCGCCCTCGTCCACCCCGTCGTCCGCAAACTCACTCCCGACGACCAACTCACCTTCGAGCAGGGGCTGCTCAGGACCTACGGCCGCATCATGCCCGTGGGCATGACCGCCGCCACCGTCCTCGGCATCACCATCGCCATCGACACCCCCTCGGCCTGGACGATCGGCGCCGCAGCGAGCCTGAGCGTCGCCCTGGCGGTCACGATCGCCGGGAACGTGCCGATCAACCTGCGCACCGGTCGCATCCGGCAGGACACCGCACCGGAAGGTTTCATCGCGATGCGTCGCCGCTGGGACGTCTTCCAGCTCACCCGTGCCTCGCTGCAACTGGCCGGATTCGTGCTCATCACCATCGGCATCCTCACCCCCTGACACCCGCGCACGGGGTCCCCGGCATCTACCTCATCGTCATCAGCGGGCTGCTCCGTACCGGGCACTCGACGGCCACACGGATGGCTGCTGGGCACCGAGATCAGCCTCATCAGCGCCGCTGCCGTCTCTGGAGGCAGGGCGTCCACGTCCGCAGGGTCGAGCTCGCCGACATCGAGGCTGCGGTCGCGAACCACGTCCGAGAAATCGGGCGCGCAAGCGCCATCGCGCTGGACCTGTCGTGAACCGACGGCCTCGGCGCTGATGGCACAGTGCCGGCTACAGGACTCGAACCTGCAACCCCCTGTTTACAAGACAGGTGCGCTACCAATTGCGCCAAGCCGGCGGGCGGCGTCCAGTCTATCTGCGCGGTACCTCGTGGATGCGCTTCGGGTTTTCCCCGGCGCCGCTGCGCGCTACCGCGCGTGGCGAACCGTAGATTCGGAGGCGTGGACGAGGACGACCCCCGCACCGAGCCCCAGCCCATCACCGAGGCGATCTGCATCCTCGGGTACGACTGAGCACGACGCCGCGCTGCAGCGAGCCACTCCCGGGGGTGGGCACAGCTAGGCTGACTCCCCGTGAGCCTCCCCGCGCCCCGCCGCCTCTCGGCCGGAGTGGCGCTCACCGGTGCCGTCCTCGTCGGCGTCATGACGGCACTCCAGGCGCGCGTCAACGGCCAACTCGGGCTACGCGTCGGCGACGGGTTCGTCGCGGCGGTCATCTCCTTCGGGTCTGGTCTCGTGGCTCTTGTCGTCCTGTCGGCGGCGGTCCCCGCCGGCCGTCGCGGTTTCCGGGCGCTCGCCACCGGCATCCGCCGGTACACGATCCCGTGGTGGATGCTGCTGGGCGGCCTCGCCGGTGCGCTCACCGTCGCGACGCAAGGGCTCGCGGTCGCTATCATCGGCGTCTCGCTGTTCACGGTCGGTCTGGTGGCGGGACAGACCCTCTGCGGCCTGTTTCTGGACCGGATCGGATACGGTCCCGGCGGTGCCGTCGCCGTCACGATGCCGCGTGTCGCCGGCGGAGCACTGGCTCTCATCGCCGTCGGCATCTCGTTGCAGGGCGGCGTGCTCCAGCGCGTGCCGCTGTGGATGCTGGTGCTTCCGTTCGCGGCGGGGGTGGGCATCGCGTGGCAGCAGGCCACCAATGGCCGGCTGCGCCAGCGTGTCGGCACGCCCCTGACGGCGACACTGGTCAATTTCATCGGCGGGACGGTAGTGCTCGCCGTCCTTGCGGCGGTGCACGTCGCCCTCGTCGGCGCGCCGAGGGTGTTTCCGGACGAGCCATGGCTGTACCTCGGGGGCGTCATCGGGGTCGCCTATATCTTCCTGTCGGCTGCCCTCGTCGTGCACACCGGGGTGCTGCTGCTCGGCCTCGGCTCCGTCGCCGGTCAGCTCGTCACGGCGTTCGCCCTCGACGCGCTCTGGCCCGCCGACGCCGCACCGGGCCTGCTGATCGAACTGGCCACCGTGGCGGTCGCCGCCGCCTCGGTGG
>NZ_JBASZT010000059.1:0-14740 GCF_049661145.1 Microbacterium sp.
GGCTGGAGCGCGCCGGCGACGTGCGCGGCAAGCGCGTCGCGGTCATCGGCTCGGGTCCCATCGGGCTGCTGGTGGTCGCCGTCGCGCTGCATCACGAGGCGCGCGAGGTGATCGCCACCGATCTGCAGCCCCGCGCGCGAGACGTCGCTGAGGGACTAGGCGCCCGTACGCTCGACGCGCGCGACTCCGAGGAGATCGCTGCACTGCACGCCGACGCCGTCGTCGAGTCCAGCGGCACGGTGCCCGGCCTGGCGGCGGCGATCGCGGCGGCACGCCGTGGCGGCACGGTCGTGATGCTGGGACTGCAGCGCAGCGGCGACATCCTCGTCCCGATGGCCACCGCGATCACCCGGGAACTCACGCTCACCGGGTCCTTCCGATTCGCGGGAGAGTTCGACGACGTCATCGCCGCGCTCGCCGACGGATCGTTGCGGGTCGGCGGCATCGTCACTCATGAGTACCGCGTCTCGGATGCGCTTGCGGCGTTCCAGGCGGCGGGCGACGCGGCCCTTTCCTCGAAGGTGCTGTTGTCGTTCTCGGAGGAGAGCACGCGATGAATCGCACCGGTCTGCGGCACTGACGGCACAGGGTGCGCGATACCGCCGCCGATCAGTCGACGAGTGCCGGGCCGGTGGAGGCGCGCACGGTGAGATGCGCCGAGACATGATCGACGCGCGGTGGCCGCGATCTGGAGGCGAGGCCGCCTATCAGCAGTTCCGTCGCGGCACGCCCCGCGCGATCGCCCGGCGCCGTGACCGTGGTCAGCGGCGGATCGGCGGTGGCAGCGCCGAAGATGTCGTCGCAACCGACGACGCTGATCCTGCCGGGGACGTCGATGCCTCGTTCGCGAAAGCGTGACATCGCGCCGATCGCCAGCGTGTCGTTGAAGAAGATGGCGGCGGTGGCCTCGCTGAGCGCGACGGCATCTGCGGCTGCCGCCCCCGCTGCCAGGGAGGGATGGAATGCTCCGATCGGAATGAGATCGATGCTCTTGCGTGCGGCTGCCGCGCTGAGCGCGTCCAAACGGGCGTGATCGGTCCAGGAGTTCTCCGGGCCTCGCACGTAGGCGATGCGGCGATGGCCCAGCGTCGTCAGGTAGTCGAGTCCCTGTACCGCGGCGGCGGGAGTATCGATGACGACACCGGGGATGCCGGGTACCTCGCGATTGATGGAGACGAGCGGGACGGCGTGCGACACCTCCTGCAGCACGGAGTCGTCCGTGCGTGGGGACGCTACGACGATGCCGTCCACCGTCTGCGAAAGCTCCTTGAGCCATTCCTGCTCGATGTGGGCGGAGTCGTCGGTGCTGACGAGCAGGTGCAGGAAGCCGGCCGCCTGGCACTGCGCCTGGCTGCCGCGCAGGATGTCGAAAACGAACGGATTGCTGAGATTCGGCAGCACGAGTGCGATCGTCCCGCGCACCCAGCGCTCGCCGCCCGCCGGCAACGTGGCGGAGCGGTAGCCCATCTCGATCGCCTTCTGCGAGATCCGTTCGTACATCTCGACGCTGACACGACTCGGGTTGCTCATCGCGCGCGACACCGTCGAGGGAGCCACACCGCAGGCGTGGGCGATGTCGGTCAGGTTCACGCGCCGGGGAAAGCGTCGCTGGGGGATCACCATGCCTCCCATTGTGCACGCGCAATGGCACAGAATGTGCAATTCCCTGGATGCCGGGATCGCGAAAGCATGATGGTTGCGGCCGAGTCGGCATCCTCTCTGGCACGTCTTCGGCACGTGTTCTCGCCATCGTGGACGGTGTTCGTATTCTGGAGACCGGGTTGCGCCGCCGGGCTCTGCCCGCGGGTTCGGCCGGCGCAGGGCGTGCTCAGAAAACGGAGGGCACAATGACCGGGAGCATCGATCTCGTCGCCGATCTCGGCGAGGGCTTCGGACCGTGGCGGATGGGCGACGACGCGGCGCTGCTCGACATCGTGACCTCGGCGAACATCGCCTGCGGCTTCCACGCCGGCGACCCGCGCATCATGGACGCGACGGTGCGCGCGTGCGTCTCGCGCGGGGTCGGCGTCGGCGCCCACCCGAGCTTTCCGGATCTCGTCGGATTCGGACGGCGCGAGATGGCGCTCACCGCCGAAGAGGTCCGCACCGACGTGCTCTACCAACTCGGTGCGCTCCATGCGATCGCCGCCTACCACGGTACGCGGGTCGCGCACATCGCTCCGCACGGACGGCTGGGAAACCTGGTCGCGGTGCGCGAGGACTATGCGCGCGCGGTCGTCGATGCCGTATGCCGGTTCGACGACGAGCTGATCGTCCTCGCCCAGGACGGCGAGCTCGCCACGGCCGCCCGAAGCGCCGGCCTGCGCGTGGCGATCGTGGGCATCGCGGACCGCGCCTACGAGGACGACGGCTCGCTCGTGCCTCGCAGCGAACCCGGCGCCGTCCTGCACGATGCCGACGAGATCCGCGAGCGGACCATCCGGATGGTCGTGGAGGGCGTCATTCGCAGTCGGCACGGCGTCGATATCCCGGTGGCGTGCGACACCGTGCTGTTGCACGGCGATACGGCGGGGGCCGTCGCGCTCGCGACGAGCATCCGCGACGGGCTGCGCGCCGCCGGCGTCGGCATCGCACCGCTCGCTGCGTCAGCGGGGTCGCGGCAGCGATGACGGCCGACCGGATCGTCGTCCTCCCGAGCGGCGACAGTGCCGTGCGGGTGGTGGCGACGCATCCGGACCGCGAAGCGGGATGGCGACTCGTCCACCGACTCGCCGCCGAGCTCGATCGTTCCGGAGCGCCCGGGGTGATCGGATCGATCCCCACCTACGACGCGCTCCTGGTCGAAGTGGATCCGGTGCGCGCGGATCTCCCTCGCCTGGAGTCGTTGTTCGCGACCCTCGCCGCGGAGATCGACGTCGACCAGCCGCTTTCCGAGCATCCCCGCGAGTTCGACGTCCCGGTCCTCTACGACGTGACGGAGACCCCCGACCTGCAGGCCGTCGCCGACATTCAGGGTCTCGGCGTCGCCGACGTCGTGCGGCTGCACTCCGAGCCGCGCTACGTCGTGCGCTGCCTCGGTGCGCCGGGCGGTTCCCCGATGCTCGATGGTCCGGCGTTTCCGAAGCCCGTTCCGCGCCGCGCGAGCCCGCGCACGAGCGTTCCACAGGGGATGGTGTCGGTCGCCGGCCGTCAGGCGACGATCACGCCGGCTGTCGCGCCGGGCGGCTGGCCGCTGATCGGGCGGACGCCGTTGACGGTGCTCGACCTGACGGCAGAACCGCTGGTCCCGTACGCTCCGGGCGATGTGATCGTGTTCCACCCGATCGACAGAGCCGAGTTCGATCGGCTCCACGGCCGACGTATGGCGGCGCGATGAGCGCAGCGAACGGGGGCGGGACGCTGCGCGTGCTCTTCGCCGGAGCGGCGGCGGTCACCGATCTCGGCAGGCCGCGCGGTCCCCGCTTCGGCGTCCCTGTCGGCGGTGCGCTCGACCAGGGGTCTGCTCGGGTCGCGAACGTGCTTGTGGGAAACCCTCCAGACGCCCCGCTGCTGGAGATCACCGCCATGAACCTCGAGTTCGTGTGCGATGCCGACATTCTCATCGCCGTCGCCGGTGCGCCGATGACCTTGACGGTCGACGGCGTCGCACGGCCGCTCGCCGAGCCGGTGTCCGTTCCGGCAGGCAGCGTCGTCGCGCTCCGGGACATGACCGCGGGGCTGCGCACCTACGTCGCGGCGCACGGGTCTTTCGACGTGCCGATGCTGCTCGGCAGCTGTGCGCCCGACACCGTGCTGGGCTTCGGTCGCCGACTCCAGAACGGCGACGAACTCCGCGTCCGCCGCACGCCGCCCATCGTCAACCCGTGGTTCGCCGCACCGCTGTACCGCCTGCACGCCCCCGGGAGTGCGATCGCGTCGCCGGTCATCGACGTGACCGACGGTCCGGATGCCGCGGATTTCGGCGCCACGGCCGCGCGCCTGTTCCGCGGCCCGTACGTCGTGGGCCCGGCGAGCAACCACATCGGGTTGCGCCTGAACGGCGTCGTCCCCGAGCGGCAGACCTCCGGTGAGGTGTTGTCGCGCGGCGTGCCCGTGGGGGCCGTCGAGGTGCCGCCGGGCGACGAGCTGCTCATCCTCCACCGCGGCCGCGGCGTGACCGCCGGTTACCCCGTCATGGCGGTCGTCACTTCGACCTCCCTCGACGCGCTCGCCCAGGCGCGCCCCGGCGACACCGTGCGGTTCCGACGTGTCTCGATCACTCACGCCGTCGAGGACGCCAGGGCCGCGCACCGCCGGATCGCGGCGCTGCAGGGCAGGGTCGCCGGCGTGTTCGCCGCGCTCGGCCACGAACATCTCATCCCCACACAGTAAGGACACTGCCATGAGCTTCTCCGACTACCGCGTCGCCGTCGTGACCGGTGCCACCAGCGGCGTCGGCCGCGGGGCCGTCGATCTCTTCCTCGAGAAGGGGCTCGAGGTGCACGCCGTCGCACGCGACGAGCAGCGACTGGCGACGCTGGCCGAACGCGGCGTGATCACCCACGCGCTCAACGTCCGTGACACCGAGGCCCTGACGGCGGCCCTGTCGGGCGTCGAGGCGGACATCGTGCTCAACAGCGCCGGTGTCAGCAGATCGGGCAATATCCTCGACGCAACGGCATCCGATCTCGACGACATGGTGCAGGTCAACCTCGGCGCCGTGATGCAGATCCTGCGCCTTCTCATGCCTGGCATGGTGGCGCGCGACCGGGGTCACATCCTCAACATCTCCTCCATCGCAGGGCACTACAACTTCTTCGGGCACACCGCCTACCACGCGACGAAGGCGGCCGTCCACCAGTTGTCCCGGCAGCTGCGCAACGATGCGCTGGGCCGTCGTGTGCGGGTCACCGAGCTCAGCCCGGGCCGGATCGAGACCGAGATCTTCTCGCGAAACCTCGGTGGCACGCCCGAAACGGATGCCGAGGCGTGGGCGACCTACTACGAGGGTTACGAGTCGCTCACCGTGGCCGACCTCGTCGCGGCGATCGAGTTCGCCATCGATGCGCCGGCGCACGTCAACGTGGGGCTCATCGAACTCATGCCCACCTTCCAGGTTCCCGGCGGACTCACGTTCGACCGCCGCGAGCAGGACGCCTAACCACCACGACGAACAAACTCACGAGGAGAAGGACGACATGGTCAACGTCATCACACGCATCACCCGCGCCGAGCCCGCCGATATCGAGCGGTTGGGCCAGTTCACCGCCGCCACGATCCATGAAGCACAGGGGCGCCGTGGCGCGATCGCCTCGCACATCAAGCCGATCGACCCCGAGACCTCTTTCGTGGGGTCTGCCTGCACGGTCGTGTGCGCTCCGCGCGACAACCTCATGCTGCAGATCGCGATCCACTACGCCCAGCCGGGGGACGTGCTCGTCGTCGCGGCGGGGGAGTACTCCGAGGCCGGCATGTTCGGTGACGTGCTCGGCAACGCCTGCAAGTCGAAGGGGATCGCGGCGCTCGTCACGGATGCCGGGGTGCGTGACACGCGGGAACTGCGTGAGCTCGGGCTGCCGGTGTTCTCGGGGAGCGTGTCGATCAAGGGCACGGTGAAGGAGACGCTCGGCTCGATCAATCACGAGATCGTCTTCGGCGGCGAACTCATTCGGCCCGGCGACATCATCAAGGGAGACGCCGACGGCGTCGTGCTGGTACGGCGGGAAGAGGTCGCCGAGGTCGCCGAACTCTCGGCGCGGCGGGACGAGCACGAGGCGGAGCTCATCCGCAAGTACTGGGCCGGCGGCACGACGATCGAACTCTGCAATCTCACCGAGGTGCTCCGCAGCAAGGGCTTGACCTCCGACATCGACGCGGTGGTGCTGTGACCGCGGCGACCGCCGCGCTGCCGGGGTCGTTCCGTCCGTCCGCGCGCGTGCGTCGGATCCAGCCGTCACCCAGCTCCAGCGCCGCGGCTCGGGTACGGCAGCTGAAGGCGCAGGGGCGCGCGATCCTGGACCTGACGATCGGGGAGCCGAACTTCGATACTCCGCAGCACGTCAAGGACGCCGCCGTTGCCGCGATCGCCGCCGGCGACACGAAGTACACGCCGGTCAACGGCACTCCCGAGCTGCGTGAAGCGATCCGCGGCGCGCTTCGTCGCGCGGTGGGGATCGAGTACGCCGACAGCGAGCTGACCGTCGGTGGGGGTGGAAAGCAGGTCATCTTTCTCGCCTTCATGGCGAGTCTCGATGCGGGCGACGAGGTGCTCGTTCCGGCACCGTACTGGGTCTCGTATCCGGACATGGTCCGGGCGAACGAGGGCGTCCCCGTGATCGTGCCGACCTCGGCGGAGGAGGGCTACAAGCTCACCGCGTCCGCTCTGGAGGCGGCGATCGGTCGGCGCACGACCTGGCTCGTGTTGAACTCGCCGGGAAACCCCTCGGGCGCCGTGTACACGCGCCCCGAGCTCACGGCGATCGCCGAGGTGCTGCGCCGGCATCCGGCCGTGTCCGTGCTGTCCGACGAGATCTACCGAGAGATCTCGTTCACCGGCGAGGCGGCGCCGAGTCTCGTGTCGGTCGCACCCGACCTGCGCCATCGCGTGCTCGTCGTCAACGGCGTGTCGAAGGCGTACGCGATGACAGGCTGGCGCATCGGCTACGCGGCTGGCGACCCCGCGCTGATCACGGCGATCAACACGCTGCAGTCGCAGACCTCGTCGTGCCCCTCGTCCATCAGTCAGGCCGCAGCTGTCGCTGCGCTCTCCGGTCCCCAGGACTTCGTAGCCGAGACCGTCGCCGTCTATCGGCAGCGGAGGGATGCCGCGGTGAGCGGTCTTGCCGCCATCGACGGCCTGCAGCCGGTCGAGCCCGACGGGGCGTTCTACGTGTACGTCGACTGCACGGGCCTGATCGGGCGGCGCACGCCCGACGGCGACGTGCTCGAGAACGATCAGGACATCGCCCTGTATCTGCTCGAGCGCGCCGGGGTCGCGGTCATTCAGGGCTCTGCCTACGGCTGGTCGCCGTTCTTCCGGATCTCCTTCGCGACCGATCTCGACACGATCGTCGCGGCGGTCGATGCGATCGCGGCAGCCGTTGTCGAGTTGGCAATCTAGGCGGCGTCAGAGTGTGCCGGAACGCGCGCGAAGCCGTGCCGGAGTTGTGCAATAGGGTGTGCACAACGCTGTAACAGAGCCGCAATGTGTCGCGATAGCACCGTTGTCATCTGGCGCAAGACCTCATTGTCGTCGGATACAGGGCGGCACATAGCTGGCACAAGGCTTGCCTTCAATGTTGCCGATTCATACAGTTCCAACAGGCAACCGACAGGCTGCCTCCCCCAGGAAAGCGGGCTCTTCGGCTACTGGGGAGCCCATCAAGAGTTCACCTGGAGCACAATGATGACCGGAACCGCAACACCCCGACAAACACCCGTCAAAGCCGCGATCGCCTCTTGGATCGGGACGACCCTCGAGTACTACGACTTCGCGGTGTACGGCACCGCATCCGCACTCGTGTTCAACGTGCTGTTCTTTCCCCCGGACCTGCCCGCGGGCGTCGGCGTGCTCCTGAGCATGGCCACGTTCGGGGTCGGTTTCGTCGTCCGTCCCCTCGGCGCCTTCATCCTCGGACCGATCGGCGACCGCTTCGGACGAAAGTTCGTGATGATGCTGACCCTGTTCGGCATCGGCATCTGTACATTCCTCATCGGCTGCCTGCCGACCTACGGACAGGTCGGGGCGCTCGCGCCGATCCTGCTGATCGTGATCCGCATCATCCAGGGGCTCTCGGTTTCGGGCGAGCAGGCGGCCGCTATCAGCATGAGTCTCGAGCACGCACCGGACCGCCGGCGGGCGTTCACGACGAGCTTCACGACGAGCGGCTCCGCCTCGGGAGGCCTTCTCGCACTCGCGGTCTTCATTCCGTTCTCCGCACTTCCGGAAGAGCAACTGCTGAGCTGGGGATGGCGGGTCCCGTTCTGGCTCTCCGCCGTCGTGGTCGTCGCCGCGTACATCATCCGGCGCAGACTGGAGGAGCCGCCGGCATTCATCAACACGCAGGCGATCAAGGTGCAGCTGGCTCCCATGAGTCAGGCGCTGCGATTCCACTGGACGGCGATCATCCGGATCGCGGCGTGCGCGATGATCGCCGGTGTGAGCTACGTGTTCGCCTCGTTCTCGGTCGCATTCGCCACGACGGGATACGGCCTGGACCGGCCAACGATGCTCTGGGTCCCCGTCGCGGCGAGCCTCCTCGCCCTGGTGTACACCCCGCTCGGTGGCCTCTTGGCTGACAAGATCGGGCGCAAGACGGTGTTCATCATCGGAGCTCTGGGCGCGGGGCTCACCACGGTCCCCTACCTGTGGTCGATCACGACCGGCAACTGGCCGCTGATCTTCATCCTCGGGATCCTGTGCAACGGCCTGTTCTACTCGACCGCGAACGCCGCGTGGCCCGCCTTCTTCTCGGAGATGTTCCCGAGTCGCGTGCGCGTTTCGGGGCTCGCGACGGGCACTCAGATCGGCTTCGCTCTGGCGGGCGCCATCGGTCCCGTCACCTCCACGGCGCTCGCCGGTGATGACCTGCAGAATTGGTTCGGCCCGGCCATGCTCGCGGTCGGCCTGATGCTGATCGCCGTCATCTCCGCGCTCACCGCGAAGGAAACCCGTCGCTACACCCTCGATGAGCTCGATGATGTTCAGCAGACTGAACGGGAGAAGGAAGTCGTCACTGCCGCGATCGTGCTTCCGCAGAAGGCGTGATCGAGATCGGCTGATGCCGCTTGGCCCGGTCGTCCCGCGGACAGCGGGGCGACCGGGCCAAGAGCGATCACGTCGAGGCGACCAGGCGCAGCCGTGAAGAGATGAACGCCGCCTGTTCCTCGGGCGTGGAATCCAGGTCGACACGCAGCACGTTCTCGTCCTCGCCCGGGGGCTCCAGAGTCGCGAACTGCGAATCGAGCAGCGCCGGCGGCATGAAGTGCCCCTGTCGGCGCATCATGCGGTTCAGCACGACATCGCGCGTACCGTCGAAGTGCACGAAGACCACGTTGGGGCGGCGCAGGATGTCGCGATACGCGCGTTTGAGTGCGGAGCAGGTGACGATCCCCGGTTCGTCGGCGGCGCGACGCGCATCGATCCAAGCCGCGACGGTGTCGAGCCAGGGCCAGCGATCTTCGTCGTTGAGCGCGTGTCCGGCGGCCATCTTCGCGACGTTCGCCGCAGGATGCAGGTCGTCGCCCTCTTGGAATGCCCAACCGAGGCGGCCGGCCAGCATCGCGCCGACGGTGGACTTCCCGGTGCCGGACGTGCCCATCAGGACCAGGATGGGGGGCAGATTCTCCGTCATTGTGGATCCTTACACGAAGAGGCTGATCAAGAGAACGCCGACGAGCCCGACGACCGAGATGAGGCATTCGAGCACGGTCCACGACTTGAGGGTCTGCGGGATATTGAGACCGAAGTACTCCTTGATGAGCCAGAACCCGGCGTCGTTGACGTGCGAGAGGAACACCGAGCCCGATCCGATCGCCAGCACGAGCAGTGCGATCATCGGCTGGTCGAGCGTCTCGGTGAGCGGCTGGAGGATGCCGGCGGCCGTGATCGTCGCAACGGTCGCCGATCCGGTCGCGATGCGGATGACGACGGCGACGAGCCAGGCGAGGATCAGCACCGAGATCGAGGATCCCGCGACGAGATCTGCGATGACCGCGCCGATGCCCGTATCGACGAGCACCTGCTTGAAGCCGCCGCCCGCGCCGACGATGAGGAGGATTCCGGCGATCGGGCCGAGCGATGCGCCGACGATCTCGTTGATCCGGTCGCGGTCGAAGCCTGCACCGCGCCCCAGCAGGAAGAACCCGACGAGCACGGCGAGCAGCAGGGCGATGACCGGGGTGCCGAGGAAGTCGAGCGTGGTCTTCCAGAGGGCGTCCGACCCCGGTGCTGCGATGTCGGCGACGGCCTTGATCAGCATGAGCAGGACGGGCAGGAGGATGCTGGTCAGCGTCGCGCCGAACGACGGTCGCCGCCGCGTGTGCTCCGTCGGATCCACCTCGAACAGGTGGGGGACCGGCACGTCCACCCAACGTGCCGCATACCGTGCGAACAACGGCCCCGCGACGATGATGGCGGGGATCGCGACGATGACGCCGAACCCGAGGGTCAGGCCGAGGTTGGCATCGAGCGCGGCGATGGCCGCGAGCGGTCCGGGATGCGGGGGAACCAGACCGTGCATCGCGGACAGGCCCGCGAGCGTCGGGATGGCGATCTTCATCAGCGAGACCCCGGAGCGCCGGGCGACGAGGATGATGACGGGGACGAGGAGCACGAGGCCGACCTCGAAGAACATGGGCAGACCGATGATGGCGCCGATGAGTCCCATCATCCACGGCAGCGACCGTGCGCTCGCGCGGGCGACGAGGGTGTCGACGATCTGGTCGGCGCCACCCGAGTCGGCCAAGAGCTTGCCGTAGATGGCACCGAGCGCCACCAGGATGCCGACACCGCCCATCGTGGACCCGAATCCGGTCGTATAGCTCGTCACGCTGTCAGCGATCCCGAGGCCCGCGATGGCGCCGGTGAGCAGCGCGCCGATCGTCAGGGAGAGGAACGGATGCAGCTTCACCCAGGTGATCAGGACGATGATGACGGCGATGCCGATGAGGGCGGCGGTGACCAGTTGACCGCCCGCGGGGGTGGGCGCCGTGTCCGTCGCGGCGAGGAGGGTGATATCGAGAAGGGCCATGAGCTTCCTTGATCCGGCGGCGATGCGTGGACTGCGCCGTCCTATTTCACCTACATGAAACCATAGTGTCGTGCTTTATGCACGATCTATTTTCGCGAGGCATCCGGCTCGGGTGGCGCATAATCGAGGCATGAGCGACGCGGCGCACGGCAGCCCGGTCCACGACGGTCTCGTGGACCGCCTTGGGGCGGCGATCGTTCAGGGCCGGTATCCCACCGGGGCGCGGCTCATCACCGGTGACCTGGCCGACGAGTCGGGCGCGTCGCGCTCGGCCGCCCGCGAGGCCGTCCGCGTGCTCGAGTCGCTCGGACTCGTGGAAGTGCGTCGCAAGCTCGGTGTCGAGGTGCTGCCGCCAGGGCGTTGGAGCGTCTACGCTCCGGAAGTCATCGCGTGGCGTCTGGCCGGACCGGACCGTGCGCGGCAGTTGACCGAACTCAGTCAGCTACGCAGCGCCGTGGAGCCTCTGGCGGTGCGTCTGGCGGCCGGCAACGCCTCACTGGAGCAGCGTCATGCGATGCTGACGGCCGTGGGGGCGATGGCGCACAGCGAGCACGACGCCGACGGCGCCGAATACCTCGCCGCCGACATCGCGTTCCACCGAACGCTGCTCGCGGCCTCGGGCAATGCGATGCTCGCTGCCCTCGGCGACGTCGTGGAGGCGGTTCTCGTCGGACGGACACGTCATGAGTTGATGCCGCACCAAGCCAATCCGGCTGCGGTGCGATGGCATCAAAGCGTCGCCGTCGCCATCGCAGCGGGGCGCGCCGAGGAGGCCGCCGCCGCGATGGCCAGCATCGTGGCTGAAGCGGAGATCGCCGTCCAGCGCATCACCGGTGCCGCACGATGACGGCGACGCCGATCCGCATCCTGCTCTGGGCGCCGACGGCGTCCTCGCGATCGCTGATCGCGGCGGGGCTGGCGGCCGCACTGCGTGCTCAGGTCGTGGACGGCGACGAACTGGCGCGGCGCGTGGCGCACGATCGAGGTCTGTGGCTGAGGGCGCTCGGCTACGCACTGTCGGACTCCGCCGCGGTCGTGGTTGCGACTGCGCCGCTCGCCCGGACCGAGCGCGACGCGTTGGCCGCGGCCGTGGCGGGTCTGTGGTGGGTGGAGCTCGTCGACGTCGAACCGGTGCGCGCCCCGCGTCGCCGTCGCGGTCACGTCGACTCCGACGTTGCGCAGCCGATGCAGCCACTCGCGGCGGATGAGTCGGGGGTGCGCGTGGCCGACGATGCCGGCCTCGACGATGTGGTCGCGCGCGTGGCCGACTTGTATCGTCGGGGGCATCAGTCCTTGCGGTAGCCGGAGCGCCCCAGCGACCACAGGGCGGCGACGGCGCCGACAGTGGCGGCGAGGGTCATCAGGCCGATCAGCCACAGCAGTGCGTGCGAGATCCAGCCATAGTCCATGGGTCCTCCTCCGATCGGGGCGGCGCGGGAGGTCGCGCCGGGCACTGTCCCCATCGTAGCGGGGTCGCTGGTAGACTCGTGGCGTACTTCGGCGAGGGATGCTGCCTGGAAGGGCGTATCCGTGATCGACGCGGTGAGGCCTTGCGGGGCTTTCCTCACGCGTGTGCGTTCGAGTCGAAACCCAGACCCCAGATCAGAGCGGACGATCCGCTCGCAAGGAGAATCATCATGTCGACCGAGACCGACACCAAGGTCATCGCAGAGGTCCGCGAGAACTTCGGCAAGGGCTTCGCCCGGCGCCTGCGCGCCGCAGGCCGGATCCCCGCCGTCATCTATGGCCACGGCACCGACCCGGTGCACGTCGCGCTGCCGGGCCACCAGGTCTCGCTGCTCATCCGCCGTGCCAACGCGGTGCTCGAGCTCGAAGTGGCCGGCCGCGAGCAGCTCGCCCTCGTCAAGGATGTGCAGAAGGACCCGGTGCACCAGATCATCGAGCACATCGACCTGCTCGTCGTCAAGAAGGGCGAGAAGATCCAGGTCGACGTGCCCATCATCGTCAACGGTGAGCCGGCCGTGGGCACGATCGCGAATCTCGACAGCGCGACGATCTCGCTCGAGGTCGAGGCCACGCACATCCCTGAGCACGTCGAGGTCGACGTCGAGGGCCTGGAAGACGGCACTCACATCACCGCCGCCGACCTGAAGCTCCCGCAGGGCGCATCGCTCGTGACCGAGCCCGAGACGCTCGTCGTCGCCGTGTCGGTGCCGGCCTCGACGCTCGCCGCCGAGGACGAGATCGCCGCCGCCGACGAGGCTGCCGCCGAGACCCAGGCCGCGTCGTCCGAGGCCGCTGCGGAGTAAGTCGGATCGCATCGTTCGGAGCCCGCCGTCACCGACACCGGTGGAGGCGGGCTTCGTCGTCGAGAGGGAGATCATGGCTGACACCTGGCTGGTCGTCGGGCTCGGCAACCCCGGCCCGCGGTACGAGAACACGCGCCACAACGTCGGGCAGATGGTCGTGGGCGAACTCGCCGCACGACGCTCCGAGACGCTGCGTGCACACAAGGCGAACGCACGCGTCGCGGAGACGTGGCTGCGTCCCGGCGGCGCGAAGCTCGTGCTGGCCGTGTCGAACTCCTTCATGAACACGTCTGGCGGGCCGGTATCGCAGCTCGCGCGCTTCTACGCCGTGCCGGCGGACCGGGTCGTGCTCGTCCACGACGAACTCGACATTCCGTTCGACACGATCAAGCTGAAGACCGGCGGCGGACACGGCGGGCACAACGGCATCCGCGACGTCGCGAAGGCCCTGGGCACACCCGACTTCCCCCGCGTGCGCGTCGGGATCGGCCGCCCGCCGGGTCGTCAGGACCCCGCCGACTGGGTACTCGACCCGTTCTCGTCCGCCGAGCGCGCACAGTTGCCGATGCTTCTGAGCGACGCGGCGGATGCCGTCGAGCAGCTCATCGACGAGGGCCTGCTCGCCGCGCAGCAGCGCCATCACGCGCCGCGCGCGTAGCCGGCGCCGTGGGCGGGCGGTGGTACCCGTTCGCGCGCGTCACTGTATCTTCTCCCACGGTTGCGAGCTCCAGACGAACGCGTCCATTTCGGCGGTGTTCGGTGCCGCGGGCTCGCTCGTCGTAGGTGCGGCAGTGCGGCGGGGCTCGCCGCGGTTCGGCGCGGTGGCTGCGGCGGTCGCGGGGGCGGTTGGTGGACGATCGTGCTCTCGACGAGCACACTCCCCGGGATCGCCGCGACGACCGAGCTCCTTGGTCGCAGTCGGTCCGCGCGGCTGTGGACGGTGACGATCATCGCACTACTCGTCTGCGCGGTGGTGCTGATGTTCGCGCGGATCGACCCTTTCGCCGCCGCGTGGGTTCCCGTGTCGCGGTGAGTCGTGGCCTTCACGGGGCTCGACGCTCCCGAACCGCCGACGACCGAGCGGCTCACTGAAGTGCTGACGCCCCGCGAGCGGGAGGTGCTCGCTCTTCTCGCCGAGGGCCGCAGCAACACGAGCATCGCGGAGACTCTCTACGTCTCGGAGCGTACGGTCGACTCGCACGTCACGGCGATCTTCGGCAAGCTCGGGCTCGACCGCACGGCGGACGCGAAACCGACGCGTGCAGGCCGCGGTGGCACGGCTGAGCGCCGGTCGCGACTCGGTGCCAAGCTCCGATCCGGCGCCGGCGCCGGGCAGCGCGGCTCGTGATCCGCGGCCCTGCGTAGTGCGTCAGCCGCCGCCGATCGCGGTCGAGGCGCCGGCGGCGACACCCGCCGACACCGTCACGGCGACGACCGCCGCGAAGACGACGGGACCCAGCGCCGCGACGATCACGGCGGCGATGCCCTGGCCCCTGCCCTTGCCTCCACCTCGCGCGGTCGCGATCGCGACGATGCCCTGCACGAGCGCCCAGAGGCCGAGCACGGTGCCCGCCCAGAATCCGATCTCAGCCCAGAGGACGAGCCCGCGGACCGGACTGAGCAGCGCCAGGAGCTGATCGGTCGTGAGGTCCTCGAGTCCGGCGGGGGAGGAGGCTGCGGCGCCGCGCATCGCCCCGTTCGCTGCCGCGTAGCCCGTGATCGCGCTGAGCGCGGTGGCGCCCACGACGGCGACGAGCGCCACGACGAGCGCAACCGAGC
>NZ_JBASZT010000060.1:0-2633 GCF_049661145.1 Microbacterium sp.
GCCGACGGCGGCGGCGAGCGCGACGAGGCTCTGCGGCTCGTCGACGACGAGCAGGATCGCCTCGAGGCGCCGGGCGACGGCCGCGCTCGTCGAGGCGGGCCCCGAGCCTGTCGAATCGTCAACGGTCATAGTCGGCTCCCAACGCGGCGAGGTTCTCTTCGGACCAGCGTTCCGCGGTCCAGCGCAGGGTCAGCTCGCCCAGCGGTTCCAGCTGCTCGAACGAGAGTGCGGCGTGACGATACAGTTCGAGCACCGCGAGGAACCGCGCCACGACGACCCCCGTCTGGGTGACACCCGAAACGAGCTCACGAAAGCTGAGCGTCCCGGCATCCCGCAGCAGCGTGACGACGATGGCCGCCTGCTCCCGGATCGACACGAGCGGCGCGTGCAGGTGGTCGAGGCCGACGTGCGGGATCTCCTTCGGCGCGAAGGCGAGCATCGCGAGGGCGGCGAAATCCTCCTTCGACAGCGTCCACACCAGTTCCGGGACGGCGCCCCGGTACTTCTCGTCGAGGCGTACGGCCCGCGCATGGCGCCGGTCCTCCCGGCGCAGACTCCGCTCGAACCAGGTCGAGACCTCTTTGAAGGCCCGGTACTGCAGCAACCGGGCGAACAGCAGGTCGCGTGCCTCCAGGAGCGCGACCGACTCGGCATCCACCAACTCTCCCTGCGGAAGGAGCCCCGCGACCTTCATGTCGAGCAGCGTCGCAGCCACGACGAGGAACTCGGATGCCTGTTCCAGCTCTTCGTCGGGATCCAGCCCCTTGAGGTACGAGATGAACTCGTCGGTGACTCGGCTCAGCGCGATCTCGGTGATGTCGAGTTCGTGTTTGCCGAGCAGTGTCAGCAGCAGATCGAACGGGCCGTCGAAGCCAGCGAGCGAGACGCGAAAACCCGCGGGCTCGTCGGTTGCGTCGGGCTCCGCGGGCGCGGCGGTTTCGTCAGGCGACGGCGCCACGGGCGACCAGCTCCCGCGCCAGGCGCAGGTAGGCCTGAGCCGCCGCATGCTCCGGCGCGAACGTCGTGATGGGAACGCCCGACACCGACGCGTCGGGGAACTTCACGGTACGACCGATGACGGTTTCGAGCACGTCGTCGCCGAACGCTTCGACGACCCGCTCGAGCACTTCGCGGGAGTGCAGCGTCCGCGCGTCGTACATCGTCGCGAGCACCCCGTCGAGGGTGATGGAGGGGTTGAGCCGGTCGCGCACCTTGTCGATCGTCTCGATCAGCAGCGCGACGCCGCGCAGGGCGAAGAACTCGCACTCCAGCGGGATGAGGACGCCGTGGCTGGCGGTCAGCGCGTTGACGGTCAGCAGGCCCAGCGACGGCTGGCAGTCGATGAGGATGACGTCATACTCTCCCGCGACCTTGCGCAGCACGCGCGAGAGGATCGTCTCGCGAGCCACCTCGTTGACGAGGTGCACCTCGGCCGCCGAAAGGTCGATGTTCGCCGGGAGGATATCGAGGCCCTCGACGGAGGTCGACACGATGACCTCGTGCGGGTCGCGCTTGGTGTCCAGCAGCAGGTCGTAGATCGTGGGGATGTCGTGCGTCGCGATGCCGAGCCCCGCCGACAGCGCGCCCTGCGGGTCGAAGTCGACCGCGAGCACCCTGCGTCCGTACTGCGCGAGCGAGGCGGCGAGGTTGATCGTCGTCGTGGTCTTGCCGACGCCGCCCTTCTGGTTGCACAGGGCGATGATGCGCGCGGGGCCGTGACCGGTCAGCGGCGGCGGGGTCGGAAAACCGTGATAGGGCCGACCCGTCGGCCCCATCGGGGTGTCTTCCGAGGAGGCCTTCTTCGTCCCCCGCGTCTTGTCCGTCACCGACACTCCTGCTCCTTGTTCGCGTCTGACCGATTCTCGCACAGCGGTCCGCGTGTGCCCCGCCGGACGCGCGGCGGCGCACGACCGCCGCCGCTTCAGGTGGCGCTTTCCACGGGAACCCCGGTGATATTTCCGAGGAAGGCGTCACCTCAACAGCCACTGGTCCCGCCGTCCGCGCCGCGCATCCCCGCAGGAGAACCAGACCGTTCACTCCGACCCGCTACGGTATGCGCGTGATGGGGATGGATGCCGGGAACCCCGCGCGCAGCGCGGGTGCTGCGCCGGGCCCGCACGGATCCTCGTGGGAGGTCTTTCTCGTCTTCCTGAGGCTCGGCCTCACCTCTTTCGGCGGCCCGATCGCGCACCTGGGATACTTCCGCACCGAGCTCGTGCAGCGGCGCGGCTGGATCGACGACCGCGCGTACGCCGAACTCGTCGCCCTGTGCCAGTTCCTGCCCGGGCCGACCTCCAGCCAGGTCGGGT
Organism: Microbacterium sp.; assembly: GCF_049661145.1. Classification (GTDB taxonomy): domain Bacteria; phylum Actinomycetota; class Actinomycetes; order Actinomycetales; family Microbacteriaceae; genus Microbacterium. The sequence continues at coordinate 2,310 of NZ_JBASZT010000060.1, forward strand.
TCGGTCTCGGCCTGCTGCGCGCCCGAGCCGCCGGGGCGGTCGCCGCATTCGTCGCGTTCACGCTGCCCTCGGCCGCCCTGATGGTCGCATTCGCGTACGGCGCCGCCCTGTTCCAGGGCCCCGTCGGTGAAGGTGTGCTGGCCGGCCTCAAGATCGTCGCTGTCGCGATCGTCGCGCAGGCGGTGTGGGGCATGGCGACCACCCTCACGCCGGACCGACCGCGCGCGACGATCGCCGTTGTCGCCCTCGTCCTGGCTGTTGGGCTGGCGGGGTCGGCCGGGCAGCTCGGCGCGATCGCGGTCGGCGCGCTCGCCGGCGCAGTCT
>NZ_JBASZT010000061.1:0-17752 GCF_049661145.1 Microbacterium sp.
GGGCTCCAGACCGCGCAGTCGCAGGTAGGTGCCGATCGTCTCGGGAATCTCATTGCTCATGCCGGGTGCACCCCGGCATCCTGCTCCCGCTGGGCATCCTGCTCGATGGTGCCCGCCACGACGCGGACGGTGCGTGCACGCAGCGCCGACGGGACGTCCGCTTCGACCGCCGCTGTCGCGATCACCTGCTCGAACCCCTCGACCATGCCCGCGAGGCGGGCGCGGCGATCGACGTCGAGCTCCGCGAACACGTCATCGAGGATGAGCACCGGGTCGCCGAGCTGTGACTGCGCGCGCAGCAGCTGCGCCGAGGCCAGACGCAGCGCGAGCGCGATGGACCACGACTCGCCATGCGAGGCGTAGCCCTTCACGGGGAGCGCTCGCACCCGGAGGATCAGGTCGTCCCGGTGGGGACCGACGAGGGTCAGTCCCCGGTCGAGCTCCGCCTCGCGACGGGCGGCGAGCGCCGCGCGGAACCGGTCGGCGACGTGTTCGGCGTCCGCGTCGCCACTTCCGCTCGTTGAGCGAGGCCCGGAGGGCCGAGTCGAGACGCCGTCACCAGCGTCATCACCACCATCGTCCGGCCCCGCTCCGTCGATCGACAGCGCCCACTCCAGTTCCGGCTGGTGGTCGGCGCCGGCGATCGCGGCGTACGCCTCGGCAACGGGCACTGCCAGGTCGGAGGCGAGCGCGCGCCGCGCGCGAATGACATCCGTGCCGAGCTGGACGAGCTTGTCGTCCCATACGTCGAGCGTCGACAGACCCTGCCCCCGGATGCCGCGGGCGCGCGCCGACTTCAGCAATGCGGTCCGCTGCCGGAGCACGCGGTCGTAGTCGGCGAGGACTCCGGCCATGCGGGGGGACCGCTGGATCAGCAGCTGATCGGCGAACCGACGGCGTGCGGACGGGTCGGAGCGCACGATCTGCAGGTCCTCGGGCGCGAACAGCACGACCTGCGCGTAGCGCGGCAGTTCAGTGCTCTTCGCCGGTGAGCCGTTCACCCGTGCCTTGTTGCTGCCGGAGCGGTTGAGCTGCGCCTCGAGCATCACGCGGCGTTCTCCGTAGGCCAGACGCATGCGCACGATCGCGGCATCCTGACCATCGCGGACCATCGGCGCGTCCTGCGATACCCGATGCGAGCCGAGCGTCGCGAAGTAGCCGATGGCTTCGGCGAGATTGGTCTTGCCCTGACCGTTGCGGCCCACGAAGAGATTCGGACCGGACGCGAGGCTGACGTCGGCGGCCGCGTAGTTGCGGAAGTCGACGAGGCTGAGCTGCTCCACGATCACCGGTTCAGCCTATGCGGCACTGCCGACGGTCAGCGCAGCAGGAGGTTGGGCTGCAGGAGGTACTTGAAGCTCTCGGGCGTGCCGGAGGTCTGGGGCGTGATGAGCACCGGGCTCAGCTTGTTGGCGTTGTCGCTCGAGGTGAACGTGATGCGCGTGAACTCGCTCTTGACGGCGCCCAGCGCCTCGAGCAGATACTGCGGGTTGAGTCCGAGCGTGACCTCTTCACCAACCAGCGTCGCGTCGACCGATTCGGTGGCCCGTGCCTGCTCGTTGCCCGCGGCATCCATCGACACGCCCTCCTCGGTGAAGGTGAACCGCAGCGGCGCCGCACGATCCAGTACGAGGGAGACCCGGCGAACCGCCTCGGCGAGGTCAGCTGTGCCGACGACGGCATAGTGATCCGTCTGGTCCGGGAACAGCCGCCGCACCGGGGGGAAGTTCCCCTTGATCAGCAGCGACGTGACGGTCTTGTTGCCCGCCGTGAAAGCGATGATCTCGCGATCACCCGAGCCCGAGAAGGCGATCTGGATCGTGCCGGAGTGAGTGAAGGTCTTGCCCACCTCGATCAGGGTGCGCGCCGGAATGAGGGCCGAGGTGGACTGATCCCCGGCGATCGTGCCGCCATCCCACGCGACGTCACGCAGCGCGACCCGGTACCGGTCGGTGGCGACCAGACTGAGCTCGGTGCCGGCGACCTCGAGCTGCACACCCGTGAGCACCGGCGTGACGTCGTCGCGCGAGGCGGCGAAGGCGACCTGCGAGATCGCCGTCGCGAACTCTTCCGCAGGCACCAGACCCGACTCCCCGCCGACCTCGGGAATTGCCGGATATTCCTGAACGGGCATGGAAGCCAGGGTGAAACGCGCCGAGCCGCAGCTGAGCACGATGCCCTCATCGGCGCCGACCTCGATCTGGATCGGTGCGTTCGGCAGACGACTCGCGATCTCGGACAGCAGCCGGCCGTGCACGAGGATCGTTCCCGGTTCGTCGACCGTCGCCTCGATCGTCGTGCGGGCGGATGCCTCGTAGTCGAACGCCGCCAGGGACAGCCCTGCCTCATCGGCCTCGATGAGAACTCCGGCCAGGATCGGCTGCGGGTTGCGCTGCGGCAGGAGCTTGACGACGAATGACACGGCCTCGCTGAACACGTCGCGATTCACGTGGAACTTCACTGTTGCTCCCCACTCGGGCTGGACATACACAGGCCACTTCATGTTAGTGCCCTGACCGAACGAGATCAGGAGGTCGATCGAGATTGAGGAGGCCCGCTGCGCTCTCCCCTCGACCGCATGCAGAGGTGATCGAATCGGATTCTCTAGGGGAGTTCTCTGTCATGGTGTTAACGGGTGTGGAAACTGTGGACAAGTCCGCGGATCACTGTCCGCGAGCGGAAAGCACACGCGTGTAAGTTGTGAGTGGACTGCGGATTCCGCGCGAAAACCCGGATGGGGGCTCGTCTGCTCGGGATGCCGTCATCCACAGCATCCGCGGATCTGCTCACAGCAGTCCCGTCGCGACGTGTAGTTATCCACAGGCTGTCCACATTGTGCAGAACCTGCATATTGACGACTGTCGTGGCGACTGTCAATACGCCAACGGAGTATATGACGCCCGGTTGCGCCGTCGCGGCGGCTCAGCGTCCGACGCGTCCCAGCTGCGTCGTGATCTCCGACACCTGGTTGTAGATCGAGCGTCGCTCCTTCATGAGCTCGCTGATCTTCTTGTACGCATACATGACGGTCGTGTGGTCACGGTTGCCGAAGAGCTGCCCGATCTTGGGCAGCGACAGGCTCGTCCGCTCGCGGCAGAGGTACATGGCGATCTGGCGGGCGGTCGCGATGGACTGCGACCGACTCGAGCCGTACAGATCGTCGACCGAGAGCCGGAAGTAGTGCGCGGTCGCCGTGATGATGTCGGTCGGGGAGATGATGTTCGCGTCGTCGGTGTCGATGATGTCGCGCAGCACGGTCTGCGCGAGCGAGGTGTCGAGGTTGGACCGGTTCAGGCTCGCGAACGCCGACACGCGAATGAGTGCGCCTTCGAGCTCGCGGATGTTGCTGGAGACCTTCGTCGCGATGTACTCGAGCACTTCGTCGGGGACGAGCAGGTGCTCGGACTGCGCCTTCTTGCGAAGGATCGCGATGCGGGTCTCGAGGTCGGGAGCCTGGACGTCGGTGATCAGACCCCATTCGAACCGGCTGCGCATGCGGTCTTCGAATCCGGTGAGGTGGCGCGGCGGTACATCGCTCGTGATCACGACCTGCTTGTCGTGATCGTGCAGCGTGTTGAAGGTGTGGAAGAACGCCTCCTGCGTCTCGGCCTTGCCCTGCAAGAACTGGATGTCGTCGATGAGCAGGATGTCCATGTCGCGATAGCGCGCCTGAAACGCCGATCCGCGGTTGTTGGCGATGGAGTTGATGAAGTCGTTCGTGAACTCTTCACTGGAGACGTAGCGGACGCGGATGCCGGGGAACAGGTCGATCGCGTAGTTCCCGATGGCGTGGAGCAGGTGGGTCTTACCGAGTCCGGAGTCGCCGTAGATGAAGAGCGGGTTGTAGGCCTTCGCGGGAGCCTCGGCGACCGCGACGGCCGCGGCGTGGGCGAACCGGTTGGACTGCCCGATGACGAAGCTGTCGAAGTTGTACTTCGGGTTCAGGCGGGTGTCGCTGCGGCTGGCGCCGATGCCCCCGCTCGTGCCGTTGCCCGGCAGCGGCGACGTCTCGGTGTAGTCATCGGTGGCCGATCGCCCCACCGCGAGCGAGGGCCCGCTGGATGACATCGGGATCGGCGCGTTCAGATGCACGTCGGCGAGCTCGGGATTGACGACGACGCGGAAGGCGGATGCGGTGGGCTCGGCATCCACGCGCGCGAGGGCTTCCATGATGGGGGCCCGCAGCCGCTTGTTGAGCTGCGCTGCCGTGAGGTCGTTGGGGACGTCGAGGTAGAGCGTGCCGCTCATGACGCCTTGCGCGACGGCGAGGTTGAGGAACCCCTGCAGCTGCGGGGTCACGCGCTCGTCGCCGTCCAACTCGTCCAGCACGGCGATCCAGACCGGGACATCCGGGACTTCGTGCTGAGACATGTCCCCCCTGGAACGTGGTGATGGCGACCGGTCGTTGCTGAACCGAACGTCGACGATGCCGACAGCCTGTGGATAACTACCCGTGTCACGGTAGTCAGCGACCCTGGTGAGAGCAAAATCCACTGTAGAACCGGCCCGCGTGTCTCCACCAGACGGTCTCCACAGTCGGTGGATAATGTCTGTTTCGAGGTGCCTGAGGCGGGGCTGGTTTGAGTTCTTCGCGCGCGCGACGTAGCCTTAGTCGGTTGACTTATGCCTTCGCGGGCAGTCCCCTGTACCCTGTGTCCCCGGTCTAGAGCGTTCCGGTGACCGCCGATCCGGAAGTGTCTCTCATGACCAAGCGCACGTTCCAGCCCAACAACCGCCGCCGCGCCAAGAAGCACGGTTTCCGCGCCCGCATGCGTACGCGTGCCGGCCGCGCGATCCTCTCGGCGCGCCGCGCCAAGGGTCGCACCGAGCTGTCCGCCTGAACCCAACGGTGCTGGCGCGGGACCATCGCATCACCCGCGGGGCGGAGTACAAGGCCGTCGTCCGCGGGGGTAGCCGGTGCGCCGCTGCGCACACGGTGACCTACGTGGTCACCACCTCCGAAGACCGCCCGCCGCGGTTCGGATTCATCGTGAGCAAGCAGGTGGGAACCGCCGTGACCCGCAACACCGTCCGCCGCAGGCTCAAGGCCGTGTGCGCCGAGGCGTTGCCCAGTGTGCGCACCGGAGCGGATGTCGTCATCCGCGCGCTTCCGACGGCAGCTTCGGCGGATTTCGCACAGTTGCGCGCCGAGGTCACGCGTTGCCTGGCGCGACGGGCCCCGGCGTGAGCGTCACAACGCTGCCGTCGTACGCGCTCGGCGAGGGCAGCCTGTCGGCATCCGGGGTGCTGCGTGCACTTCCCCTGATTCCTCGAAACGCGGGGCTCGTGGTGTTGCACGGATATCGCGCGACGATCTCGCACCTGTACGGCGATGTCTGCAAGTACTACCCGTCGTGCTCGGCCTACGCCGTCGGCGCAGTGCAGCAGCACGGCCTCGTCAAGGGGTCGGCGCTGACGGCGGCCCGGCTCGCGCGGTGCCATCCCTGGGCCCGCGGCGGCATCGACGACGTCCCGCCGCACCGCCACTTCCGACACGAGCTGACACGGCACGGTTTCGTCGTTCCTGCAACCGGTGATGCGCCGGATGCCGGGGCCACGGCATCCGCGTCGACAAGAAAGGACTGATCCGTGCTGGATCTTCTGTACCGAGCCGCCACGGCGACACCGACGCCCGTCGTGTCGCCGCCGACGACGCCGTACCCGGGTTCGTCGACGGGCGACTTCTTCAGCATCATCATGTGGCCGTTCAAGTGGATCGTCGAGGCGATCCTCGTGTTCTGGCACTGGGTTCTCACTTCGGTGGGTCTGCCGGCGGATGCCGGCCTCACCTGGGTGCTGTCGATCATCGGCCTCGTCATCGTGGTGCGCAGTGCGCTGATCCCGCTGTTCGTACGGCAGATCAAGAGCCAGCGCAAGATGATGGAAATTGCTCCTGAACTGCGAAAAGTTCAGGAGAAGTACCGCGGCAAGAAGGACCAGCTCTCGCGTGAGGCGATGAGCCGCGAGACGATGGCGCTGTACAAGAAGCACGGCACCACGCCAGTGTCGAGCTGTCTGCCACTGCTCGTGCAGATGCCCATCCTGCTCGGCATGTTCTACACCCTGAGCGACGTGAAGAAGCACGCGGAATGGGGCTTCGGTGGGGTGGGGCTGCTCAGTCCCGAACTGACGTGGCAGTTCTATGAGGCGCAGCTGTTCGGTGTCGCGCCGCTCCACACGAACATGATCGAGGCGATCGACCTCGGGCAGACAGCGACTGTCGTCATCCTCGTGATCCTCGTCATCCTGATGATCGTGTCGCAGTTCATCACCCAGTTGCAGATCATCTCCAAGAACCTCTCCCCCGAGGCCAAGACCGGCCAGGCGTACCAGATGCAGCGCATCATGCTTTACGTCCTGCCGCTCGCGTTCATCTTCTCCGGAGTGTTCTTCCCGCTGGGCGTCGTGCTGTACTGGTTCACCTCCAACATCTGGACGATGGTGCAGCAGTTCCTCGTGATCCGGAACCTGCCGACCCCGGGTTCGGACGCCGCGAAGGCACGCGAGGAGCGACTGGCGCGCAAGGGCAAGGCACTCGACGCGCAAGGGAAGATCGTCCCGCTGGAGAAGTACCAGGCCGAGCAGCAGCGTCTCTACGAGGAGGCGCAGAAGGCCAGGGCCGAAGCGCCGAAGCGGCAGCAGCCGGTGAGCAAACAGCGCGCGAAGAAGCAGCAGCAGAAGGGTCCCCAGAGCGCTCAGAAGTCGCAGAACACCCAGAAGTCGCAGAAGGGCTCCGGCGACAACACGTCCGAGACCAAGTGAGGACATGATGACCACCACGGAGAAACACGCCGCCGACCGTGCCCCCGCGCCGGGCTCGGCGCCGGGCACCGCCTCGGCCTCGGCCTCAGTCGAGCAGCTCGAGCAGGAAGGCGATATCGCCGCCGACTACCTGGAAGGATTGCTCGACATCGCGGATATCGACGGTGACCTCGCTCTGGATGTGCGCAGCGGGCGGGCGTATGTGTCGGTCGAGAACGACGATGTCGAATCGCTGCGGCTGCTGTCGGATCCTGACACGGTGCAGGCGCTTCAGGAGTTGACGAGGATCGCGGTGCAGACGAAGACGGGACGTTTCTCGCGACTGATCCTCGACGTCGGCGGCTCTCGCGATGCACGGCAGCATCAGCTGGAGAAGCTGGTCGACCGTGCCATCGCTCGACTGGATGAAGGCGCGTCTCAGGCATCCCTTCCCGCTATGTCGAGCTACGAGCGCAAGCTGGTTCACGACATCGTCGCGGAGCGGGGCCTCGTGTCGGAGTCCTATGGTGAGGGCGCGGATCGGCACACGGTCATTCGTCGGGGCTGATCGCCGATGAGCGATGTTTCACGTGAAACGGGGGGCGTGGAGGGCGTAGAGGGCGTAGAGCCCGAGCCCGCGTCGGCATCCGTGGTGTTCGGTGAACGGATCGCGCTGGCGCGCCGCTTCGCGGCAGCCCTCGCCGCGCACGGTGAGGAGCGTGGGCTGATCGGTCCGCTGGAGCCGCCGCGACTGTGGAATCGGCACATCCTCAACTCGGCGGTGGTGGCGCCCCTGTTTCCTGCGGGTGGGCGAGTCGGCGACGTCGGTTCCGGTGCGGGCCTTCCCGGCCTGGTCCTGGCGATCGCACGGCCGGACGTCGAGTGGGTGCTGATCGAGCCGATGGAGCGCCGGGTCGCCTGGTTGCGCGAGCAGCAGACTGCGCTGGGGTTGGACAACGTCGAGGTCGTCCGTGCGCGCAGCGAGGAGTGGAAGCACGGGTCGGTGTTGGATGCCGTCACGGCGCGCGCTGTCAGCGCGCTACGCACGCTCATTCCGCTCACGGTGCCGTTGCTGCGTCCGGGCGGGGAGTTGATCCTCTTGAAGGGCGCGAACGCGGCGAACGAGATCGCGGCGGCGGAGAAGACGATCCGCAAGTACAAGCTGTCCGACGTCCGCGTGGAGGTGGTGGGCGATGGCGTCATCGCCGAGCCTACCCGCGTCATCCGCGCCACTCGGTCACCCCGCCCCCCGGTGGTTGAGTAGCCGCCGAAGGCGGCGTATCGAAACCACTTTCCGTGTTGCTCGTGCGGATCACTGGGGGTGGGGCAGCCTCGGTGGTTGAGTAGCCGCCGGAGGCGGCGTATCGAAACCACCTTCCATGCCTGGGTCGCGTGTGATCTCGATACACCGGCGCTGCGCGCCGACACTCGATCGCCGGGCGCGGCCCCCGGTGGTTGAGTAGCCGCCGGAGGCGGCGTATCGAAACCACTTCCATGCGTGGGAGAGGGCGTGTGATCTCGATATACCGGCGCTGCGCGCCGGCACTCGATCGCCGGGTGGGCCCCCCGGTGGTTGAGTAGCCGCCGGAGGCGGCGTATCGAAACCACCTTCCGTGTCTGGGTGGGGTGTGATCTCGATATACCGGCGCTGCGCGCCGGCACTCGATCGCCGGGTGGGGCGTTTCACGTGAAACATCGTCCTCTCCCCAACCGGCGCCGTGGATGAGTTTTCCCCAGAATGTGGATCTCTACCGCCAGAGCATCTCCACAGCCGCGATCATCAGGCATGGCATACATGTACATCCTTCAGTGCTCGGACGGCACGTTCTATGTCGGCAGCTGTCGCAATATCGATCAGCGGCTCTGGCTGCACGAGCTCGGCGAAGGTGCCGAATACACCAAACGGCGCCGTCCCGTGAAGCTCGTCTACCACGAGGAGTTCACAAACGTCGCGGATGCCTTCGCTCGAGAGAAGCAAGTGCAGGGTTGGAGTCGAGCGAAGCGGAAGGCGCTCATCGCGTACGCGGGCGACAAGCTGCCCGCGCTCAGCCGCAAGGTCTTCGGTGGTGACTGAGACGAGCCTGACGCCACCCCGGTGGTTGAGTAGCCGCCGGAGGCGGCGTGATCTCGATACACCGGCGCTGCGCGCCGGCACTCGATCACCGGGGTGGGGGCTGGGCGGAGTCGGCCCCCCGGTGGTTGAGTAGCCGCCGAAGGCGGCGTATCGAAACCACTCCGGTGCCTGGGAGGGGTGTGATCTCGATACACCGGCGCTGTGCGCCGGCACTCGATCACCGGGGGTGGGGGCTGGGCGCATCGAAGCGCTCTGGATTCGCGGGCCTTGCCGGCCCACCCGATCACCGTTTCACGTGAAACGGCAGGGCGTGTCGGACGCTCGACTACAGTAGAGAGGTCCCGAGAATGACAGGAGTTGACGGTGCCGGAATCGGAGAACGCGTCCTCTCCCGCACCCTTCTCCCTCGACGACAGCCCGATCGCCCGCGAACTCGCGGACCTCACTTCGCGTCGAAAGGCGCTGGATGCCGTTGCGTTGGAGTTCAGTGGAAGCACGCGGATCCTGACGGTATCGAACCAGAAGGGCGGGGTCGGAAAGACCACGACGACCGTCAACATCGCCGCAGCGCTCGCCTCCATCGGCGCTCGCGTGCTCGTCATCGACCTCGACCCCCAGGGCAACGCATCCACGGCTCTCGGCGTGCCACACACCGCCGACATCCCCAGCGTGTACGACGTTCTCATCGACGAGTTCCCGCTTGCCGACATCGTGCAGGTGAGCCCGGAGTCGCCGAATCTGCTGTGCGCACCGAGCACCATCCACCTCGCCGGCGCCGAGATCGAGCTCGTCTCCCAGGTCGCCCGTGAGCACCGACTCCGCACCGCCCTCGACGACTATCTTGCGAGCGCGGACGAGCGACCCGACTTCGTCCTGATCGACTGCCCGCCCTCGCTCGGCCTGCTGACCATCAACGCATTCACCGCCGCGGACGAGCTGCTCATCCCGATTCAGTGCGAGTACTACGCGCTCGAAGGCCTCAGCCAACTCCTCGGCAGCGTGCGCATGATCCAGAAGCACCTCAATCCGAAGCTGTTTCTCTCGACGATCCTGCTCACGATGTACGACGGGCGCACTCGGCTGGCGCAGCAGGTCGCAGAAGAGGTCCGCACCCACTTCCCGAACGAGGCGCTGCGCACCGTCATCCCACGCTCCGTCCGTGTCTCCGAAGCCCCGAGCTTCGGTCAGACCGTCATCGCATACGACGGGCACTCCGCCGGCGCGGTCTCGTATCGCGAGGCCGCCGTTGAGCTCGTGCAGCGCGAGCAACGCACCACAATCCAAGAGGAGACATCCTGATGGCGAAGCGAACAGGTCTGGGCCGCGGCATCGGCGCGCTCATCCCCACGGCGGACACTGCGGATGCCCGCCCCGTTGACGTCTTCTTCCCGGGCGCGACTCCGTCCGCCGCGGTGACAACGGTGGAGCAGGATGCCGCGGCATCCGCCGACGAGAGCGCTGAGCTCCTGACCATCCCGGGAACTCGGCTCGTCCAGATCGACCCGAACGATATCGTCCCCAACCCCCGGCAGCCGCGCACGAACTTCGATCCGGACGATCTGGCAGAACTCGTTCACAGCGTGCGGGAGTTCGGCGTGCTCCAGCCCGTCGTCGTCCACACCAACGCGGATGGCGCCTACGAGCTCGTCATGGGGGAGCGACGCACCCGGGCGGCACGGGAGGCGGGACTCACGTCGATCCCCGCCATCGTCCGCGACACCGCCGATGAGAACCTTCTGCGCGATGCGCTCCTCGAGAACCTCCACCGGTCACAGCTGAACCCGCTCGAGGAGGCCTCGGCATATCTGCAGTTGCTGGAGGACTTCGGCATCACGCAGGAAGAACTCGCCACACGCATCGGTCGTTCACGCCCCCAGATCAGCAATACGATCCGGCTACTGAAGCTTCCGGTGCCCGTGCAGCAGCGGGTGGCCGCGGGCGTGCTCACCGCCGGGCATGCGCGCGCGATCCTGTCGCTCGATGACGCCGACGCGATGCAGCGCCTGGCGGACAAGATCGTCAACGAGGACCTGTCGGTGCGGGGCGCGGAAGCCGCGGCGAAGGCGGGGGCAGCGACAGGACCGAAGGCTGTGCGTCCCAAAGCGGGCGCTCGGCGCGCGCATCTCGACGAGATCGCCGAGCGGTTGGGCGACCGCCTCAACACCAGGGTGAGGATCAATCTGTCGGCAAGAAAAGGCCAGGTGGTGATTGATTTCGCCACGATCCAGGACTTGAACCGCATCCTCGCTGAGCTCGGTGAGACGGAGTTCGGGGCGAGCTGACGCAGCGTGCCTCCGCCGATCGGTCCGCACGTCGTAGGCTGTACGGGTGACCGACCGTCCCCCCATGCCCCGCAGGGCGAGCCTGGAGTTGCTGCGCGCCGAGGCGAGCGACGAACTGTCGGTCCTCATCGAAGAGCGACTGCGTGACGGCGAGGACCCCTGGGATTTCATGGAGGACCTGCCGTCGGTCGACGAGTTGGTCGTGCTGACCCTGCGCGCCGAGAACATCGCCGCAGACGCCGGGGTCCGGCCGACCCAGGCCCGCAACTATCGAGTGCTGCGTCAGATCGCGTTCGACTATCCGCCCCTGACTCGTGCCGTCTGGCGGCTACTGGGCAGCGAGCCGCACCGTCGGTGGAACGCCGCGGTCCGCGCCGACGCGTCCTGACGGGCCGAGCACGGCGTCAGGCGATGTAGGCCGCGAGGTCCTGCTCGAGCGCGAACTTCGGCTTCGCGCCGATGATCGTCTTCTCGACCTCGCCCTTCTTGAAGACCTTCATCGCCGGGATCGACGTGATCTGGTACTTCATCGCAAGGTTGGGGTTCTCGTCGACGTTGAGCTTCAGGACGGTGAGCTTGTCGCTGTTCTCGGTCTGGATCTCATCCAGGATGGGTCCGACCATGCGACACGGACCGCACCACGCGGCCCAGAAGTCGACCAGCACGGTTCCCTCGGCGTCGATGACATCCTGCTGCCAGGTGCTCTCGCTCGTGGCCTTGGCGGTCATGTTCTCTCCTTCATCTGCGACCCGCTCGATACGCGGATCGTCCGATTCAACACGGCGGATGCCGAGATTGTTCCGCGACTGCGCTCCCGTGTCGAGTCTCACTCGATCCGAAAAAATCTCACGGTTCCGGAAATCGTCTCACTCGACCTGCGAAAATCTCACTCGATCCGGAAATCGCGGGCGTGTCTCCGGGGTGCGCGGCGGCCACCACCCACGCGCTCGAAGAACGTGAAGCACGTCGCAACCCCTCCCAGATATCGGCCGGCGGCTTTACACTCGGTGCATGGCACTTCGAGCAGACGACGTGTACGAGGCGGGGCTCAAGCTCGCCTCCGATGAGCGCGCCGCCGTGGCGTACCGCCTTCTCGACAGCCTGCCGGATGACGAGTCGGTCGACTTCGGTGCACCGTGGCGGGAGATCTTCCGTCGACGCATCGACGAGGTCGAGACCGGTCAGGTCCCCCTCGTCAGCGGCCGAGAGTCGCAGGCGCGAGTGCAGGCGCTCCTCGCTGAGCTTCGAGCGTGACGCTCGATCTCGACGACTACGACGAGCACCCCGAAGCGGTTGATGAACTGCTCGGGCGCGTGCGGTACTACGGGCCGGTGAAAGGCGCCGAGTTCAACCAGAGCGCGCTCGTGGCCATCGAGTCTGTCGTCAACGACCCGCAATCCTGGCCTCCGGTCGCATACTGGGACGGCATCCCGGTCGTCCGCAGCCGGAAGATCAGAGGCTTCGTCGAGCGCGTCGTCTACTACGTGCGCGCCAATGGCCGGCCAGTGATCATCGCCTACGCACATCACAAACAGCCTGCGGGTTACTGGGCGCACCGCTTCAGCGACTGAACGCCGCCGACGTGATGACCAACGGATCGTGACAACTGGCGTGAGACAGATCGCTCTTCGGGAATGACGACTCGAGTGAGAAAACCCCAGGTCAGTCCTGCCGCGACCTGACAACTCTCATGAGATGCGACATCCCGCTCGCGGTCGGGCCGGCCGCGTCAGGCGGCGTCGGTCAGACCATCGTCTGCCAGACCATCGATCTCCGCGGCATCCCGCGCCGGGGCACCCGCGTCGCCGCGAGCGGCGAGGTAGTGCTCGACGTCGAGGGCGGCCACGGTACCGCTGCCGGCCGCCGTCACCGCCTGGCGGTACGTCGGGTCGATGACGTCTCCGGCGGCGAACACTCCCGGGATCGACGTGCGGGACGAGCGGCCGTCCACCCACACCGTGCCGTGCTCCGTGAGGTCGAGCACGCCGTGAACGAGATGTGTACGCGGATCGTTGCCGATCGCAACAAAAACCCCGGTGAGGGGCAATTCCCTGGTCGTTCCGTCCACCGTGTCGCGGAGCAGCACTCCCGTCACGGCGTCGTCGCCGAGGATATCGGCGACCTCGCTGCTCCAGACGAACTCGATCTTCTCGTTCGCGAAGGCGCGGGCCTGCATGATCTTGGACGCGCGCAGCTCATCGCGACGGTGGATGACGTAGACCTTCGACGCGAACTTCGTGAGGAACGTCGCCTCCTCCAACGCCGAGTCACCGCCGCCGACGACGGCGATGACCTGGCCGCGGAAGAAGAACCCGTCGCAGGTGGCGCAGTACGAGACCCCGTGACCCGACAGTCGCGATTCGCCCTCGATGCCGATCTTGCGGGGCGCTGACCCCGTTGCGAAGACGATGCTCTCGGCGTCATGAGCAGCACCGCTGCCGAGCGTGACTCTCTTGACGGGGCCGGCGAGATCCAACGCCGTGACATCGTCGTAGAGCACCTCGGTGCCGAACCGCTCGGCCTGTTCCTGCATCTTCGTCATGAGGTCGGGTCCCATGATCCCCTCGGGGAATCCGGGGAAGTTCTCCACCTCGGTCGTGTTCATGAGCTCCCCGCCGGCTTCGACCGAGCTCGCGATGAGCAGTGGCTCCAGGTTGGCGCGCGCCGCGTAGATCGCGGCGGTGAAGCCGGCCGGGCCCGACCCGATGATGATGACGTGTCGCACGTGCAATCCCTTCGTCTGCGGGGCCGCTGCGTGTCGCGCAACACGGCCTCAGCGCATTCAACCCATCGTAGCCGCGGCTCATTCCGGCGACCGGAGGCGCGGAGGCGAGGAAGTCTGCCCGGGGTGGCGAGACTTTCGCATCCGCGGGTCAGCTTCTCAGGGGCGCTGCCGCGCCGTGGGGGCGCGAAAATCTGCCTCAGGTGGCGGGACTTTCGGGTCAGCGACGCAGGAGCCGGCGCACCGCTCCCGTCGCGACGCTCAGTTCGGGAGCCCGGAGGGCCGCCAGTACGCCGATATAGACGAGGAGTGCGACACCGCCGACGATCGCCGCGCCGACGACGCCCCAGAGGCGATCCGCGGTGGTCCATCCGCCGACGCCCCCGAGCAGCGTGAAGGCCAGCCAGCCGGCCGCGAAAGCGGGGACAGCGGCGACGGCGAACCGCGCGAGCGCCCGCCAGGTGGTTCCGAGATCGAGGGCCCCGGTGTGGCGTCGCAGCATGCGCAGCGCGACCGGCAGCTGCACGAACGTCGACAACGACTGCGTCAGGGCGACGGTGGCGGAGAGGAAGGCCAGCGGCATCCATCCCTGCGACACCGCGAGCGCGGCGAGCAACGCGCCCGCTGCGGCGAGCACGCACTGCACGACGGAGAACCAGAACGGCGTACGCGTGTCCTGGAACGCGAAGAACGCGCGTCGGACGATCACGAGCACGCCGAAGGGTACGAGGGCGACGAGGTACGCGCAGAGCACCCAGGCCATCGAGACGGCACCCTCGGTGGTGATCGTGAAGACGCGGCAGAGGGGCACGGATGCCGCTGCGAGCGCCGCCATGAACCCGAACGCGAATACGCTGAGCGCCCGGATCGACTCGTCCAGATTAGGGCCCACCTGGTCGCGCCGACCGGCCGCGACCAGCTCGGCCAAACGCGTGAAGTACGTCGTGGAGATCGACATCGCCACGATCGAGTGCGGGAGCATGAAGATCAGCCACGCGTACACGATGACGGTGACGCCGGCAGCCCCGGAGGCATCGGAGACGACGCGCGACTGCACGAGCCCGGCGAGCTGGCCGACGACGACCGTGAGGAAGGTCCACCAGGCGAGAGTGCCGATGTGGCGGAGCCCCATGCCGCGCCACCGGAAGTCGGGACGTACGTGCAGGCCGGTGCGCCGCCAGAAGAACACCAGGACCAGCGCCTGCAGTGCGATGCCGCCGGTCGCGGTTCCGCCGAGCAGCGCGATCATCACCGGGGTCCACTCCGAGACCGCCGTGGTGGGGCCGCCGAACACGGCGAGGAAGACACCGAACCCGGCGATCGAGACGAGATTGTTGACGGTCGGGGCCCAACTGTACGGCCCGAACACCTTGCGGGCGTTGAGCACTTCGCCGATGAGGGCGTACAGACCGTAGAAGAGGAGTTGCGGCAGGCACCAGTACGCGAGCGAGAGCGTGAGCGCCTGCTGCGGCGCGGTATAGCTCGGCACGTACAGCCAGACCAGCAGCGGCGCGAAGGCCATGATCACGACGGTTGACGCGACCAGCAGCACGCTGCCGAGCGTGAGCAGTTTGGAGACGAATCGTGAGCCGCCGTCGGTATGGGCGGCCGCCTTCACGATCTGCGGCACGATGATGCCGGTGATGACCCCCGCCGCCAACAGTTCGTAGATGTTCGTCGGCAGCATGTTCGCGGTGGTGAACGCGTCGGCGGCGCGGCTCTGGTACGAGCCCAGCACGGCGACCAGCACGACCGAGCGCAGCAGTCCGGTCAGCCGGGAGACGAGCGTTCCGGCGCCGATGATCGCGCTCGCGCGCCCGAGGCTAGCCATCATCGACGGGCCCGTCCTGGGAGGGGTGCTCGTCGGCGGCCGCGGCACCCGTTGCGTGCTCGGCATCCGCTGCGTGCTCGGCATCCGCCTGCTCGCCGCTCCGGCGCCGGCGCAGCACGGTGCGGATGGCACCGGCGATGATCATCGCACCGATGATCGCGATCATGACGACGATCCCCACCGATTCCCACTCGGCGCGCACCGTGACCGCGACCGGGACGGGCTGCCCGATGGCGACCATGGCGGGGCTGCGCAGCTGCAGGCGAAGCGTGGATTCGCCGCTGGCGACGCGGGCCTCGACGGGCACCTTGACCCGGGTGTTCTGCGCCGCGCCCGCTTCGACCGGCGTGGAGTTCTGCACGCGCAGGCGGGGGTCGTTGGGGGTCGTGACGAGCACCAGGGACACCGGCCACGCCAGGTCGTTGCGCACCGTGAACGTCAGCGGGGCAGCGCTCGCGAGCAGCGTGATGTCGCTGACCGGGACGACACCGACGGCATCCAGGGTCTGCGTCGTCTCGACGCGGTGCCGGCTCACCGCGTCGGCGAACGCGGCGGGTGTCTCGAGCCAGCCGTTGCCGAGGAGCTGGAGGACCTCCGCACGTTCGGGAGCGAGCAGCACCGTCGGATCGGTCAGGATCGTGGCGAAAGCGGTCAGCTCGTCCTCGCCGCGCGTGAGTGCCTGCAGCGCGGCGACGCGGTCGGGGTTCGGCTCGGCATCCGTCGCCAGCGTCACGTTCGCCGCGCTGGTCGTCGTGAGTGCCTGGAGGTCGGCGGATGGGCGTCCGGCGAGGTCGGATGCCGCCGCGATCGCCGCCCGCAGCGCCTGGCCCGATCGCGTCGCCGCACGGTCGACCGTCACGAGAAGCGGTGCGGTGCGTCCCGTGCCTGTCGTCGCGAGGTGGGCATAGGCGGATGCCGAGGCGAGCGCGGCATCCTGCGTCAGCGCACCCTGGGAGGATGCGGCCACCTTCAAGGCAGCCGTGACCTCCGCGTCGTAGACGAGCACCTGTGCGTCGTCGGCGCGGGCCCACGCGCCGGGTGGCCCCGAGACCTCGTCGGAGGGCATCAGGACGACGGGGGCGACGTCGTCGACGGGTCGGTCCTGCAGCGCGGCGACGAGGTCGGCACCCGCGGTCCCGGTCGCGGGCCAGTACACGGCCGGGACCGCGGTGCCGATGTCGAGCAGGGATGCCAGGTCGGGCAGCGTGCCCTGGGCCGGAGTGGACGTGGGGTTCGCCGAGGGGGTCGCGCCGGGTGTCGCAGTCGGCTCCGTCGTGGGTGTCGGCGCCGCCGTTGTGGCGAAGTCATCGGTGGACATGTAGGGCGCGAGAGTGGACACCGTCAGCGAGTGCGAAAGCCCCGCAGCGTGCTCGGTCGCGAGGTCGGCATCGCCGAACTGCAACGCGAAGCGTGAGTTGGGAAGGGCGAGCAGGTCGGTCAACCACTGTTGGGCGGCATCCGGGGCGGAACTGCCGAGCACGCGGATCGCCGCGGGAATCGCGGGGTCGACCGCGAGGATCGCGGCGGTGCCGGTCACGGCGTCGAGTTGTTCGCGCAGCTGTCCGCCGGGGGCGGTCAACTGCGCGAGGGCATCGGCGCTGAGCAGGCCCGTCGTGATCGCCGGTGCTGTGATCGGGATGACCACGCCGATCGGAGCAGCGGAGTCCGCGGCGGCATCCGGTACGACGAGAACGCTTGCCGCGACCCGCGTGCCGTCACCGCCTCCCCAGGTGGCGCTGAGCGGGTACACGCCCGGGGCGAGCGTCGTGAGACCCGCCGCGGCGGGGTCGATGGTCACGGACTGCGGGCGGACCGTATGGGCGGGCACGGCGGGCACGGCGTCGCGGGCGATCTCGTCCGGCTGACTCGTGGGCTCGGCGAGCCAATCCGTGACCTCCTGATCGTTCGCCAGGGGACTGCGCGATATCGCGACGACGACGTCGGCGGGCGCGGTGGCCGCCTCGGTGGGATTGGTCACCGAGACCGAGACGAAGAGCGGGTCGGTCGAGACGACGCCGTGGCCGCTCGGGGCCATGGTGAGGGCGATCGCGCCGGCGTCGATCGCGTCGGTCGTCTCGGCCCCTGCCGGAGCCGCCGTCACG
>NZ_JBASZT010000062.1:0-10783 GCF_049661145.1 Microbacterium sp.
CAAACTACTACGCCCCCGACCCCGAACGCGCCAAAACCAACGCCCTCCGCCAACTCCGCGCTCTCGGATACGACGTGGAACTCACACCCCTGGCAGCCTGAACCTCACGAAGACTTTCGGGTCAGCGGGTGGGGGGTGGGGGAGCGGCGTCGCGAACGGCATCGATAAGCGTGCGCCACGGACCGGCGGCCTGAGACTCGGTGAGTTCCGCGCGGCGCTCGCGCTGGGCGAGTCGCGCCCGCACCGACCACGAGAAGCGATCCGCGCCGCGCCCGTCGATGCGCGCCGCGCCGTGCGCGCCGTCGTCCGCATCCTCATCCCAGGGGCAGCCCTCGACCAGCGCGATCCACCGGTCGGCATCCGACGGGGGCGCCTGCACGCTCCAACGGCGAGGAATGCCCGCGAAACCCCCGGAGCGCACGACCGTCACCGCAACGACTGGGCGCGCTGCCTCGGGCACCGCGCCGGTGCCGTGGCCGGTGTTGAACGCGGGTCTGGGCACGGCACCCGCGCCGGCGCCGGACTCCGCCTCAGGGTCAGGATCCTGCGTCGCCACTGGTCACGCCGACGGCGTTCCACGCGGTGCGGACGGCGCCGGCCTCCTCCGAATCCTCACCGTACTCCCGAACCGCCACTACCGTCGTCGCGGTGGCGAACGCGGCGAAGTCGGCCGTGCGGCTGAGATCGCCGCTCGTGAGGGCCGTGTACCAGATGCCGCCCGCGCGCTCCCATGCGAATCCGCCGAGGCCGGTCGCGACGAGGTGGAACGCCTTGTTCGGGATGCCGGAGTTGATGTGCACCCCACCGTTGTCCTCCGTCGTGTGGACGTAATCGCGCAGGTGCGCCGGCTGTGGATCACGCCCGAGCACATCGTCGTCATACGCGGTGCCCGGCGCGCTCATCGAGCGCAATGCCATACCCTGCACAGCATCGGTGAAGATCCCCGCGCCGATCAGCCACGACGCCTCCGCGGCGGACTCGCGGCGCAAGTACTGCTCCGTGAGGGCGCCGAACACGTCGGCGATCGACTCGTTGAGTGCTCCGGACTGTCCCTGGTACTCCAGGCCGCCGGCGTGCTCGATGACCCCGTGACCCAGTTCGTGTCCGATGACGCTCACCGAGCCGGTGAAACCCGTGAACACCTCGCCGTCACCGTCGCCGAACACCATGCGCTCGCCGTTCCAGAACGCGTTGTCGTAGCGATCGCCGTAATGGACCGTCGCCTCGAGCGTCGCGCCCATGCCGTCGATCGAGTCGTGGCGGAAGGCGTGCCACAGCAGATCGAACGTGTCACCGAGCCCGTCGAATGCTTGATTGACGGCGAGGTCGTCGGATGCCGGGTCGTCCTCGCCCCGCACCGGCACGCCCGGTAGCCGTTCGCGGTGCTGTGCATCGGAGATCACGCGATCGGGTGCAGGGGAACCCTCGAGCACGAGCGCGTCGCCCTCGACGGTGACGTCGAGGTTCGCACGCCGGGGAGGGGAGACGGGATGGTACACGCGCGGCACGGCGAGCGTCGCTCTGGCGGCCTCGGCCGCGACGGCGAAGTGCGGCTCGTCGGCGGTCGCGAGGCGGGCGAGGAGGTAGGGAGGGACGATCGCGTGCATGGGGGTCACCCTACGCCGGGCCTGAGACACTCGGCATCCGCCCACCGCCGCCTGACCTGTCCCGACCCCGGGCAGTTCCGCCGCATGGACCCCGAGTGTGCCGGTTGTTGCCGAGCGGGCCGGTCATGAGCGCGCAACAACGGGCCCGGTCGGCGCGAACCGGCGCACTCGCGGACGCCAAGCGGCGGCGAGAGGATGCCGGGGGAGCGGCGCTACAGCCCCGGGGGCGATGTCTGCCCTGGATCGATGACCGGGATCGAGGCCAGCAGCCGCCGGGTGTAGGCGACCTGCGGGGCGAGGAGGACCTTCTCGGTCGGGCCCTCTTCGACGATGCGGCCGTCCTTCATGACGAGCACTTCGTCGCACAGGCTCTGCACGACGCCGATGTCGTGCGAGACCATCACGAGGGTCAATCGCTGGGCGCTGCGCAGCTCGCGGATGAGGTCGAGGATCTGGGCGCGCACTGTGACATCGAGCGCAGAGAGCGGTTCGTCGCCCACGAGCAGCCGAGGGCGGTGCACGATCGCGCGTGCGAGCGCAATGCGCTGGCGCTGCCCGCCGGAGAACTCGTGCGGGTACCGGTCCGCCATGGCGGGCTCGAGCCCCACGTCCGTCAGCACTTCACGCACTCGCGCGCGGCGATCCCCGTCGATGCCGAGTGCCCACAGCGGCTCGCCGACGATGCGGCCCACGCTCATGCGTGGATCCAAGGACGCATACGGGTCCTGGAAGACGATGCCCGTCTCGCGCCGCAGCCAGTGCAGCGCCCGCGCCCCGGCGCGGGCGTCGACGGGCCGACCCGCCACTTCGACGGTGCCCGCCGTCGGAACGTCGAGGCCGAGCATCAGGCGCACGAGCGTGGACTTCCCCGACCCCGACTCGCCGATGATGCCGACGGCAGACCCCTCGCCGACGTCGACATCGGCATCGTCGAGCGCGGTGGTCCACGGTCGCGGCTGGAACGGCCGCGACGGACCCTGGCGGAAGCGGCGCGTGAGGCCGCGTACGCGGACGAGCTCGGTCATGCCGCACCCCCCCGGGCGCCACAGCTTTTCAGTGGCGCTGCCGCGCCGCGTGGCGAGGAAGTCTGCCCCCGAAATGCCTCCCGGGCGCCACAGTGTCGCGGTCGCATCGCGCAGCAATCCCTGCGTGACGGGGGAGTCCGGAGCCGTCAGCAGGCGCGACAGCGGTCCGCTCTCCACGACGTGGCCGTGCTCGAGCACGACGGCGTCGGTCGCGATCTGCGACAGCACCGCCAGGTCGTGGGTGATGAACACGAGGGACATTCCGTCGCGATCGACGAGCGTGTGCAGCAACTCGAGGATCTCGGCCTGGATCGTGACGTCGAGCGCCGTCGTGGGTTCGTCGGCGATCAGCAGCCGTGGCCGGCAGGCCAGAGCCATCGCCACCGCGACGCGCTGCCGCTGGCCGCCGGAGAGCTGATGCGGGTAGCGCCGCACGATCTGCGCAGGATCGGGCAGTCGCACGCGTTCGGCCTCGGCGATCGCGCGCGCCGCGGCATCCTTTCGTCGGAGTCCCTCGTGGATGCGGACGGACTCGGCGATCTGCCGACCCACCGTGCGGATGGGGTTGAGGGCGGTGCGCGGCTCCTGGAAGACGATGCCGATCTCGTCGCCGCGCAGCCGCGCGAGCTCGCGGTCGGGCCGTCCGATGAGTTCGCGGCCGTCCCAACGGATGCTGCCGGTCGCCGTCGCACCCTCCGGAAGCAGGCCGAGAATCGCGAGTGCGGTGAGCGACTTACCTGACCCGGACTCGCCGATCAGGCCCACGCGGGCGCCGTCCGGCACCGAAAACGAGACGCCGTCGACGACGAGGCGGCCGTCGATCTCGATCACGAGATTCTGCACATCGAGGCTCACGAGATCACCGCCGGCTGTGGCGTCGCCGCGTCGCCGCGCGCGTCTCGACCCGCTGCGGCGCCGCGGCCCCGGCGCGAGAGTGTCGGGTCGGTCGCCTCGCGCAGTCCGTCGCCCAGCAGGTTGAGGCCGAGCACCGTGACGGTGATAGCGAGCCCTGGCCAGACGACGCTGAGCGGGTGCACCGAGATGTACGCCTGCAGGTCCTTCAGCAGCAGTCCCCAGCTCGGCTCGGTCGGCGGCGCGCCGAATCCGAGGTAGCTGAGGCCCGCCTCGGCGAGCACGGCGACGGCCATGCCCCACGACAGCTGGACGATGAACACGGGTGCGACGTTCGGCAGCAGATGCCGCCACAGATTCTGGAAGGGAGTGAGACCGGCCGCGCGGCCGGCGACGACGAAGTCGCTGTGCAGCACGCGACGCAGCTCCGGCCGGGTGACGCGCGCGATGTTGACCCCGAACCCGATCCCGACCGAGACGATGACGACCCACAGCGAGCCGCCCCAGACGGACGAGAGCATCATCGCGATCAGCAGAACCGGGAAGGCGATGAGGACGTCGACGAGAACGGCGACGCTCTCGCGGAGCCATCGTGCGGTGAGGGCGCCGAGGGTGGCGAGCACCAGACCGAGCACGGTCGCGACCGCTCCCGCCCCGACCGCGACCCAGACGGTCGTCCTGGCGCCGGCCATGAGAAGGCTGAGAATGTCGCGCCCGGACCCGTCCGTGCCGAGCAGATGCGGGATGCCGGGGCCGGCCCAGCGTCCCGCGACATCGACCCGCTGCGGGTCGAAGGGGGTCCAGAAGCGCGCGACGAGGGCCGTGAGGCCGACCGTGAGCACGACGAGGATGCCGAACCGGCCCGTCGAGAGCCGCCACAGCCGCTGCATCCACGCCAGCCACCCGCGCCGCTGCCGCCGCTCCCGCTGTCGCATCACTCCGCCTCCCGCTGCCGGGGGTCGATGACCCGGTGGACGAGGTCGACGACGAAGCCGACGACGAGGACGAAACCGGTGAGCACGAGCAGTTCGCCCTGCACTTTCGGCAGGTCGCGGTTGCCGACGTCGGCCACCAGCATCCGCCCGATGCCGGGCAGGCCGAACAACTGCTCGATCACGACGGCCCCCACAATGATGCCGGCCACTTGGAGCCCCAACACCGTGATGATCGACAGCCCGACAGTCGGCAGGCCGTGCCGGACGAGCGCTTGGCTGCGAGTGAGACCCTTCGCGGCGGCGGTGCGGACGAAGTCCTGGCCGGTCGCCTGCAGCGTCGCCGAACGGACGAACCGCAGGAGCATGGCGCCCTCGATGACGCCGATCGTGATCGCCGGCAGCAGCAGCGACCGCACCGCGAGTCCGGGATCGGTCCAGCCGCCGCGCGGGAAACCCTGCGCGGGCAACCAGCCGAGCCACACGGCGAACACGAGGACGAGCATCATCCCGGCCCACACGACCGGGACGGCCGCGAGGGTTTGCGCGCCGACGCTGAGCGCGGTGCCGGCCGGCCGGCCGCGCCGCATTGCCGAGATCACTCCGAACGGCAACGCGATCAGCAGCGCGACGGTCATTGCCATGAGCCCCAATGGGATCGTGACCTGCCCCTTCTCGAGGAGCTCGGAGGCCACGGAATCGCCGGTAAGGAGCGAGGTCCCGAGGTCGCCGCGGAGGATCCCGCCGATCCACGAGAGATACTGCACCGCGAGCGGCTCGGAGAGCCCGAGCCGCTCGCGGATGGCCTCGATCTGCTGCGGGGTCGCGTTCATCCCCGCGATGAGTTGCGCGACGTCGCCGGGGAGGATCCGCAGCGTGAGGAAGATCAGCGCACTGGCGACGAACAGGCCCAGCGCGAGCAGGGCCAGTCGTGTCAGCGCATAGCGGATCACCCTCGCTCGATCAGCCCTGGCTCTTGATCAACGCGGCGAGGTTCATGCGTTCGTTCGTGCCCGTGGTCGGGAAACCCGTGACGTTCGAACTCACCGCGACGACAGAGGCGCCGTTGTACAGCCAGTCGGCAGCCTGGTCCTCGGCGACGATCTTCGCGGCCTGTGCGAGCAGGTCGGCGGCGGTGTCCGGGTCGGTCGCGGCCACTGAATCCGCATACAGCTGTTGCACTTCGGGGTTGTTGTAGGTGAAGTAGTAGTCGGAGTTCGCCCAGTTCTCGAAGTCGCGGGACTCGGGGTGAAGCACGAAGCTCAGCTCATAGTCGTGGTTGGTGTACACATCGCTGATCCATGTGGCGAACTCGACGGGATCCACGTTGAGAGTGATACCGACATCGGCGAGGTTCGACACCAGGATCTGCGAGACCGTCGTGGGATAGAACGCGGGGATCGTGAGTGTGAGCGAGAGGTTTTCGGCGCCCGCTTCGGCCAGGAGCGCCTTCGCGGCATCCGGATCGAACGGTGCCGTCGACGAGAGGTCCTCGTATCCGGGGTCGAGTTCGGGGATCGGCCCGTACAGCGTCTGCCCGGCCCCGAGCGCCTCGACGATCGACTCCTTGTCGATCGCCTGACGGATCGCCTGACGTACCCGCTTGTCGGCGAGAGGCCCCGAGGTCGAGTTCATGGCGAGGGTGCCCTTGTCCGTGGACTTGCCGAGGACGACGGCGAAGTCACCGTTCGCCTCGATCTGGTCGGTGAGGTTGGCGTCGAACCCGGTGACGACGTCGAGTTCGCCGGCCAGCGCGCCGTTGAGAGCGGCCTGGGTGTCGGGGATGAAGCTCACCACGACTTCGGCGACGGACGGCGCGTCACCCCAGTAGTCGTCAGTGCGCTCGAGAGTGATCGAGTCGCCCTTCTTCCAGTCGGTCAGCGCGAACGGCCCGGTGCCGTTGGTCTTCGTCTTGCGGTCGATCGTGTCGCCCTCCTTGAAGACGAGCCCGGCGCGACCGGTGAGATTCCACAGCAGCGTGGAGTCGGGGGCACTCAGGGTGAGCACGATGTCCTGGCCATCGGCGGCGATCGAGGCGACGTTCGCGAGGCGGGCGGAGTCGCGGAACGACGCGGTGTCCTTCACCTGCTGCAGCGACCAGACGACATCCTGCGGAGTCAGTTCCTGGCCATCGTGGAAGGTGACCCCCTCGCGGAGGGTGAAGGTGTAGGTCAGCCCGTCCGCCGAGACGGAGTGACTGGAGGCGAGCGTGTCGACGATCTCCTGGTCCGGTGTGCGGGAGACCAGCCCCTGATACACGTTGTCGATCAGGATCTGATCGAGAGCGGCGCCCGCGGTCTCTCGGATGTCGAGATTGCCGGGCTCGAGGACGAGGCGGACCGCGACGGAGGCGTCGGGATCCGCAGGACCGACGCTGGCGGTCGGTTCGGGCGCCGACCCACCGGTGCAGGCGCTGAGCAGCAGCGCGCCGGCCGCGAGAAGGGCAGCGGCGGCGAGAGTGGTGCGGCGAGGCATGAGGAGGGGTTTCCTTTCGCAAGGGCGGGCGTGCATCGTTGCCGTTCGCACGTCCCACGAACTCGGGTGCGTAACAGCCTAGGCTTTGCGCGCGTGTCCGCGGGTCATCCTGCCTCGCACAAGGTCATCGCGCGTCGCAATCCCGCTCCGGTGGTAGAGACGTCGGACGAGGCGGGCCGCGCCCGCCCCCCGGTGGTCGAGTGCCGCGCCCGCCCCCCGGTGGTCGAGTGCCCGCGGCGGCGGGCGCGGTGCTCTTCCCCCCGGTGGTCGAGTGCCCGCGGCGTAGCCGCGGGTGTATCGAGACCATCGCAACCCCCGTCAGGAGCTGTGACCGCCGTTCACGCACCCGCGGCGCCCGCGACGATCCGGGCGAGTTCGACGGGCTTCTCCTCCTGCACGTTGTGGCCGGAAGCGACATCGATGACGGATGCCGAGGGCTCGCGACGGCGGAACTCGTCGGCATCCGCGGGAGTGACGAAGCCCCGCTCGCCGCGCACGAGCGTGACGGGGACGGTGACGGCGGCCAGGTCGCCCCAACCCGACGCCGTTAGGGCACCACGGAGGGCGCGCTGCTGAGCCTCCGCTGTCTGCGCTGCCGCCGGGTCGGCCGCCAGCGTGTTCGCGAGGTGGGCGAAGTGGTGCTTCCACTCGATGCGGCCGTCGGCACGCTCACGCGTGTTCAGGAAGACGCCGCGCGTTGCCGCCTCGCGGGAGCCGCCGAGGCCGAACGCCAGCGCACGCTCGACGAGTTCGTCGCGGCTGGCCCACTCGGTGGGGCCGGCGAAGAATGCCGCGATCTGTGCCGCGCCGCCGCCCGGATCGATGCCCGGCGTGATGTCGACGACGACGAGGTTGCGCACGAGTTCGGGGTGGGATGCCGCGAGGGCGGCACCCGTGAGCCCGCCGAGCGACTGTCCGACGAGCACTTGGGGCACTTCGGTCCAGGCCCTGATGGCGTCGGCGATGTCGGCCGCGAGGACGCGCCCCGTGTAGGCGGCGTCGTCGCGCCAGGAGGAATCGCCATGACCTGGCAGATCGACGGCGAGGGCGGGGAGCCCGAGCGCGAGCACCGTGGTGTCCCAGGTGTGCGCGTTCAGCCCCGCGCCATGGAGAAAGGTGACGACGGGGTCGCTTGCTCCGTACGCGAGCGCGCTGACGGTGCGGCCGTCCGACAGCACGTGCGCGAGGCGCCTTACCGTCGGGACGGTGGCGTCGATGCCCGCCGCCTGGAGCTCCGCAGCCTGGGCAGGAAGGAACTGGAACTCATCCATCCCGCCATTGTCTCCCAGCCCGGCGGGTTACCCTCGCTCGCGGGGTCACAGGGGGTCGCACGTGGTCGGTACCTCACGTGCATTGCGACCAATTGGGACCCGCCGGTCCGTGTGAGGGGTTGTCTTGATCGCGGTGGGGTCGCATCTGGTCGCTATCCCAGCGCCTTGGCGGCAACTTGCGACCCGCCCGCGGGGTGCGTCGGCCATACCAGCGAATCGCCTGCGCGCCGAGCGCTCCGCCCGCCGCTCGCCCCGCTGCCGCCGTAGGGTGGAAGCATGTCCACAGAGCGTCGCGTGCACCTGTCCCGCTCCGCGCGGCGCGCCTACGACGCCCTCGACGCATTCTCGCGCACCGTCGGCGAGATCGGCGTCGAGGCGGGCATCGACGATCGGCTCAAGGAGCTCGTCCTCATCCATGCCTCGCAACTGAACGGATGCGCCTACTGCGTCCGCAACCACGTGGATCGCGCCGTGCGGGCGGGGGTGACGGTCGATGAGATCGCGCAGCTGCCGGCGTGGCACGAGTCCGGCGTGTTCACGGACCGCGAGCGTGCGGCGTTTGAGCTGGCGGAGCGCTACGTCTACATTCACGAGCGGGGCATCCCGGACGACGTGTACGACCGGGTGGGCGGCATCCTGTCGGAGCAGGAGTACGTCGCGCTGAGTTGGATGCTCGTGTCCATCAACGCGTTCAACCGGATCACAATCGCCGGCAAGTACCCGGTGCCGCCGCGGCAGCACGAGCGCCCCGTGGCCGACTCGGTATGACAGGGGTACCCGGCGCCCCGAACTTCCGCGACGTGGGTGGGCTCGCCGCGCGAAGCGCGCGAGGCCCGGCGGGCGCGCGCACGCGCTCCGGTGTGCTGTTCCGCTCCGGTAACCTCGCGCACCTCGGCGATGCGGGCCGCGTCGAACTGCGCCGCCTCGGCATCCGTCGTATCGTCGATCTGCGCGATGACGACGAGTTCGTACGCGAGCCGAGCCTCATTGCGGGGCTCGACATCGAGACGGTGCGCGTGCCGCTGTTCCTCGGGTCCACGGCATCCTTCTTCGTGGAGGATGTCTCACTGCCCGAGATGTACCGCGCCCTCGTGGACGAAGCATCCGACCGCATCATCGACGTCGCCCGCGCCGTCATCGCCGACCAGCCGGTGCTCGTGCACTGCACGGTCGGCAAGGATCGCACCGGCGTGACGGTCGCCCTCATGCTCGCCGCCTCCGGGGTGGAGGAGGATGCCGTGGTCAGCGACTATGCGCGCACCGAGACCCTCCTGCCCAGGGAGCGCAGCGAGCGCTTCATCGCCCATCTGCGGGTGCTGCACCCGGGGGCGCGCCACCTCGAGGACCTCGTGATGCGCTCGCCCGCAGCGGTGATGCGGTCGCTGCTGGCGGATGTGACGGCGAGGTTCGGCTCCGCGGCGGACTACCTGCGCGCCGGCGGCATGGCCGACGACGAGGTCACGGCACTGCGCGAGATCATCATCGATACGCGACCATGAGGTAAGCCTCCCCTTAACCGGGTTATAGTGGAGTCACTATGAGCTCACCGGTCGTGCACGTGCCTGCGTCGGCGCACAACGCGTCGGCGTGCAAGGCGCCGCGCCACACCCGCGTGCAGCATCTCATCACCGCCGATGAGAACTCCCTGGCCGAGCTCGGCGCGCTGCTCGCGACTCTGCCGATCTGTTCGACGGGCCGTGTGTTCATCGAGGTGCCGGATGCCGGGTGGATCTCCCCCATCGACGTGCCCGCCCGCATGATCGTCACGTGGCTCGACCGGTCGCGTCGCACGGGCGACCCCGGCACGGGCCGTGCGTGCGCGCCCGGCCAGGCGCTCACACGCGCCGTGAACGCATGGGCCGACGAGATGCTGTGCCCGGCCGACACCGCGGATGCCGCCTGCGCCGTCGGCACGCGCATCTATCTGCTCGGCGGGTTCCTCGGGACGGCCGACATCTTCGACCACCTCACCGAGACGTTGCGCATCGCGCCCGAGCACGTGCACACGCCCGAGCGCTTCGGGCTCGTCAGCACCCGCTGACCCGGGTTCGTTCCCGGCGCGAGCGCTTGCGGTCGCCATCGACGCGATCGCACCAGCGTCGTCGCGGCGGGGCCGCGAATGGTCGCCACGAGTGCGGGATTGCGGCCATCTGCGACCCACCGGGTGGGCGTGGCACGCGACCACCGGGCTAGCGGGCGGCGCCGCGGGGGAGGTAGTTGCCGTCTTCGAGGCCGGCGAGGATCTCGAAGCGGTTCCTCAACGGGTCGCGTCCTGCGAGCAGGTACAGCAGCGGCATGAGAAAGCCGTACCGGCGCCACTGCCGCGCATGCACCGCCTCGTGGCGGAGCACCGCGTCGGTCACGCGCGCCGACCCGGTCAGGTAGCAGCCTCCGACGCAGACGCCGCCGCGTCCGAAGGCCCACGACGGCATGCCCGAGAACACCCACAGCCCGGCGCGCCTCTCGACGCGCCCCGTCGACCACACCATCCCCCAGACCCAGCCGATCGAGGTGCCCCACCAATACCCGACCATGCTCAGCGGCGAGTCCAGCAGCATCCGCGGGATGAGCGCGTCCAGGCGCTCGCCGCGCTCGACGGCGTGCCGCGCGCGCTCCCGCCA
>NZ_JBASZT010000063.1:0-2532 GCF_049661145.1 Microbacterium sp.
GCGTGCGCGACGGCTCCGTCCGTGCCCGCGCCGCGGTGCTGACCGCCGCCGACGCCGAGCGGGGCACGCTCGAGAACCGGATCGCGGCGCAGCAGTCGCTGAATCTGCCGGTGCTTCCCACGACGACGATCGGATCGTTCCCCCAGACGGGTGAGATCCGTCGGGCGCGGGCGCGCTACGGTCGCGGCGAGCTCACGGCGGAGGACTATCAGGAGTTCCTGCGCGCCGAGATCGCCCGCGTCATCGCGCTGCAGGAGGAGCTCGGACTCGACGTCCTCGTGCACGGCGAGGCCGAGCGCAACGACATGGTGCAGTACTTCGCCGAGCACCTCGACGGCTTCGCCGTCACGCAGCACGGCTGGGTGCAGTCCTACGGTTCACGGGCGACGCGGCCGTCGATCCTGTGGGGCGACGTCGCTCGCCCCGAGCCGATCACGGTGGAGTGGGCGCGGTACGCACAGTCGCTGTCGGACAAGTACGTCAAGGGGATGCTGACGGGGCCCGTCACGATCCTGGCGTGGTCGTTCGTGCGCGACGACCAGCCGCTGTCCGACACCGCGAACCAGGTGGCCCTCGCACTGCGTGACGAGATCGCAGATCTGGAGGCCGCCGGCATCCGGATCATTCAGGTCGATGAGCCGGCGCTGCGGGAACTGCTGCCGCTGCGGCAGGTCGACCAGCCGGCATACCTCGACTGGTCGGTGCGCGCGTTCCGCATCGCGACCGCGGGAGCTGCGCCCGCGACGCAGATCCACACGCACCTGTGCTACTCGGAGTTCGGCGTCGTGATCGAGGCGATCGCGGGGCTGGATGCCGACGTCACCTCGATCGAGGCGGCGCGCAGCCGCGGCGAGGTGATCGGTGACATCGCCGCGTCGGGCTTCGCGGCGGGCATCGGTCCCGGTGTATACGACATCCACTCGCCGCGCGTGCCGAGCACCGCCGAGATCGAGGCGCTGCTGCAGCGGGCAGCGACCGAGATCCCGCTCCGTCAGGTGTGGGTCAACCCGGACTGCGGGCTGAAGACTCGCGGTTACGACGAGACCGTGGCATCGCTGCGCAACCTCGTCGAGGCCACCGGCCGCGTGCGAGAGGCGGTCGCCGCGGCGGTCTGAGCGGCGGGACGGGTCTGAGCGAGGTGCGCGCGGGCCGGTTCGGAGGCGCCGAATCGCGGGTTGCTTGCCGCGGCATCCGCATGTCGGCGCTTCCGAAGGCCGGCTTCCCGGGCGTCAAGCCCGTGCAGCGACCGGGGGAGCCTGCAGCAGTTCCAGGATCCAGCCGGCGAGGAGCGATACGATCAGCACGAGGAAGACCTCCCCGGCGCCGAGGGGGCGCAGCGCGAACAACCACAGCACCGCGATGACGGCGATGATGACGCGCACGAGCAACCGGTTGCGCGCGAGCCAGCGGCCGAACGCACCGGTGTCGAGCCCCCACGAGGCCAGCCTCGCTCGCGCCGAGGCGTTCATCGACTCTCCGGCGATACGGATCCGGCGCGCCGGAGTGGAGCGACCCATGATCCAGCCGATCACCGCGACCACGACACCGAGGAGCGCGATGACCCACGCGGTCTGCGTCATGTCCGCCACGATGCGCTGGTAGATGACGTCGAGCGCCGACGGGGACAGGTCGAGCTGACCCGCAACGAGCGCGACACCCGTCGCACCCGCGGTCAGCGCGATCGCCAGCGACCCGCCGCCGAGCGCGAAACCGAGTCCCGTGCCGAGGACGGCAGCGTTGCGCCGCCGGGAGACAAGGATGCCGAGGGCGAACAGCGCGAGAGTGAGGATCGGCAGCCACCACCCGGCGACCGTCGCGATGGCGTAGGACAGGCGGACGATCGCGAGAACGTCGCCGCTGCCGATGGTCACGACGCGATCGACGGCGGGGATCAGCGAGGCCACGCCGACACCGCGATCGGCGAGTTCCTGCCTGACCTGCGCGACGATCGTGCCGATCTGGATGCCGAGGCCGTCCTTCGTCATCACGACGACCCCGCCGCCGTCCGACGTCGATGCCACCGTTAGTGCCCGGTGGGTACCGCGGAGGGTCATCGTCCACACGTCCGCGAATGCGTCGGAGCGTACGACGGTCGTCAATGTCTGGTCGACGAGACCCTGGAGGCCCTGTGCCGCGGGTTGGCGAAGCAGGTCGAGTGCACTCGAGGCCGCCGGCGGCAGCCCGAGCTCGGAGATGCCATCGAAGAGGTCGTCGGTGAACCGAGTGAAGTCGACCTGCGCGTCGATAGCCGCCATCGCCTCATCGATCACGAGATCCTGCACGACGGTCTCCTCGGCGAGGGGTCCGAGGGTGCGGACGAAGGACTCTTCGTCCACGAGTTGCACCTGCGCCCACGCGCTGACGATCGACGCGGGCACGAGGATCGACGCGATCACGATGCACAGCGCTGACCCGAAAGTCTTCGTGAGGTTCAGGCTGCCAGGGGTGTGAGTTCCACGTCGTATCCGAGAGCGCGGAGTTGGCGGAGGGCGTTGGTTTTGGCGCGTTCGGGGTCGGGGGCGTAGTAGTTTG
>NZ_JBASZT010000064.1:0-2434 GCF_049661145.1 Microbacterium sp.
CCCGACGCCGACCCCCACGCCGACGCCGAGCCCCTCGCCGTCGCCGACCCGGGACACGGTTGCTCCCACGGTGAACATCGTCTCGCCGGCTTCGGGATCGACCATCTCGGGTACCGGGACGATCGTCGTGCGTGCGACCGACAACGTCGGCGTCACGGGCGTCACGCTCTGGTCGGGACCGAACAAGCTCGGCAACCTGACTAAGCAGGCCAATGGCGACTGGTCGATGTCGATGTCCACGAAGAAGTACCCCAACGGTCTGTACGTGCTCGAGGCGCGGGCGACAGACGCCGCCAAGAACACCGGGTACAGCCCGACGATCCAGGTGACCATCCAGAACTAGCGTTTCGCCGGATGCGGTGAGCCCGGATCGCTCACAAGGAAACGCCCCCACGTACGACGCGTGGGGGCGTCTCCTTGTGGCGGAACGGATCGCGACAACTCTCGTGAGGACAGTTCGCCTCTTCGGCGCAACGGCCCGTGCGAGAAGAACCCCATGGTCAGCTGTTCGGTGATCCGACAACTCTCATGAGGCCGTGAGGGGGAACCGCGACCGCGTTCCGGTCAGGCGGAAGTGTGGGATGCGTCGACC
This sequence comes from Microbacterium sp., assembly GCF_049661145.1. Classification (GTDB taxonomy): domain Bacteria; phylum Actinomycetota; class Actinomycetes; order Actinomycetales; family Microbacteriaceae; genus Microbacterium. Next base: position 593 of record NZ_JBASZT010000064.1, read on the forward strand.
GAGTCGCTCGACGACGCGCGCTCGGCGTGTGCCCGCGCCTCCCGCTGTTCGCGAAGCGCCCGACGGGTGAGAGGCTGCTCCCGCTGCTCGCGAAGCTCCCGGCGGGTCAGCGGAGGCTGCTCGGCCGGATCGTCCCACGACGGCCGCGGGCTCGCGTCAGCGTCGTCACGCTCACCGACCTTCAGTTCCTCGACGGTCAGTTCCGCTTCGAGCACCTCATCCGCCGTGGCGGCGTCGGTGAGGAGCACCTCGCCGACCATGTCCGCCTCCTGCTCCGAGGCAGTGGGGTCGGAGTCGTCGTGCGGCGTGCCCTTCGGCTTGCGCACCTGCTTGACGAAGCCGAGGATCGTTTGGAAGTCCCGGCGATAGGCGGGGATCAGCAGGAGCGGGAGAAGGACCACCAGCCCCGCAAGGCCCCCGACGATCACTTCGAGGATCGGGAGGAGTTCGACCGAGCGGGTCGCGGCGTACGCGCTTGCGAAGGCCAGGAGTGCGAAGACGAAGGGGCGCAGCACCGGGAAGATGATGTCGGTCCCGCGGACGAACGTCTTGTGGATCGCGAACGCGAATCCGGGGACGAGCAGAACCGCCGAGATGATGCCGTAGGTCAGCGCGAGTCCGTAGATCCCGCCCCACATGATTCCGACGAAGAAGCCGAGGACGACGAGTGGCCGGGTGACGAGATCCAGCAGGAACTGCTGGTGCGAACGCCCCAGGGTGATGAAGAGCCACCCGCGTACCTTGCCGATTCCCTGGGAGATGCCGGCGATCGCGAGGATGCTGAAGATGATCGAGGCCTGATCCCATCCCGGGCCGATGAGAAGCTCGAAGAGCGCGCCGGAGATCGTCGCCAGGATCGCGTACGTCGGGAGGGTCAGATACCCGATGACCAGGAGAGCGCCGCGAATGTACCGTCGATACCTGTCGGCATCGTCCTGAAGCTTGCTCAGCACCGGCAGCGCCACGCGTCCGATCGGCCCGTTGAGCTGCTGGAGCGGCATGAGGAACAGTGCATAGGCTCGCGAGTACTGTCCGAGGACGGCCGCTCCGAGCTGGTTACCGATGATGATGGTGTCGGAGTTGCGCTCGACGTAGTTCAGCAGCTCGGCGCCGAAGATGCTGCTTCCCCTGGTCACCAGGGGAAGCACGTCGCGGTGGATTCTCGGCCACCCCGGTCGTGGTCTGAGGGCCGCCCACAGCACGACCAGGCGAGCGAGGAGGCCACCGCCGACCATCATCAGGATCGCCCAGTAGCCCCATCCGAGCAGCGCCGTCGTGATCGCCAGCGCGACACCGATGACCATCGAGTACACATCGATCTTGGCCAGGAGCCCGAACATCAGGTCCCGGGTCGCTCGCGCCTGCAACGGCATGATCAGCCCGTTGACGATGAGGCTCGGAGCGACCACCAGCGTGATCAGGATAAGGCGGTCATCCTTGTAGAGCATCGCGATGAGCGGTGCTGCCGCCGCGAGGATGCCGCCGAGGAACGTTCCGAGTGCGAGTGCGAGCCAGAACAGACTTCGCCACGCGCGCTCGCTGATCTCGCGCGCCTGGATGATCGCGCCGGTCAGACCGAAGTCTCTGACGAGGTCGGCGACTCCGGAGATCGCGGTGACCATCGCGATGAGCCCGAAGTCCTCGGGAGAGAGGAGGCGTCCGAGCAGGACGATCGCCGCCATCTGGATGATGGTCTTCGACCACATCCCGCCCATCGTCACCGCGATACCGCGCGATGCGCGGTGCGCCATGTTCGGCGGCGCGGACACGGGCGCCGCTGTCGACGGCCGCGCGCTCATCGGACTCCCGGTGTCGTCGACACCGACCGCGGACTCGGAGCGT
>NZ_JBASZT010000065.1:0-4446 GCF_049661145.1 Microbacterium sp.
GGAGTCCCCTGAACCCGCCGAGCCCCCCGAGCCCCCGGAGCCCCCCGCGCTCCCGGAGCTTCCGGAATCCGCCGAGCCGGAGATTCCCCCGGCATCCGTCATCGACGCTGTACCGGACCCCGCCGCCGCACAGCCCCCCAACAGCACGGTCACGACCACGAGCACCGCGGCCGCGGCGGCGACCATCGCGCCTTTCACGCCTCGACCGGCGCAAGGCGGCGGGCATCCGCGTTCACGGCGAGCGGGTCGTGACGCAGTGTCACGCGACTGGAGCCCACGCTCAGCCACAGCGACACCCCGAACACGGCGAAGCCGCCGAGCGGACCCGCCAGCCCCGGAACGCCAGAGAGCCCGAACGCGACGAACAGCGCGGCGGCGTAGAGCCCCGCCACCGTGCCGAGCACGCGCGAGACGGTGCGCTCACGCCACGCCATCCAGCCAAGACCCACCATCGACAGCAGCGTGCCGAACCACGGGATGTACGGCCCGAAGTCGGTCAGCATGAAATAGACGAACAACCCCCGTTCGTCGAAGAGCCCAGCCTCGGACGTGAGGTAGTTGCCGAGCGCGCCCTTCCAGCCGTACCCGAGAGTCAGCCCGGCGGCCGACACCACGAACCCGATGCTCACCAGGCGTGCTGCCGTCGAGGTGACGTAGCGCGTCTCGACATGCCGCTTCCAGGCGGCAGCGAAGACGAGCAGGGCGGCGACGGAGGCGAATCCCACCACGAACCCGATGTACAGCATTCGACCGTCCAGCAGCGCCATGTCGTCCGGAGTGACGGTGTAGGGCAGGCCGGCTTCGTCGGCAGCCGTCTCTCGCGGTGAGCGGACGTCGGTGAGGATGGTCGCGACTTCGCCCAGGAGCCCTCCCGCCACTCCCCAGAGTGGCCAGAGGCGAGCGCGTCCCGGTCGCGGTGCCGGTGAACGCCGTGCTGGTGAATGCAGTGCCGGCGAACGTCGTGCCGAGGGATGTGGTGACATGGTAGATCCTCCTGGTATCTCGTGACCGCCCGAGCTTTTTCAAGGGCGCTGCCGCGCCGTGGGGCAAGAAAATCTGCCTCAGCTGGCCAGACTTTCGCCCCAGAGCTCTGCGGCGGGGACCCGCAGGTCCGAATAGAGACTCGCGCTCCCGGCGTCCCGGATGTGAGGGCTCCGCGTCCCGAATCGGTGGGACGATGCCTCGTCAGCCGCACGTGCCGCACCTGCCGCACCTGCCGGGGCTCAGCCCTTCAGTGGCTCTGCCGCGCCGTGGGGTAAGGAAATCTGGGTCATGTCACGAGACTCTCGCATCAGTCCGCGCCGAGGCCGCCCTCGCGCGCGCGGACGATGAGCGCCGAGCGGTCGGGAACGCCGAGCTTGGTCATGATCCCCGACACGTAGTTGCGCACGGTCTTGTCACTGAGGATCAGTCGGCGCGCGACCCGTGCGTTGTCGAGGCCGCGCGCCACGAGATCGAGCACCTCCCGCTCGCGGTCGGTCAGCTCGGGGAAGGCGATCGGTCCTGCCGTGCGCGCGCCCGACAGGTACGACAGCGCACGACGGCCGACGTCCGCGCCGAGCAGCACCTCGCCCTGCGCGACGGCGCGCACCGCGCGCTCCACCTCGGGCGGGGTCGCTCCCTTCAGCAGATAACCGCGGGCGCCGGCGCGGATCGAGGCGAACAGCGACTCGTCGTCGCCGAGCATCGTCACCACGAGCACGCCCGCGGTGGGGACTTCGCGCGTGATGCGCCGCGTCGCATCCACCCCCGAACCGGCGCCCTCGCCGAGGTCGAGGTCCATGATGATGACGTCGGGCCGGTGCTCGATCGCGAGTTCGACAGCGGTGTGCTCGTCCGCCGCCTGCTCGACGACGGTGACGCCGTCGAGCGACGCCAGCAACTCGGACATTCCGATGCGGAAGACGGGATGGTCGTCGACGACGAGCACGCGGATCACGGCAGCACCGCTTGAATGCGCGTCCCTGCATCGGAGACCACGGTGAGAGTACCGCCGAGCTCGCTGACCCGCTCTCGCATCGAGGCCAGTCCGACACCGGTCCGCTCGGCGCGAGGATCGAGGCCCCGCCCGTCGTCCGCCACGGATACGAGCACGGAACCGTCGGACTCGGGTCGCACCGCGACGACGCACCGGGTGGCATCGGCGTGCCGGCGCACGTTCAGCACCGCCTCCGAGACGACGTGATACACCGCGACCTGCCGGCGCGCGTCGAGGTCGTCGGCACCCGCGCAGGTCACATCGATGCGCAGCGCCCCGTCCGAGTAGCGCACGGCGAGGGCATCCAGTGCCAGGCTCAGACCACCGGCGTCCAGCGCGGGCGGCAGCAGCGTGCGGGCGAGAGAGCGGACTTCTTCGGTGCGCACGGACAGCTCAGCCTGCAGCCGGTCGAGCAGGTCGGCCGCGGCTCGAACGTCCCGCGGATCCCGCGGATCCCGCGTGAGAGTATTGCGTGCGGCGGCCAGCCCGAGTCCCACTCCGGCGAGGGCGGGCCCGAGGCCGTCGTGCAGTTCACGGCGCAGCAGCCGGCGCTCCTCCTGCCGGACGTCGAGCAGCCGCGTGCGCGCCTGCTCCAGTTCGACACCCGCCTGCGCGAGCTGCAGCGCGACGGCGATGACGCCGCGCAGGCTGCGCGCCGTCGACAGCGTACGCGCCGGCAGCCGTCCCGCAGCCGGCCCAGCCCCCCATCCGTCGACTTTCGGCGCGATGCGCAGGATGCCGACACGCTCGCCGCCCGACTCCAGCACGAGCTCCGTCGATTCGGGTGTCACCTCGCCCGATCGCGCGATGATCGGCGGCAGGTCGCCGCCGGGGGAGGCGCCCACGATCTCGACGCCGCCCAGCTCCAGACTCGTGCGCACTCCGGTCGCGAGGGCCTGCAGTCGCGCCCGGGCATCCGAGGCGTCACCCAGGCGCTCGCCGAGGTCGCCCAGCAGCCGATCGGGATCGGCGACCGCGCCGTAGACGAGCCCGTCGACCCGCACCTGCAACCAGGCGCGCAGCGGGTGGAACACGAGCGCCACGATCCCGGCGGCCACAAGGCCCGGCACGACGCCATCGCGGGTTCCGGTCAGCATCCCCAGCACTTCACTGGCTCCCCACGCGACGGCGAGATACACCGCCACGATCGCGGTGGCGAGCATCGTCCACAGGGCGACGCGGCTCACGAGCGCTTCGGCGCCCCACAGCCGTCGGCGCAGCACGACGACGATGAGCGACACCGGGAGAAGAGTCTGCGCGACCAGTGGAAGGAAATCGGTCACTCTCGCCAGCCGGAACGCTCCGGCGAGTTCCGCCGGCAGCAGCATGGCGCCGTACGTGAAGAACATGAACAGCTGTCCGGTGGCAAGCCACGCGAGCCCCGAGCGCTCTTGTGCGGGTCCCCGGACGGCGCACCGGTACAGCCACACGACGGCGACGGCCGCGAGCGCGAGCGCGACGAGCACCGCGGCGACGAAGACGTCCGACGCGACGCGCTCATATCCCGCGCCCCGGATCGCGAGCGGATTGGGAACGCTGTTCTCGGTCGTCAGCGCTGTGAACGTCGCGATGGCCGTCACCGACAGACCGGTGACCGTCATCGTGCGCGAAAGCCGACGCTCCACCCCGTTCGCCCCGACCACGAGCAGCCACGGCAGCACGGTGGCGTTGGCGAGCGTGCCCGGCACCCATGCCCAATCCGACAGCGACAGGACGAACGGCGACCCGGGCAGCCCGCCGAGGGATGCCGAGGCGAGGCCGTACTGGGCCCCGAAAGCAGACAACCCGCCGCCGATCGCATAGACGGCGAGCAGGGGACCGGCCGGGTGCCGCGACCGGCCGAGCAGCAGGGCGCTGACCGGGCCGTACACGACGGCGACCGTCGTGTCGATCAGGTAGAAGCCCTGCCGCTCGAATCCGCCGCGGTGGAACACCAGCAGCAGGACCGCCGCGGCACCGGCGAGAGACCACGCCACCGCCCACACGACCGCTCCCCCCACGCGGTGCGCCGTCCCGACGGGCGATCTCATGGGAACAGTATGGCCATGGGTGCGTCCCGGATGGGAGGGTTCGCCGTCCCGCTGCGACGGGACGGTTCGGGCCGCCGCCGGCGGGATCAGCGAGCGAGCCAGAGATCGAGCGCGTGGGACCGGGCCGTCGCCGCGGCGGATGCGACGGCGCCGATGAGGACGGCGTCCACGCCCAGACGAGAGACCATGAGCTCCGGTGCGGGCAGGTCGACGCCGGCGGGCAGCAGCGGCCGCGCCGTGGAGAGCAGCTGTTCCATGCCGGGCGATACCCGGCCGGAGATGACGATGCGCTCGGGATCGAACATGCTGGCGAGGACCGCCGCGATGCGCCCCAGCATCCGCCCGGCCCGTTCGACGATCTCGCCGGCGCCGGCGTCGCCGCCCGCGGCGAGTTCGAAGACGGTCCACCCGTCGGCCCGTCCCGGCCCGGCTGTGCGC
>NZ_JBASZT010000066.1:0-17857 GCF_049661145.1 Microbacterium sp.
GGATGCCGTCGGCATCCGCACCTTCGCGACTCTCATCGGTTCGAGTTGCTCAGCACTTCTTCGCACGACATCGTGATGCCGTTGTAGACGACCGAACCCGTCGGGTCATCGAGGCATGCGTTGACCTGATTGACGAGGTCCGCACCCTGCGTCGTGAGCCAGACGAGCAGCATGATGCCGATGATGAGGCCGATCACGAACAGCACCGAGCCGACGATGATCGCGGCGACGGCGAAGCCGTTCTTGTAGCCGGCCTTCTTGCTCTGCACCAGCGCGACGATGCCGAGAATGAGACCGATCAGGTTCGCGAAGATCGCCACGATGAGCGCGACAATGCCGAGCGTCTTACCCGGGTACGAACCGTTCGAGGGAGCCCCGCCGTCGTAGGCGGGTGCGGACTGGTACGCGGGCGCCGTGTAGGCCGGGGCGCTGTCGTAGGCGGGGGGCGCGGGCGGCGGCGCGTACTCCCCGTACGCGGGCCGCGGTGCCGGGTTCTGACCCTCCGGGGCGGGCGAGGGATTGCTGGGGTCGCTCATGAGGCCTCCTGTGTCGATCCAGTGCGTGACGGCTCGATCTACGTTAACCGACGGACACCACCCGCGGAGCGCGCACCGCAGACATCCTGCCCGAGGATCAGCGCGTCTCGACCACGTTCTCGGCGGGCTGGACGATCGGAATCGCCTGCGTGACGGCTTCCAGCCCCGACAACCGCGCCGGCGAGAGTTGCTTGTCGACATCCGCGCGGCTCATGAGTCCGGCCTCGACGACGAGGTCCCCGACGTTGCGGTGGGTCAGCAACGCCGTCTTGGCCAGCGCCGCCGACGCCGCGTAGCCGAGGAACGGCGTCAACGCGGTGACGACACCGACCGAGGATCCCACCATGGCGCCCAGCCGTTCGTGGTTCGCCGTGATCCCATCGACGCAGTGCACCCGCAGCGTGCGCATCGCGCGACGCATCCAGGTGATCGACTGGAAAATGGAGTGCGCGATGATGGGCTCGAACGCGTTCAGCTGGAGCTGCCCCGCCTCACTGGCCATCGTGACGGTCAGATCGGCTCCTGCCACCGAGAACGCGACCTGGTTCACCACTTCGGGAATGACAGGGTTGACCTTTCCGGGCATGATCGACGACCCGGCCTGCTGCGCCGGCAGGTTGATCTCGCCGAGGCCTGCCTGCGGGCCGGACGACAGCAGCCGCAGGTCGTTGCAGATCTTCGACAGCTTCATCGCGTTGCGCTTGAGTGTCGACGAGAACGACATGAACGAGCCGGTGTCGCTCGTCGCCTCGACGAGGTCGGCGGCCGTCACGAGGTCGAGTCCCGTGATCTCCCGCAGATGGCGCAGCACGGCCGGCGCATACGCGGGATGGGTCGTGATGCCGGTGCCGATCGCCGTCGCACCCATGTTGATCTGAAAGAGCAGATAGCGGTTCTCGGTGAGGCGCTGGTGATCGTAGCCGAGGGTGGTCGCGAAGCCGTGGAATTCCTGACCGAGGGTCATCGGGACGGCATCCTGTAGCTGGGTACGCCCGATCTTGAGGATGTCGTGGAACTCGACGGCCTTCGCCATGAACGACTGACGCAGGCGGTCGAGCTCCTCCAGAAGCGTGACGAGGTCGAGGCTCAGCCCGACCTTGACGGCCGTCGGATACACATCATTCGTCGACTGCGAGCGATTCGTGTGGTCGATCGGCGAGAGGAACGCATAGTCGCCTTTCGGGCGCCCGGCCAGTTCCAGCGCGATGTTGGTGATGACCTCGTTGGCGTTCATGTTCGTCGACGTGCCAGCTCCTCCCTGGACGACCCCGACGACGAACTGGTCGTGGAACTCGCCGTCGATGACCCGCTGCGCCGCGCGATCGATGAGGTCGGCGCGCTCGGGGTCGAGCACCCCGATCTCGAGGTTCGCACGGGCGGATGCCTGCTTGACCATGGCGAGTGCCTTCACGAGATCGCGATAGACGGAGATCGGTCGTATCGAGATGGGGAAGTTCTCCAGCGCCCGCGCGGTGTGGATGCCCCAGTAGGCGTCCCTGGGAATCTCCATGGTTCCGAGGGAGTCGGTCTCGGTCCGCGTACTCGCGTCCAGTGCCATGAGTGCAGTCCTTGTGGGTCTCGTCACCGTGGATGTGTGCTTTCGAGCGTAACTCGAAAGTCTCGCGACATGAGCCAGACCTTGTCGCCCACGGCGCGGCAGCGCCCCTGAAAAGCTAGCGCGGGCGACTGGGCGTGGGGCGGGGACCTTCCCGCGGCGTGCGCACCGGGCGCCGGTCCCAAGCTCCTCCACCTCGTGGGCCGGCATACCCGGCGCCCGCGTGATCTCGCGCTAGGCACAGTCGGCTCCGGCCAAGATGGAGGAGTTTGGGACACCCGTCAGCGCAGAACCCGACGCGAGTGCCCCTCGCGCGCGTCCAGCGCTTCCGCAGCAACGAAGACGACGAGTGCGACGAGGCAGGCGGCGACGGTGACGGCGGCGACGCCGGTGAACTCGCGCGTGGCGTCGAAGACGGGGGCTGCGACGGCGACACCGAGAGTGGTGCCCGCGTACATGGCGATGTTTGCGAGCGAGGATACGGTGCCGCGGGCAGGGCCGGCGTGCTCCTGCACGGCAGCCATGAGAACAGGGAAGAGAAACCCGGCGACGGCCATGATCGCCGTCAGCAACGCGACGGCCAACGGAAGAACGCCGGTCACGGCGACGGCGGCGTAGCCGACGCTCATAGCCAGGATGCCGACCCAAAGAGACCGGGCACGGCCGAGGCGTGCGGTGAGAAAGTGGCCGAACAGCGAGCCTGCGGCATTGCCGGCACCGATGGCAATCATCGTCAGGCCGATGCCGGTGGAATCAAGGTCGAAGTCGCGGGCGAACCAAGAACCGAAGAACGACAGCGCCGCGAAGTTCCCGGTCTGGAAAACGAAGTACGCCACCAGTGCCAGCAGCAGCCGGCGCGAGCGCAGGACGTAAGCGTACCCGCCGCGGTCGTCCTGCCGACCCGGACGGGCCGGCACCGCACGCGGCACTGTGGGGAACCCGGCGAACAGCAGCACGGTGACGACCGCGGCGGCGGCGCCGACGAACACGAACGACCACCGCCACGATCCCGCGGCGAGGAAGGAGCCGATGGGGATGCCGGCGACCTGCGCGACCGCAAGCCCCGCCGTCGCGCGCCCCATTACCCGTACGAGTCGGGCGCCGGGGACGAGCTGCGGGATCGACGCCCAGACCTGCGGGGTCGCGATCGCGGCAGCGGCGCCGGCGAGAAAGCGGAAGCCGACCATCGGCCAGAAGCCCCACGCCGCCCCGCACAGCGTCGTGAGCAGGGTGAACAGCCCCATCCCGGTCAGCAGCATGCGCCGCCGGTCCACCCGATCCGAGATCGGGCCGGCGACCAGGGCGCAGACGATGTAGCCGACCGCGTAGGCGGAGACCAGAGGTCCGGATGCCGGGACGTCGACATCGAACTCGGCACGGAGAGTGGGCAGCAGCGGAGCCACGAGAAAGGTGTCGGTGCCGATCACGAACATCGTCGCGAACGACAGCCAACCCAACCGCGCCTCGCTCACGCGCTCGGCATCCGCTCGCTCGGTCGTCATCGTCTGGTCCTCTCCGGGCGCCGCTCGGCACCGGTGACGACGCTAAACTCTGACAGTGCTGTCAAGGTCAAATCGACCGGGACGGGAGGATCCGGGTGAAGATCACGGAAGCCGCGGTCGAGGCGGGTACGAGCCCGCGGATGCTGCGGTACTACGAGGCCGAAGGGCTTCTCTCTCCCGGGCGCGGCATCAACGGATACCGCGAGTACGGCACCGACGACGTTGCGGCGGCCCGGCGCATCGTCGCGCTGTCCGGAGCCGGACTCACGCTCGCCGCCATCCGCGTCGTGTTGCCGTGCGCCACTGGCGACGGCGAGTCCCTGCGAGCCTGCCCCCAGGTCGCACCCGAACTGCGTCGTCAGCTCACCGGCATCCGGGCTCAGATCGAGGCCCTCAGCGACAGCGCCGACGCCGTGCAGAGGTATCTCGATGGACTGACCAGTCGCGCGGGCCGAGTCGAAACGCGGCAAGCCCGTTCGAGCAGCGCACCACGTTTCGACTCCGTCGCTGCGCTCCCTCGCTCAACGAGCGGGTGAGTGCAGCCCGCACTGACAGGGACAAGGGAATGACTGAGACCAGCACACGGACAAGCGGGGCGGCCAAGACGCACGGGAACGTCTACTCGGCGGACTGTCCGTGCCGCGACCTGCTGGAGGTCGTGGCGAACAAGTGGGCCGCGCTGGCGATCGGTGCGCTCGCGGAGGAGCCGCTGCGGTTCGGGGCGCTCCAGCGGCGTCTGGAAGGGGTGTCGCCGAAGGTGCTGACCGCGACGCTGCGGCGGCTGGAGGACTTCGGGCTCGTGCACCGCGAAGTCATCCCAGCCGTCCCGCTGCACGTCGAGTACTCCCTGACCGAGGACGGCCGCAGCGCGTTGGAACCCGTCTTCGCGCTGCGGGACTGGGCCGAGTCGCACTACGCGCTGGCGAAGGTCCATGCCGACGGCTGAGCCCCGGCATCCACTTTCTCTCGGATAGTAGATTCCCTTGCGGGTAACCATGTGCTCGGGGTTAGCGTCGGGCTCATGACACTCACCACTCCCCCCTCAGCGACGATCCCCGCGGTCGTCTCCCGCGCCGGCGGCGCACTCGACGGCCCGGACAGTCTCGTAGATGCGCTCATGCCTTCCCCGGCGGCGCCGCGCGGACACGATCTGCTGGTCGAGGTTCGGGCGGTGTCGGTGAACCCGGTCGACGTGAAGATCCGGGCTTCGGGCAACCGAGCCCGCGCCGACCGGGTGCTCGGCTGGGATGCCTCCGGCGTCGTCGTCGCGGTCGGCGACGAGGTGACTCTGTTCGCGCCGGGCGACGAGGTCTTCTACGCGGGCAGTCTCGACCGACCCGGCTCCTACGCCTCCCGGCAGCTGGTGGACGAACGCATCGTCGGCCGCAAGCCCGCGACGCTGACGTATGCCGAGGCTGCAGCGCTGCCGCTGACGGGGATCACCGCCTGGGAAGCGCTGTTCGACAAACTTCGGCTCACTGAGCACTCCACCGGGGCGTTGCTCGTGCTCGGCGCCGCCGGCGGGGTCGGGTCGATGGTCATCCAGCTGGCAAAGGCGCTCACCGGGATGACCGTGATCGCCACGGCATCCCGGCCCGAATCCCGCGCCTGGGTGACGCAACTCGGCGCGGATATCGTGCTCGACCATAGCGCCCCCGACTTCGAGAAGCAGATCCGGGCCGCCGCGCCCGGCGGAGTGGACTGCGTGTTCACGGCGCAGAGCAGGGGCCGCATCCCGCTGTTCGTGAAGGTCCTGCGCCCGTTCGGCGAGATCGTCGCCATCGACGACGAACGCGACCTCGACTTCTACGCCCTCAAGGACAAGAGCATCTCGTGGCATTGGGAGTTCATGTTCGCCCGTTCCCGCTACGGATGGGACCTGCAGGCGCAGCACGACCTGCTGAACCGCATCGCCGCCCTGATCGACGCGGGCCGCATCCGCTCCACGGTGACCCGCGTGCTCGCGCCGCTGAACGCCGCCCGTCTGCGCGAAGCCCACGCGATCGTCGAGACCGGGCGCGCCACCGGCAAGATCGTCGTTGCTGCCGAAGCCTGAGTCGACCGGATGCCGAGACCTCGAATACTGGCTGCCACCACAGCGAGTCTCATAGGGTCGTTTGCATGAGCAGGCTGGGTAGATCTGGCGTCGCGGTCATCACCGGCGTCGGGCGTCGTCGTTCGATCGGAGCGGGCCTCGCTGTCGGCTTGGCGAGGGACGGCTGGGACCTCGCACTCAACTACTGGCGGCCGTACGACGATCGCGTGGGGCTTGAGGGCGGCTCCGCTGATCCGGAGTCGGTGGCAGACGAGTGTCGCGCCTTCGGTGCGACCGTCGAACTCATCCCCGGCGACCTCACTAGCCCCGACGAGCCGGCAGAGCTCCTCCGAGCCGCGCAATCCATCGGGCCCGTGACGGGCCTTGTCATGTCGCACGCCGAGTCAGTCGATAGCTCGATCTTGACTACAACCCTCGAAAGCTGGGACCGCCACTTCGCCGTGAACGCGCGAGCGACATGGCTGCTGATCAAAGCGTTCGCGGAGCAGCTTCCTCCCACAGCTCCGGACGAGACGACCGGTCACATCGTCGCGCTCACCAGCGATCACACTGTCCACAATCTTCCCTACGGCGCCAGTAAGGGCGCTCTGGACCGCATCGTGACTGCGGCAGCTGTCGAACTCGCTGACCGTGGAGTGCGTGCGAACGTCGTGAATCCAGGCCCCGTCGACAACGGGTGGATGAGCGACGAGGTGCGCGCCTGGTGTGTCGAGGCGACTCCCGCCGGCAGACTCGGCACCTCAGGACGCCGCGAATCTCGTCCGATTCCTCTTCTCCGCCGAGGGATCCTGGATCAACGGACAGATCCTGTACAGCAACGGCGGCTTCAAGGTCGGTTGACGCGCGTTGCCAATTCGGTAGCGATTGATCACCAGCCTCGCTGGCGTGGAAACCACTATTTCGTGGTCGCCTGACACCGGATGCCGACCTCGCGCGTCGGGACATCAACCTTCCCAGCCGAGCACGCCCGCGTGAGCGATGGCTTCGATGACGACGAACGAGGCGAATGCGAGCAGACAGGCGCCGCATACCAGTTCGATCGCCGCCCGCACCTTGGGTCGCGTCAGGTGCCTTCTGGCGAAGCCCGACAGCACAGCGACGCCGCTGAGGAAGGTGAGGCCGAGGACTGCGTGCATCGCCCCGAGCAGCGCGCCGAGCCACGGCGTGATCTCCTGCCCGAGGAACAGTCCCGGCATCACTGACAGGTAGAAGACACCGATCTTGGGATTCAGCAGGTTCGTCATCAGGCCGGTGAAGAAGTATGCCGCGGGACCCGTCGTCGGGGGGTGCGGCCTGCTCATCGGCATCCAGAACATCGACGGGGGACGACCGCCAGGTTGATAGCCCCGAGAGGAACGTTGCGTAGGCGAGGTACCCGAGGTAGATGCCTCCCGCCGCGGCGATCGCACTGTAGGCGAGGACGTTCCGGCTCAGCAGGAGAGCGACTCCCAGACCGGCGAGCAGGCCCCAGACGATCGGCCCGCACACGATGCCAGCGGCGGTGATCGTCCCCGCGCGCGAACCGTCGCGAAGGCTCGTGCGGAGGACGAGTACGGTGTCGGCACCGGGCATCAGCACGACGACCGCCGCGACGGCCGCGAAGGCGATGAGCGAACTCAACATGTCAACTGCCCTGGCGAGCAGCTGCCCAGCGTCCGGACATTGGATTCCTTTGTCACGTCGTTGCAGTTGTCCCCATGCTCTACGATCGTGACAATGCTTCTGTCGAACAGATGGTCAGTACCGATGAATCTGAGGCGAAAGGCAGGCACGACCGTGATCGCATTGGACGAGATCGACCGCGAAGTGGTCCGGATCCTTCAGGATGAGGGGCGAGTCTCGGTGACCGAGCTGGCAGGGCGAATCCATCTCTCCCAGCCCGCGGCATCCGCCCGACTGCGCCGACTGGAGGACGCCGGGATCATCGTCGGCTACGGGGCCAGGATCGCGCCCGAGTCCGTCGGACTCGCCACGCGTGCCCTCATCCGGCTCCGCACCACCCACGCGCAGATCGCCGATGCACTCACGCAGTTCGGAAGGCTCACCGAGATCACCCGGATACTCCGCGTCACCGGCGAGGACTGCTTCGTCGTCGATGTGCACGCCCGCGATGCCCGTCGCTTGGAAGAGGTCATCGACGCGATCGGCCGCTTCGGGCCGGTCAGCACATCCCTCGTCCTCCGCGAATATCCCGCGCACCCCATCACGCCGGCATCCTGACGCCGCGCTCCGCGCCACTCCGTCAGGTCGGGTCTTCGAGAAGTGCCCGGAGGTTCTTCTTGTAGACGCGGAACGCGGTGCGCCCGTCTTCGGTCAGGCCGATGTAAGTGACAGGGCTGCGCCCCTCCAGCACCTTGCGCACGTGGACGTAGCCGCTCTCTTCGAGTTTGCGGAGGTGCGTGGCGAGGTTTCCGGACGTCGCGCCGAGCAGCTTCTGAAGACGAGGGAAGGACAGCGAGTCACCGGGGCCGAAGGTGTCCAGGATCGTGACAATGCGCAGTCTCGCTTGGACGTGGATGACCGGGTCGAGCTCATCCATCGGTTCCCCGTGTGATCCGGCCAGAGATGAACTGTGGGCGGGCTGCCTGGATCGCGGCGAGCGCGAGAAAGCCGACTCCTCCCGCAACTCCGGCGAGAAGGTTGTGCGGCGGCGGCAACGCGACCGATGCAAACCCGACGACGAACGTCCAGCATCCGAAGACCAGTTGCGACCTGTCGTTCCACATCGCGGCACCGACGACGAACAGGATGCCGACGATGAGGCACGTGGCGGCGACCCAGTACGACAGCATCGGCTCCAGCGGGACACCCAGGCTGATCAGGCGCCAGCCGAGCAGACCCATGAGCGTGAACGCGATCCCGAACGTGTTGCCGTAGATCGCGCCTTGCACCATCGACGGGCCGCGCGACCCGGCACTGCGGCGGGCGGAATGAACGGCCGACAACACGATCGCCGCGACGAGAACCCCCAACCCCATCACCAAGCCCAGTGCGAGAGGGATCAACGGCTGCTCCACCGGAACGAACGCGGCATAGAGCGCCAGGAAGCCCACTGTCCACGCGATGCCCCAGATCGAATAGAGCAGGACGACGTTCGGTGCGAAAGCGCGCTGCGCCTCTCGCTGGTCCGCTTCAATCCCCCGCAGGATCGAGGACGGATCGCCGGGGTGCTCATCGTCAGCCACGATTTGTTTCTACCACACGGTACTTTCTATTGCACATTACTTTGTGGTAGAAAGTAGATCCATGGTGGCGCACACCGCACCGACGGCGACGGAGTAGGTGGGGGTGGTTGCCGGTGTCCGACACGCGAGCAGAGGTGACGCAGGCTCCCGGCGGATTCGGTGCGGCAGCGCGGGATCTCGCACCCTTTCCCGCGATCATGAGCGGCTACGCGGTCTTCTACGCGGTGTCGTGGCCGTTCGCATGGGGCTGGGGCGGCGGCGTTGCGTTGCTGATCGTCCTGGTCGCCGCGGCGCTCCTTGTGGTCCGCGCGGTCACGCAGATTCGACACGCTGCGCTTTTCCGGGACACCCCGACGCCGGAGATCGAACGGGAACGCAAGGCGATGACGGTGCTGAACAGCATCACGCATCCGGTCTACCTGTTCCCTTCGATCCTGCTGATCGCGTTCGGGGAAGGCAGATGGGTGCTCCCGCTGATGGTCTTCGTGATCGGTGCGCACTTCCTGCCGATGGCACGCATCCTCGATCGCAAAGTGGACTACGTTCTGGGCCCCGTCACAATGGTCTCGGCAATCATCGCTGGCCTCCTCGCCCTCGACACACAGGTTTCCTGGCTGGTGGTGTTCGCGGTGGCGGGCACTGGCGGCGCAGTATCGACACTCAGCTACGCGCTCTACCTGGCGAAGGAGTATCGGCGGCTCTGCGTGCGCGAAGGCGTCGCCTTCCCGCCACGAGAGCACCAGGAGCACCGGGAGCACCGAGAGCACGCCTAAAGTATGGGTGGGAGGTGGATGCCGTGGCGAGGCGTGGGGTGTTGATCAAGCTGACGCTAATGTTGCTGTGTCTCGGTGCCCTGCCCCTTGTTCCCGAGGTTCCTCATCCCCTCACCTTCGCGCTGTTGGCGCTCGCGCTCGTCGCCGCGGTTCCCCTCTTCCTGCGGTTCGCTCGCACGGCGTGCCGCCGCTCCGTCGTGCCTGTTCGACCGCGGGTTCACCGTGCGGTGCCACGCGGTGCATGGCAGCTGCTTCTTCCAGTCGCTCCCGGCGCGGCGGGGACGGTGCGCTCGCGTGCACCGTCGGGCACGGTCGCCGCCCACAGTTAGTCAGCTCGATCTTCGGCCGCACCCTGCTCGGGTGTGGGACCGGTGACGCGTGGGTGGCACCGTTCGCAACCGACTGCCCACACGCGACCAGAGGCGACTTGTGCACCCGAGAACCCCGCCGACCGACCCTTATTCACCGCCGCTCGTCGAGGTGAGCGCGGCGAGCGTGAGCTCGTACGACACGCTCCTGCTCGCGCCGACATCCTTCAGCGCGTGGCCCGGCCAGATCGTGGCGCTCCGCGGCGAGAACGGGGCGGGCAAGACGACGCTCCTACGTGTGCTGGCAGGTCGCATCAGGGCGACCACGGGCCTCGTGCAGGTCGATGGCGGTCCGGTGAACGAACGCGATCCGCGGTTCCGCCGCAGGGTCGCGGCCATGATCGGATTGCCGCCGATGGCATCCGACCTGACCGTGTTCGATCACGTCGCCCTCGTGTCTTCGACGTGGGAGGCGAGCCCGGGTTCCGTGGATGCCGCGACGCGCCGCGTGCTGGAAGAGTTCGGTCTCACCGCGCTGGCGTCTCGGTATCCCCACGAACTCTCCTCCGGACAGACCCAACTGTTCGGGCTCGCCCTGGTGTTCGTCCGACCCTTCGGCGTGCTCCTGCTCGATGAGCCGGAGCAACGCCTCGACGCCGGACGGATCGAACTGCTCACCCGAGCGATGCTCGCCCGCCGACGTTCCGGAGCGACGATCGTCGCCGCCACCCACAGCGACAGCCTGGCGGACCGCACGGCCGACTTCACCGTCACGCTCGAGGCGCACGCATGAGAGCCGGGCAGCTCTCGGCGGCACGGGCGATCTGGGGGGCACGACGCGCACCGACGGGCGGCGGCGCCTACGCGCTCTATGCGTTCGTCCTCGCAGCCGTGTTCTTCGTCGTTCCCGTCGTCCATGCCCTCTGGGTGGTCATAACGACCCCCGACGGGATCGCGACGCTGACCTCGGTGGACGCTCCCGGCATCCTCTCGTTCGGCGTCGCGGTGCTCTGGTCGGGCGGGCTGCTGGTGGGGCGAAAGCGCGGGCCGGCGCTGTTGCCGCCGTTTCTGCTCTACGCGCTGACCGGCAGCGAGATCCGCCGCTCCGTCGCACTGCGGAGGCCACTGCTTCGCTCCGCCGCAGTCATCGTCACGGTACTCGTGGCGAGTGCAACCCTCGTCGGGACGGTGTTGATCAGTCACGGTCAGACACGAATCTTGGATGCCGCGGCATTCGTGGTCGCAGTGGGCGCGGCCGGCATCGTGGCCACGCTGTCCTGGCTCACCGGGCAGGTGTTCCCGCGAGCGAGTCTCCCGCTCGGACTCGCCATCATCGTCGTTGCCGGGCTGAGCCTGTCGTCACCGCAGCTCTCCACCTTCGTTCCCTGGGGATGGGTCGGCGCGACCTATCCCACGTCCGGATCACCGGGCTTTCCCCTGGTGAGCCTGGTCATCCTCGCCGCGTCGTTCTCTGCCGCGACCCCGCTGCTGCTCAACAGTCTCACCGGCGTGCAACTCAGCATCCAGGCAGCGGATTGGGAACGGGCCACGGCGTTCTCACTCTCGTTCGACTTCCGCGCGGCATCCGCCGTCTACGGAGGCGAACCACGATGGGGAAGAGGGATCCGAGCCGTCCGACCGGGGAGGTATCGATGGGCAACGTTCCTGGTGAGAGACCTGATCGGGCAGGTCCGGATGCCGGTGCATGCTCTCGCGGCGATCACGGCCAGCGCGACGGCGGGGGTCGCGATCACGATCTCGTTCCTTCCCGGCATGCCGTCCGCGCTCCTAGCCGGGGCGGCGGGAGTTCTGGCCTATGCGGCCGGCGGCCCACTCACCAGAGGGCTGCGGCATGCTGCCAACGTGGCGGGCGACTATCCGCTGTACGGCATCAGTGACCGGCACCTCGTCGCGCTGCACACGCTGTTCCCGCTCGCCACCCTGATCGTGATCCTGTCGCTCGCGGCGGCGAGCGCCGCCCTTGCCAGCGACACGACGCTCGGGATCGCGCTCGCGGGAGCGTGGGCGATCGGCATCCTCACGCTCGCGCTGCGCCTCAGCGATGCGCTGAAGGGCCCCTTGCCGCCGAGCCTGCTCGCGCCGCTGAGTACTCCGGCGGGCGACCTCAGCGTCGTGATGCGCATCGGCTGGGCCGTCAGCGAGGCCGTGGTCGCGATTCTCGGAGCAGTCGCCGCGGGCATGCTCCCCGACTCCCCGGTTCCGCTGATCTTGGTCAGCGCGTTGGTCGGGCTGCAGGTCCTGGTCCGGTGGCGGAAACGACGGTGAGCGACCGGGCCCGTCGGCGGCAACACGCGGTCAGGACCCACACTCATCGACCCCGGGATCACGCCGCCTTCAGCGGAGTGATCGCTGCGATCTGGTCGGCGGCGCGGTCCTCGGCAAGGTCCAACTCGTAACGAGACTGCAGGTTGAGCCAGAACTGCGCCGAGACGCCGAAGTAGCGCTCGAGACGCAGGGCCGTATCCGCCGAGAGCCCCCGCTTGCCGTGAACGATCTCGTTGATCCGCCGGGGCGGAACCCCGATGGCGACGGCGAGCTTGTTCTGCGTGATCCCGAACTCCTTGATGAAATCCTCCATGAGGATCTCGCCCGGGTGAACCGGGGGAATCTTGTCAGTGATAGTCAACGATCTCCACCTCCTCTGGTCCTGCGTCGGTCCACATAAAGCAAATCCGCCACTGGTCGTTGATCCTGATGCTATGTTGCCCAGCTCGACCGCCTTTCAGCGCTTCGAGCCGGTTGCCCGGCGGGATTCGGAGATCGTCCAACGACTCTGCGGCCCCCACCTGACGCAGCTTCCGCAACGCCGTCGAGTGAATCCGCGGATCGACAGACGGCACACGTTCACGACGCCACAGTCGTTCGGTGTCCTTGTTCCCGAACGAACGGATCATGTTCCGATCATATAACGCTGAGCGTCAATAACGCCAGGCGTTATGCCGGACAGCCAGCGGATCACGGACACCGACCGCCACGCGCCGTCAGCGCTTGCGCGAGAACGCCTCGAGCCGTTCGGCGGGGCTCAGTGCCGCCATGCGCGCGGTCCACTCCGGCGTGAAGAAGTCCGCGGTGTCCGCAGTCCCGACCGGCACGACGGCGTGCGTGACGGTGTCGTCGTAGACGTGCACGAGGTGGAAGGACTGCCCGGCATCCATCCCGTTCACCTCCTGCGGCGGCCGCTGCAGGTTCATCGTGTAGCAGGTGGCCGAAGCGACGCAGACCGGGATGCCGTGGAAGGTCCCCGACGTGGAGTAGTGCAGGTGACCGGCGAGGATCGCGCGCACGTCGCTGCCGGCTATCGCGGCGGCGAGTTCGTCCTGGTGGCGCAGCTCCAGGATGTCGAAGAAGGGGATGTGGCTCGGCAACGGCGGGTGATGCAGGGCGAGGATCGTTCCGAGCGGCGCCGGTGTGGCGAGGATGCCGCGGAGCCACTCCAGCTGCGCGGCGTCGAGGTCGCCGTGGTGCCAGCCAGGCACGGACGAGTCGAGCGCGATCAGCCGCAGTCCGTCCAGGTCCCACACGCCTGTCACGGGCTGCTCGGTCGGCGCGTCGTCGAGCAGTCCCGCCCGCAGGGCTGGACGTTCGTCGTGGTTGCCCGCGACCCAGACCACCGGGGCGCCCAGGCGCGCCGCGAACGGCTCCACCTCGGCACGGAGGGCCGCATACGCCTCCGGCTCGCCGAGATCCGTGAGGTCGCCGGTGAACACGATGGCGTCCGGACGGATGCCGGTGCGCAGGGCGGCGGCGAGGGTGGCGGTCAGGTTCGCCGCCGTGTCGTATCGCCCGCCCAGCGGCGGGTTGCCGGCGAGCAGGTGCGTGTCGCTGAGGTGGATGATCACCCGCCGCGCGGGCGCGTGCCGGCCGAACTGCACCGTGTCTCCCGCGCCGTCTCCTGCACCGCTCGCCGTGACCATGCCCACAGCCTAGGCGGAGCCGCGAAGCGCGTGACCCGCACAGCCCGGGTGTGACGATCAGCGGACGACGATGAGGAGCAGCCCGCCGAGCACCGCGAGTCCGCAGAGACCGAAGGCGCCATAGGCACCGACGAGCGCCAGGCGCTTCTGGCCGTCGGTCAGCGGGCTCTTCTTGGCGGCCTTGGCGGCGGCCTTCGCGGCGCGCCGCGCCTCTTTCTCGCTGATGACGGTGATGGCATCGGTGAACTCGGCCGGGGCGACGACCGGCGCGTGCCCGGAGCGCACGAGCAGTCGCAGTCCTGCGGCGTAGAACCCGACGACGAGGAGCGCGCCGACGAGGGCGGCGGCGAACACCTGAACGAAGGCGAACCAGTCGATCGTGATCTCCATCAGCGGCCGCCCTTCGACTCGGCATCCTGCGTCGTCGCCGGCTCCGTCTCGACCCTCTTCTTCTCGGCACGGGTGACCGCCTTTCGCCTCACGACACGACGGGTGGGCGGCGGGTTGCGCTTGACCTTGACGGCGAGCCCGGAGTCGGCGACCTCGCTCATCGCGTTGGAGGCGTCGACCTGGTTGCGCCGCGAACGCCAGAACACTCCGACGATGATCGCGACGGCGAGGAGAGCATCGACGACGATGCCCCAGCTGCCGAACCAGACCACGATCAGCGCCGCGACGGCTCCCACGGCGCCAGAGGCCGGCAGCGTCAGCACCCAGCCGACTGCGATGCGGCCGACGGTGCGCCACCGGACCTTCGAGCCGCGGCGGCCCAGGCCCGAGCCGATGACCGAGCCCGAAGCGACCTGTGTCGTGGACAGGGCGAATCCGAGGGCGCTGGAGGCGAGGATCGTCGCCGCCGTCGAGGTCTCCGCGGAGAATCCCTGTGCGGGTTTCACGTCGGTGAGACCCTTCCCGAGTGTGCGGATGATGCGCCAGCCACCCATGTAGGTTCCGAGCGCGATCGTCAGGGCACACGCGAAGATGACCCACGTCTGCGGGTCGGCGTGATCGCCGTCCTGCCAGCCCGCCATGATCAGCGCGAGCGTGATGACACCCATCGTCTTCTGCGCGTCGTTGGTGCCGTGCGCGAGCGCGACGAGGCTCGATGTGAAGATCTGACCCCAGCGGAACCCGTCACGGCCGTCGGGCTTGTTGTCGTAGCGGCGCGTCGCGGCATACGCGAGCCGGGTCACCAGAAATGCGATGACTCCCGCCGTGAACGGTGCGATCAACGCCGGGAGCACGACCTTGCTCAGCACCATGCCGAAGTCGATCGCCGCCAGGCTCGCACCTACGAGTGTCGCGCCGATGAGGCCGCCGAACAGGGCGTGCGACGAGCTCGAGGGAAGACCCAGCAACCACGTCAGCATGTTCCACGTGATCGCCCCGATGAGCCCGGCGAAGATGATCGGCAGGAATGCGAGCGGAGTGATCTGCTCTTCACGAATGATGCCGTGCGAGATCGTCTTCGATACTTCCGTCGACAGAAACGCTCCGACGAGATTCAGACTCGCCGCGAGAAGCACCGCGACCTTCGGCTTGAGCGCGCCGGTCGCGATGGGCGTCGCCATCGCATTGGCAGTGTCGTGGAAGCCGTTCGTGAAGTCGAAGAACAGCGCCAGCGCGATGACCAGCACGACGATGAGGGCGGCGGTTTCCACAGTTCGCTTTCG
Source organism: Microbacterium sp. (assembly GCF_049661145.1). Lineage (GTDB taxonomy): Bacteria > Actinomycetota > Actinomycetes > Actinomycetales > Microbacteriaceae > Microbacterium. The sequence continues at coordinate 15,524 of NZ_JBASZT010000066.1, forward strand.
TCGGGATATCGAAAGAAAGGGGGCCGACGGGATCGGCGGTGCGAACGAACAGTTCACCGTGTGTTCATCATCCGGCAACCGGACCACGCAAATCCTCGCACATCGGCACGCGTTCACCGAACCGGTCGCGCGATCGGTCGGTTAGCGTGGACGGCGTGAGTACGCCTGTTCCACCCGTCGCCCCCGTCCATCCCGTCACCCGCACGCACCACGGCGATGAGGTCGTCGACCGGTACGAATGGTTGCGCGCGAAGGAGGATGCCGACGTGATCGCGCACCTCGAGGCCGAGAACGCGTACACGGCGCAGCGCACGGCGCACCTGGCAGGACTGCGGGAGCGCATCTTCGACGAGATCAAGGGGCGCACACTCGAGACGGACTTGTCCGTGCCGACACGTCAGGGCGACTGGTGGTACTACGGCCGGACTGTCGAGGGGCAGCAGTACGGCATCCACTGCCGCGCGCCGCTCGCCTCCCCCGACGACTGGACGCCGCCGCTGCTGACGCCGGGAGAACCGGTGCCCGGGGAGATCGTGCTTCTCGACGGCAACGTCGAGGCCACTGGCCACGAGTTCTTCTCGCTCGGCAGCTTCGACGTCTCCACCGACGGCGCACGCCTGCTCTACGGCGTCGATGTCGCCGGTGACGAGCGCTACACGCTGCGGGTGCGCGACCTCACCACCGGCGAGGACCTCGCCGACGTCGTTGAGAACACCTCATCGGGGGCGTGCTTCTCGCCCGACGGCCGCTTCGTCGTGTACACGACCGTCGATGACGCCTGGCGACCCGACACGGTGTGGCTGCACGAAGTGGGAACGGATGCCGACGACGATGCGCGGCTGTTCCACGAACCCGACGAGCGGTACTGGGTGGGCGCCGGCTTCACGCGCAGCGAGCGTTACCTCGTCATCGAGGTCGGCTCATCGATCACGAGCGAGGAGTATCTCGTCCCGGCATCCGACCTGCGCGCCGAGCCGCGCTCGATCTGGCCGCGCCGCGAAGGAGTCGAATACTCCGCGACGCACGCGATCGTCGGCGGCGAAGACGTGCTGTACGTGCTGCACAACGAGAACGCGCTGGACTTCGAACTCGTGCGCGTGAGCGCGACGGACCCCGGCGGTGCACGCACGGTGGTACTCCCTCACGTCCCCGGCAGGCGTCTGCTCGACGTGTCGGCGTTCCGCGACTGGGCCGTCGTTTCGTACCGGCGCGAGGGACTGGCTCGGATGGGCATCCTCGAGTACGCGAGCGGCTCAGTGCGGGAGCTGGCCTTCGAGGAGGAGCTGTACACGGCGGGCGCATCGGGCAACCCGGAGTGGGCGCCGCCGGTGGTGCGCCTCGGGTACGGTTCGTTCGTGACGCCCGGCACGGTCTACGACTACGTCGTCGCGACCGGCGAGTTCCTGCTGCGCAAGCGCCAGCCGGTGCTCGGCGGCTACGACCCGGCCGAGTACGGCCAGCGGCGGGAGTGGGCCACGGCATCCGACGGCACGCGCGTGCCGGTGTCGCTCGTGTGGAAGCGCTCGTTCGGGGATCCGCCGGGCGAGTCTCACGATGGCGCAAGCGGCGGCGCGGCGCGGCCGGTGCATCTGTACGGCTACGGATCGTACGAGCACTCGATCGAGCCGGGCTTCTCCGTCGCGCGACTGTCGATGCTCGACCGTGGCGTCGTGTTCGCGATCGCGCACGTGCGCGGCGGCGGCGAGCTCGGGAGGCAGTGGTACGAGGACGGCAAGCTGCGGCACAAGCGCAACACGTTCACCGACTTCGTGGCCGTCGCCTCGCACCTCGTCGCCACCGGGACCACGACGCCGTCGCTGCTCGTCGCCGAGGGCGGGTCGGCCGGCGGCCTCTTGATGGGCGCGGTTGCAAACTTGGCGCCCGAGCTGTTCGCCGGCATCCTCGCCGACGTCCCCTTCGTCGATGCGCTGACGACGATCCTGGACCCGTCGCTGCCGCTGACGGTCATCGAATGGGACGAATGGGGCGACCCGCTGCACGACGCCGACGTCTACGCGTACATGAAGTCGTACTCGCCGTACGAGAACGTGCGGGACGGGGTGCGGTACCCCCGCATCCTCGCCGTGACCTCGCTCAACGACACGCGCGTGTACTACGTGGAGCCTGCCAAGTGGGTCGCGCGGCTGCGGGAGGTCGGTGCGGATGCGCTGCTGAAGTGCGAGATGGTCGCCGGCCACGGCGGCGTCAGCGGCCGCTACAACTCCTGGCACCAGCGCGCCTTCGAGCTGGCGTGGCTCTTGGACGTACTCGGCCTCACCGACGCCTGAGCCGGGCCGGGATGCCGGGGCGCGCCCGGAGCGGAGCGGCGCACGC
>NZ_JBASZT010000067.1:0-6301 GCF_049661145.1 Microbacterium sp.
GTCCACGCACAGCACGCGCGGATGCCGAGGGTCGCGGCGCGCTCGGCGTAGCCTCGGGGGAGAGCGGCGCAGAGGTGGTCGAGCGCAACGGCGCGGCCCTCGTGCAGCAGTTCGAGCCACGACTCCAGGATCAGCGTGTAGGCCGCGTCGATCGCGCCCGCGGCAACGTAGTGCTCGATCGCGTCGAGCGGGTCGCTGTCCCGCAGCGCCTCGGCGGCCCGTAGATGGCGATGCACGACGGCATCCGGATCGCGACGCTCCTCTGCGGTCGTCACGGCCGTTCGGAAGGCGTCGTGCCACACGTACGCGCGCCGGCCCTCGTGGCTGAACCGGTCGAGGAACAGGCCTCTTCGCACGCACTCTTCCAGTTGCGCCGCCGCGTCGGCGCGTCCGCTGATCGCCGCGGCCAGCGGGCCATCCAGGGTGGAGACGATCGTGGTGGCGCGCACGATCTCTACGACCGGGTCAGGCAGTTCCCTCAGGATGGCGTCATCGATGTACTGGTCCAGCAGCACGGAGTCGTCGGTCGCCGCCCCTCCCAGCTCGATCCGCACCGCGACGGGCCAGCCGCCCGTGCGATCGCGGATCTCGTCGGCGCGGTCGGCGGTCACGTCGATGCCCATCGTGCAACCGGCCAGCGCGATCTCGGCGCTGTCGAAAGCGAGGATGCCGGGGCCCACCGCGGCGCCGCCGCGCGGCGAACCGAGGGCTCGCAGCACGTCGGGAGCGGGAGCCGTGCTCAGCACGACGAGGCGGATGCCGCTCGGCTGCTTGACGGCCAGCGCGGCGACGAGGCTGTCGACGAGGTCGTCGGCGAACTCGGCCTGATCGACGACGAGGACGATCTCGCTCGGGAGGAAACGCAGCCGCTCGGCGATGACGTCGACGCCGCCGCCGACATCGGTCGGGTCGAACGACAGCACCTCGAGAGGTTCGGGGTGCCCGACGACCCGTCGCAGGGCGGCGACGACGCCGTGGGTGATGCGCGCGATGTCGCCGTCGTAGCGGGTGAGGCTCAGCCAGGCCACCGGCAGCGCCGCCTGGCGCGCCCACTCGGCGACCGCCGTGCTCTTGCCGAAACCGGAGGGCGCGCCGACGGCCACGACGCGGTGGGACCGGATCGCCCGGTCGAGCTCGGCGGTCACGCGAGGGCGCGCGATCGCGCGGGTGGACTCGGGGGGAGTCGTGAGAAACCACGGTGTGCGAGAACCGGCGGTGATGGCACCGACTCCGGAGGAGCGCGCCGCGTCTGACATGCCGTCAGTCTACGAGCGACGGCATGTCAGACGAGTGTGGGCTGTAACGGAGCGCCTCCCTGGGTCAGGTTTCCTATCCCCAGGGCGCGACAGCGCCGCGAAGAAAGGCTGCAACGGAGCGCCGCAGCCGGTCAGGACGCGCCGGCGGTGGCTCCCTCGAGCTTGGCGAGCACCTGGTCGATCGTGAAGGATGCTGGCTTCTGGCGCACCGGGAACTCCGCCAGCGTCGCCACCATGTCGGCCACATACTTCTGCGCGGGGACGAACAGCCACACGCGCTCCATCATCCAGTCGAAGTACGTGTTCGACGTCTGGTCGGCGCGCTCGAACGGGTCGGTCTTGAGGTTGAACAGCTTCGGCGCGCGCAGTTCGATCCAGGGGTCGAGCCAGATCGCGAGGGTGCCCTGCGCGCGCTGCTCGAGGAAGACGATCTTCCAGTTGTCGAAACGCAGCGCGGTGAGGTCGCCCTCGTCCGAGACGTAGAAGAAGTGCCGGCGCGGGCTCACGTCGGTCTTGCCGGTGATGTAGTCGAGCTGGTTGTGTCCGTCGAGGTGCACCTTGTAGTCGCTGCCGACGAGGGTCGTCCCGGCCTTGAGCTTGTCGGCGATCTCCGGTTCGCCGGCGGCGGCGAGCAGCGTCACGAACCAGTCGTTGTGGCTCACGATGCCGTTGAGGGTCGTGCCGGCGGGGATGTGACCCGGCCAACGGACCATCGCGGGAACGCGGTACGCGCCCTCCCAGTTGGAGTTCTTCTCGCTGCGGAACGGCGTCATCCCGGCATCCGGCCAGCTGTTCATGTGCGGGCCGTTGTCGGTGGAGTACATGACGATCGTGTTGTCGGCGATGCCGAGGCGGTCGAGCTCGGCGAGCAGCTCGCCGACGAGGTCGTCGTGGTCGCACATCGTGTCGTGGTACTCGGACTGCCAGCGGCCGGCACGGCCCTTGCTCTCGGCCTTGCCGTGCGTGCGGAAGTGCATGTGGGTCGAGTTGAACCACACGAAGAACGGGGTGTCCGCTTCGACCTTGTCCTGGATGAAGTCGATGGCCGCGTCGCGGAACTCTTCGTCGACGGTCTCCATGCGCTTCTTCGTGAGCGGGCCGGTGTCTTCGATGCGCTGCGTGCCGTCCTCGTTCGCCCACGAGTGGATGACGCCGCGTGGGCCGAAGTTCTGGCGGAAGTTCGGGAACTCCTCGGGGGTGGGGTAGTCGTACTGCTCCGGCTCCTCCTCGGCGTTGAGGTGGTAGAGGTTGCCGAAGAACTCGTCGAAGCCGTGCGCGGTCGGCAGGAACTCGTCGCGGTCGCCGAGGTGGTTCTTGCCGAACTGGCCCGTCGCGTAGCCCTGCTCCTTGAGCGCCGTCGCGATCGTGGGGTCCTCGTGCTGCAGCCCGAGCTTTGCACCCGGCATCCCGACTTTCGTGAGGCCCGTGCGGTACGGGTTCTGACCCGTGATGAACGCGGCACGACCGGCGGTGCAGCTCTGCTCGCCGTAGTAGTCGGTGAACTTGACGCCCTCGTCCGCGATGCGGTCGATGTTCGGCGTGCGGTAGCCCATCAGCCCGTCGGAGTACGTGCTGAGATTCGAGATGCCGATGTCATCGCCCCAGATGATCAGGATGTTGGGCTTTTCGGCCATAGGGAGCTCCTCCAATGCGCGCGCGGCGGTCGCCGCGCCTTCAGGCATCGAACCACCGGCACGCGAAGGGGCCAAGCGGATGCCGGGGCAACTCGCCCGCCACGGGTGAGCGCCTTTTTCCCACGGCCGTTCCCGCTCGTACGGTCGAAGCATGACCGGTCCCGTTCTGCCACGCGAGGCCGCCGACATCGCGTGGCACTGGTCGTTCTTCGTCCTCGGCGCGATCTACGCCCTGCCGGCGATGATCGTGATCCCGTTCTCTCCCGCGGCCGGGCTCGGCCTTGCCGTCGGAGTACTGCCGGTGGCGGCGTTCAATCTGCCGCGCTTTCGCCGCGGGCGGCGGGCGATCCTGCTCGTCGGGTGCATCAGCGGGGCCTGCTTCGTCGTCGGGTCGCTGCTGACGCAGCGGCCGGTGCTCGCCGTCGTCGCGATGTTCCTGCTGGGGGTCGGGTTCGCGCTGTGGGGGCGGGTGCGTCCGGCCGGGCGGCTCGCGATGGCGCTGTGCCTGCCCCTGATCGGCATCGGGCTGAGCTTCGACGACGTCGCCCTGGCGGCGACGGTCGCGGGACTCATGGTGCTGGGTGCCGCGTACGCGTGGGGGATCGCGATGCTGTGGCCTGAGCACCAGGTGCCGCTGCCGGTGCGCGACAGCGAGCCGACCCGGCAGGAGATGCTCCTCTACGGCGTGCTGCTGGGCGGAGCGGCCGCGACGGCCACCGCGATCGGCTACGCATTGCAGCTCGAGCACGTGGGGTGGGTGACGGGGGCGGCTCTCATGGTCATGCGACCGGTGCGCGAGCAGCTGATCCTGCGCAGCGTCTCGCGGTCGGCGGCCGTTGTCGTCGGCGCGTTCGCCGCGGCATCCTTCGCCCTGCTCACGCCGTCGCCGCTGGCGATCGCCGTCGCGATCGGCCTCGTGATCGCGGCGCTGTCGGCGACGCAGGCCAGCCGCTGGTACATCGCCCCGGCGTTCACGACGTTCGTCGCGCTCACCCTCATCCTGCAGGCGCCCGGCGAACGGCCGGGCATGCGCTTCGTGGAGCGTACCGTCGAGACGGCGATCGGCGTCGGCGTCGCGCTCGTCTTCGGGGCGCTGATCCCGGCGCTCATCCGCCTGAGGCGTTCGCGGCGTTCGCGGCGTTCGGGTCGTTCCGTTCGTTCGAAAGGAGACTTCTCGTGACTCTCTCTCCCTCGCTGCCGTCGGTGCTGCCGTCCTGGCGCGACACGCCCACGCGTGCCGCCATCCTCGCCTTCGTCGAGGCGGTGACCGACCCGGCATCCCCCGATTTCGTGCCGGTGGATGCCCGCGTGGCCGTCTTCGACAACGACGGCACCCTGTGGACCGAGAAGCCGATGCCGACGCAGCTGCACTATCTGCTGGAGCAGTGGCGGCTGACCGCCGCCGCGGACCCGACGCTCGCGCAGCGCCAGCCGTACAAGGCGGCCGCCGAGGGTGACTACGCCTGGTTCGGGGCCGCCGTCGACAAGCACTACGCGGGCGACGACTCCGACCTGCGGGTGCTCATCGGCGGGGTCGCCGCCGCGAGCGCCGGGGCGAGTACCGAGGAGTACGCGGCATCCGTCGCCGCCTTCTATCGCGAGGCCCGCCACCTCGTGCTCGGCACGCCGTACGCGCAGACCGTGTTCGCGCCGATGGTGGAGCTGATCCGGATGCTGGACGAGCACGAGTTCCGCACGTACATCGTCTCGGGCGGGGAGCGCGACTTCATGCGGCCCATGACGAGCGACTACTACGGCATCCCGCCGCAGCGCGTCGTCGGCACCGCGATGGACCTGGAGTACGACGAGCAGGCCAACGTCGTGCGGTACGCGCCGAAGCTCGACTTCTTCGATGACGGGCCGCTCAAGCCGGTGCGCATCTGGTCGCGCGTGGGGCGGCGGCCGATCCTGGCGGGCGGCAACTCCAACGGCGACATCCCCATGCTGCGCTTCGCGCAGGGGTCGCCGCGCAGCCTCGCCCTGCTCGTCCACCATGACGACGACACCGGCCGCGGCGACCAGCCCTACGACAAGGGCGCCGAGCAGGCCCTCGACGTCGCCCCCGCGCACGGCTTCACCGTCGTGAGCGTGAAGGACGACTGGGACCGGGTGTTCCCGGGGGCTTGAGTGGCGGGGTTGGGCGGCGGGGTTGCGGGGGCGCCCGCCCCGACCCGACGCGTGTGGTCGCATCGGATGCCGGTTGTGCGGCCGTTTGCGTCGGGTCGGCGACGGGCGGTCAGTTTTCGGCGGTGAGAGTTCTCGCCCAGAGCGCGCGGTGAGTTCTCACGAAGTCGAGCGTCGATGCCCAGTAGGCCCCGTGCCCCGCCGCGAACATGGTGGCCCACGGCTCGCGCCCCTCGGCATGCGCCGACCGCAGCAGTTCGAGCATCGCGGAGGTGCGGCGTTCGATGGCGTCCGGCAACGCCACGCGGAGCCCGGCATCGGCGTCGTAGCCGTCGACGAAGGCACGCAGAGCGTCGGCGGCACGCTCGGGAGGCTGGTCGACGCGCGAGAGGGTGAAGGCCTGCGCGGCATAGGCGAGATCCCACAGACGAGTACTCGGGGCCGCGGCATCCCAATCGATGAAGACCCACCGCTCACCGATGATCAGGTTCCACGGAGCGAGGTCGTTGTGGCACACGAGGTCGGCCCCCGGAGCCGGGATCGCGGTCTCCCATATCGCGTCCGCGGGCGCGAGAAAGGTCTCGCTCGCGTCGTGGATCGAGCGCACCAGAGCGCCCACACGACGCAGTTCGGCGTGGGTGAAGGGCCCCCGCTCGATCGCCGGTCGGCCGGGAACGAACTCGATCACCTGCCGGCCGCGTTCGTCCTGCCCCCTTGGCTCGGGAACGTCAACCCCCGCCTCGCGCATGGCTCGCATGAACGCGTGGACGCTGGAGCTGGCGGGTGTCAACGCCTTGCGAACGGAGTTCCCGACTCTTGCAACGTCGCCGCTCGCGTTGCCGCCGGCCAGCACTCCGTCGTGGTCCATGCCCCGACCCTACCGAGACTTTGCGCCTGCACGACGGCGGGTGCGCCCCGGCATCCCGCTTCGCGCTCCCCGGCGACCGATCTTCGCCCCCGCCCATCCCGACCCGACGCGTGTGGTCGCATCGGATGCTGGCTATGCGGCCGTTTGCGTCGGGTCGGCGACGGGTGGGAGATGAGGGCGGGGGAGCAGGGCGGGTGGGATGCCGGGGTCAGGCGTCGCGGGCGCAGCGGAAGCCGATGTGGCTCATGCCGGTGTCCTCCGCTTGGGGGGAGCGGGCGGCGGGTCTGAAGCGCAGGCAGTACTCCGGCGTGCACAGCTGCGACCCGCCCTTCAGGACGCGCCGGGGCATCGCGGGCGTCGCGGGTTCGGCGCTCGCGCTCGCGGGGTCGGGCTCGCCAACCCCACCCGTAGCACCGCCC
>NZ_JBASZT010000068.1:0-44827 GCF_049661145.1 Microbacterium sp.
GGTGGGGATCGCGATCGCAGTGCGGCCGCCGCTGCGCGCCATCCGACCGGCGTGGCTGAGGGCGCTGGATCCGACGCCGTCGGCGGCGACCGCGCCGACGAAGCTGAACAGGCCGAGGATCGCGAACGGCGCGAACGCGACCAGCACGAGCCCCACCAGCAGCGGCCAGGACTGCGGATCCCAGATCGTCGACACCCCCGCCAACCCATTCACGATCAAAGTGACAAACCCGATCGTCAACGGTCCGGTCAGCAGGAGGACAACGACGGCGGACACGTACCGGACCACCCACTGCGGGCCGATACCGCGGACGGGGAAGATCATCCACGCGACCGGGCCGACCATGATCAGCGCGGCCAGCACGATGTTGCGGAACGCGAACACCAGCATCAGCAGCAGCATCGAGACCATCAGCAGCCCGTGGATCAGGAACCCGAAGAAGTAGTTCGCCGACCCGCCCGCCCACATCACCTTCTGCAGCGTCGCGAACAACTCCCACGGGCCCTCACGATTCATCACGTACCAGGTCAACTCGTCAACGCTGTTGAGCACATGCCCCGTCACCCACAGGGTGAGCGGGACGGCAGGGATCGCGATGAAGCAACGCACGACCGCGCCGACCACCTCGGACCGATCACCGGAAATGACGGCGGCCGTGACTGCCCAGACCATTGCAATGAACAGCACGATCAGCACCGCCCAGTTCCAGAACGACCACTCACCCACGGCCGCCGACCACAAGGTCGTCGACGTATCGAATCTCATCGCGTCCGCGACCGTGAACATCATTCCCATCGCCGCCAACGCCATCCCACGACCGGCGTTCTCGAACGTCACACACACGACGTCACCGAGGCTGCAGCCGTAGGCGACAAACGCCTCGGTGCCGCCCGCGGATTTCAGGGCGGACGTGTGGCCCTCGAATGTCGTGCAAACGGTTGTGCTCGCTCCCTCGTACATCACCCAGAGGAAGCAGCGCTGGGGTTTGACCTGCGCGGGATCAGTTGGTGTGCAGGTGATCTGTTTGCTGGTTTCGCGGCAGACGACGGGGTACGTGGGTGCGGACCAGCTCTGACCGGTGACGTCGACTGCGGCCGGACGGGGCGACGCGGGTTCGGCGGCGTGAGTGGGGGTAGGCGCGCCGATGCCGGCCAGCAGGCCGAGCAGGATCCCGACGAGGAGGGTGGCGCGCCGGGTGTTCATCAGAATCCGAAGTCGAAGTTGACGAACCACTGGAACAGGCCGGATGCGGCGCCGACGACCGCGCAGGCGATGAAGATCCACATGATGTTCTCGCCCGCCCATGTCCGCATCCGATCAGACGCGAGACCGCGAAACGCGAGCGAGCAGCCGGCGAGGATCAGCATGATCAGCAGCACGATCAGCGCGGTAGCGAGAACGTACGAGGCGATCACTTGCACGCCCTGGAGCCACGGGGCGCCGAAGTCGGGATCGATGTCGGGGACGTCGACATCCAGCGGATGGATCGAATGGAACATGGGATCTCCTATCTCAGGGGGAGGCCGAGGGCGGCCATGAACGGTTCGGGGTCGATCGCGACCCCACGCACTTGCACCTCGTAATGCAGGTGACAGCCCGACGATTTGCCGGTCGACCCCTCCAGCCCGAGGGCGGTCCCGGCGGTCACCTGTTGACCGACGCCGACCAGCAGCGAGTCCCACTGCATATGGCCGTAGAGGGTGACGACTCCGCCGCCGTGGTCGATGCGGACGGTGTTGCCCCATCCCGGCATCGGGCCGGCGTTGATCACCCGGCCGGGACCGGCCGCATAGATCGGGGCGCCGCAGGGCTGGTCCATGTCGTACCCGAAGTGATTCGCGGGGCAGATCGCGCAGTCCTTCACCGGGTGATACCCGAACCCGCGACCCGTCGAGTACGCCCCCGCCAGCGGATACCCCCAGTCGCCCACCACCGTCGGCAGGGCCGCATCCGTCCCCGCCGCTTTGACCGTGAGATCGGTGGTCGCTGAGCCCGCGAGGGCGAGCGGGACCATGACGAGCGGCGCGAGGATCAGAGCGCACAGCAGGGCGAGGCACAGCAGCACCGCGGTGACTGCTTTCCGGCCGGTCCTCGTATTCGCGAGGGCAGTGACTGCGGCCGGGGCTCCCATCTCAGCCCTCCACAGGCTCCGTGAAGTACCGCACCACCTTGCAGTCCCCAGCCTGCTGGGGAGAATCCGGAGCCGGCACCGACTCCGGACCACACAGCACCTGCACGCTCACGCGCACCTGCTCCGTGTACGACGACTCGGCCCCAGAACCGTCCGTCTGCGTGAACACCATCTCCACATCCGCGGTCCCGATACGCATGTCTCCCGACACGTCCTCCGGCACCGCCGACAACACCACATCCCCCGGAACAGACCCCGCCACACGCCCCGCCTGCGACGCCATCTGATCCCACATCTCCTGCGGAAACACCACCGCCTGCCGCAACTCCAACTGCGCTGCCTTCATGCGTGCGGCACGGTCCGACTCGTTGTATCGCGTGTCCGGAGTGAACCAGGTGTCGAGATACCCCACCCACCCATCCCGAGACGACAGCGTCGTGTCCACTGTGGTCACCGCCGACAACGCGGCACGCACATACTCGTCCGTGTCTGTCGTCACCGGCTCGGGAACCCACCCCGACTCCGAGACCGAAGAATCCACAACGGCACCGTCCGACTCAACCGGGCTCGGGGATGGCGTCCCCGATGAGGGAGTCGTCGCGCCATTTCCAGGAGTCGTCGGGGCGGGTGAGGGGCTACCGATCGCCATGTTCACGATCAATGCGACGATGCCGGCCAGAAGGACTATGCCGCCGACGACCGCCCATACGAGACCGGCGCGGCGTGGACCCTGTCGAGACATCATCTCGAGTCCTCCCTACCGTCGCGCCGCCACTGAACCCGGCCGCTTCCGTCGTGATGGGGCCCGATGCTAGCCACGGCACCAGCGATGGCGCATGACAGATCGGCACGTCTGTGGATAACTCTCGAGATCCCAGACGCGGTAGGAGAAAAACCATACGACCGGGAAGAAACCCAGTCTGTAGGCCATTCGGGGGACAGCGTGGCCCCGCCGCGGAGTGCGGTGCGAGGGGCGCTGGCTGTTGACATGAGTGGATACTACAGCGCTACACTTCGGATGTGTAGCCCTAAATTATCCACTTTGCTGGACGAGCGCACCCGGTACGGGGGACAATGGTCCCGTGCCTCGATACACCCGCCCCGTGAACAGCGAACACGCGGAGGATCCCATCGACGCTCTCGGCAACAGGGTCAGAGCCATGATCATCGGCTACCTGCGTGAACACCCCGACTCCACCCGCGCAGAGATCGCGGCGGCGCTCGACATCATTCCGCCGACAGTATCCAAGGCGCTCGTCAAACTGATCGAGCACGAGCTCGTGGTCGCCGACCCTCCACGCGAGGTCGCCACGCGCGGGCAATGGGTGCGGTACCGGGTCAACGCGCCCGCGGTCAGTGAGATCTATCTGCAGCTGGGTCAGGTCATCGGCGAAGTGTGACCGCCGCGGGCTGCGACAGCACCAAGGCTGCCACGGCTCGCCGAAGCACGTGACAGCTCACTCCAGCCGGGGGATGTCGAGGTCGGTGATGTCGACCGGGTGGCCGGTGGTGAGGGATCGGTTGCCGGCGATGCCGACGGCGATGGAGCGGATGCCGTCGGTCCACCGATTTCCGTCGGGGCGCGTGGGCTCAGCGGCTCACTCGAGGAGATCGCGTGGCAGCGCTGCCGTGCGGCCCAGCGGATCCAGGGCGAGCGCGGACAGCCACACCTGCGCGCGACGCTCGTCTACAAGAGTTTCAGGAGTGCGCAGGTCCTCGCTCCAACCGCCGGCGCCGATGCTCCAAAGTGCGGCGGGAAGATCCCGCCACTCGACATTGAGGTGGACGACGGCATGTGCGTGGAGATTGCGCAGCGCTGTCGGAGACAGGGTCGCCGTGAACCGAACGGCTTCCTCGTCGTGGAGTGAGGCGCGGGGTCGGTAGGACGTCGCGGTGCGTACCGCCTCAAGGAACTCGGCCATGGCGCGCGCTTGCAGGGCGACACGCGCGACACTCTCTGCGGCATTGTGCTCGCGCTCGAGACGGTCGTCGGCGGTGTCGTTGAGGATCCGGGAGAAGTAAGCCGTTCCGCGGCGAGCCTCGAGAAGCCTCTCGACGGGGGCGCCGATAGCAGCGGATGCGGACATTGCGGTCATCGCGCGGGCGGGAGGAAGGTGCGCGCGAAGTTGAGCTTCTCGACGATCGGCGCATCGCTGAAGCGGAAGAGATCGAACGACGACTCCGCCTCGAGCGACCACGGCACCCAGGAAGGGATCACGAAGAGGTCTCCCTTTTCCAGCAGATGCCGTTCGCCGGCGAGGATCACCGCGCCACGACCTTCGAAGACCTGCCACACCGAAGATCCGACTTCGTGACGTATCGCCGTGGACGCGCCCTCCCGCAGACGGTGGAACTCGCAACGAATCGTCGGCAGGACGTCCCCGCCGTTGGTCGGGTTCGTGTACTTGATCGCCGCGTGTCCCTGCTCGACCGTCGCGGGGTAGCCCTCGTCCTCGAGTTCGAGCTGGTTGCGCAGCGCAGCATCCGTCGCTTCCCATCGGTAGGCTCCGAGCGGCGTGCTCGATCGCGGGCCGTGGCCGGACAGCGGTGTCACTCCCGGATGCGCCCACAGTCGCTCGCTACGCGAGATCTCCGGCGAGGCCTCGTCGGTCACCCGTTCCGAACCGAACTCGAAGAACCCGAAGTCCATGTCGTGGGCGAAGGGGACGTCCAGTCCATCGATCCACGCCATCGGCTCGGCCGTGTCGTTGTGGTGTCCGTGGAAATGCCACCCCGGAGTGAGAAGCAGATCTCCTCGGCGCATCGCCACGGGATCACCGTTGACCACGGTCCACACCCCCTCGCCTTCCACCACGAAGCGGAACGCGTTCTGTGCATGGCGGTGCTCTGGTGCGGTCTCGTGACCACCGAGCCACTGGATGGCGCACCACAACGTCGGAGTCGCGTATGCCGTCGGCGCCAGCCCCGGATTTGCGAGGCCGATCGCGCGCCTCTCGCCGCCCCGTCCGACGGGCACCAGGTCGCCGGATCGTTTGGCGATGTCCAATAGCTCAGCCCAACGCCACACGAACGGGATAGCAGACGGCATCGGGGTGAAGGGCATGAGGTCGTTTGTCTGCGTCCACAGCGGCGCCGTGCTGTTCCGCGCGAAGTCGGCATACAACCGGTCGAGCTCCGCAGATGGCTCCGGAAGCGACGGGTCGGAGTGGGGGGTGTCGATGCCGTTGTCGATCGTCATTGATGGCTCCTCGTCGGTGGGTGACGGACGCCATTCGACGCTAAGTCGACGCGGGCGATATCGGCGGCGGATTCCGGTCAGCGGAATGTGTCGGAGTCGGCGTGGAGGTCGCTGATCGCGAGGTCACGACTGATCTCGTGGCTGGTCGTCTGCACCAGCTCGACCAATCGTTGCTGGAGGAGAGGTTCGAAGAGGTCGGACTGAACGGATACGGAAATCGCGCCGATGGCTGCCCCGTCGAGCGAGTTGACCGTCGCCCCGACCGCGGCGACGTCTCGTTCGGTTCCGCCGGAGTTGATCGCGTGCCCGCGGTGCCGCACGGATTCGAGTTCTCGCAGCAGCGCGGATAGCTGATCGCCCACGAGACGGTCCTCTTCCGGCGCGCTCTGGAAGAGCTGGGCGACCGCCCGATCCGAACACGCCGCCAACAGTGCCTTCCCGCCGGATGCGCGCGATGCGGGCATCACAATCCCCTGTCGGTCGCGCGTCCGGCGAGGATGGGATCCTTCAACCGTCTCCAGAAAACGCACGCGCACGCCCGTGCGCACCATGAGGTTGGCGGACTGTCCAGCCCGACGCGAGAGGAGGACCAGATGCGGATGGCACAGTTGGCGAAGTTCCTTCGTCCAGGCCAGCCGTGCCGCGCCCGCATCCATTGACGGGCCGGGGCGGTAGACGTGGTCTTCGTCGATGAAGGCGAAGCCTCGATAGACCAGTGTGCTGAGCAGGCGATGCGCGGTGGAGCGGGCGGTACCGAGGTGGGTCGCGGCATCTGACACGCGCACGCTCCCATCGTCTCGGAGCAGTTGCAGCAAACGAAGCCCGCGGTCGAGTGACTCGACACCGTTGGAGGGCGGACGCGGGAGTGGGTCGTTCCGCATAGAGGAATCCTACGACGGCAGCGAGACCGGCGGACGACCATTGCCGGGTGATGACGCACGACAATGACGTACCTGCATTCGCCACAGCCTTGATCGTGGGGGGTGGGATCGGCGGCCTTGCAACGGCTGTCACTCTGCGACGAACGGGAGTGTCCGTAGTCCTCGTGGAGAGGGCGAGCGAGTTCGGCGAAGTCGGAGCCGGCCTCCAGCTCGGGCCGAATGCGACTCGACTCCTCTTCGAGTGGGGACTCGAGAGCGCTATCCGCGACGTCGCCGTCTTTCCAGAGAACCTGATCGCGAAAGACGCACTGACGGATGAGGAACTGACGCGTATCCCCCTCGGCGACGAGTTCGTCCAGCGCTACGGCGCACCGTATTGCGTGATCCACCGCACCGATCTGCATTCGATTCTTCTCGCGGAGGCGCGACGACTGAACGTCGAACTGCACACTGACACGGAGATCGTCGAGGTGGATAGCGAGAGCGGCTCTGCCCGTGCGCGAGACGGACACACGTTCGTCGCGGACGTGGTCATCGGCGCTGATGGGCTGCGCTCGGAGCTCAGAGACCGCCTTGTCGCCGACGAACCGATCAACTCGGGATACGTCGCCTATCGCGGCACCATCGCGTCGTCAGAGGTCGAGGAGATCTCGAACGACGTCGTGGTGTGGATGGGGCCCGAGGGCCACCTCGTCCAGTATCCATTGCGCCGTGGCGAACTTCTCAACAACGTCCTCGTATTCCGCAGCGACGGCTTCGCGCGCGGCGAATCCGACTACGGCGGCGCGGACGAACTCGACGCCCGATTCGGCGACTGCCATCCGACCGTGCGCCGGGCGCTGGACTTCGTCGGCAAGCAGCGTCGCTGGCCGCTATACGATCGCCTGCCCACGGCCGAGTGGTCGAGCGGTCGCCTGCTGCTGATGGGCGACGCCGCCCACCCCATGCTGCAGTACCTCGCTCAAGGCTGCTGTCAGGCGCTTGAGGACGCCGACGCGCTCGGGCGCCTAGCCCGTACCGCTCCGGCGACGGAGATCGGCGAAGCATTCACCTCGGAGCGCGCCTCGCGGACGGCTGAAGTCCAGACGACCGCCCGGGCGTTCGGCGAGCTGTGCCACCGCACGGGCGCCGCGGCACGCGCGCGAAACGAGATGTTGCGAGGCCGCGCGCTCGACGACTTCCGCCACATCGATTGGCTCTACGCCGCGATCCCAGCGCACATCTGACACCACGGAACCACCCACGAACTGGACACACCCATGAAACTCGCACTGTTCAACGGTCACCGCGCCGGCATCGTCGACGGCGATCACATCGTCGACGTCACCGACCTCCTTCCGGCCGCGAGCCCCGCCGGCGCGTGGAGCGACTGGCTCGCCGTCTACGGAGACTTCACCGGGGTTGCCGCCTTGGATCAGGAGCGTCAGCCACGGCTGCCGCTGGCGGAGGTCGCGCTGGATGCTCCGCTTCCGCGTCCCGGAAAGCTCATCGCCGCACCCGTCAACTACGTCGATCACCAGGTCGAGATGTCGGAGCAGAAGACGATCGCCGAATACGGCGTATTCCTCAAAGCGACGAGTTCGATCCTGCGGCCGGCCGGGACCGTTCGCCTGCCCTACTCGGACAAACGCACCGATCAAGAGGGCGAGCTCGGCATCGTCATCGGTCGAACAGCCACGAACATCGCCAGGGGAGAGGCGCTCTCGCACGTCGCGGGGTACACGGGCGTGATCGACATCAGTGTGCGCTCGACCGAAGACCGATCGACGCGAAAGTCATTCGACACCTTCACTCCCATCGGGCCCTGGATCGTGACACCCGACGAAGTCGGCGACCCCGATGCGCTCCAGCTCGACTGCTGGGTAGGCGACCAGCATCGCCAGAGCGTCTCCACGGCGGAGATGATCTTCGACGTCGCGCAGCTCGTCGCCTACGCGAGCGGCGTGATGACGTTGTGGCCCGGCGACGTAATCGCGTCCGGGACGCCAGCGGGCGTCGGGTCGCTGAGTGATGGAGACCAGATCGTGCTGGAGATCGAACGGATCGGGCGACTTGCGGTCGGCGTCTCCGCGACGGGCGCGATCCCGTACGCGCATCGCCCGCTTCCCAACCAAGCCGTGCGCTGACGACGTAGCGCTCCATCAGCTCAGCTGATAGCCGTGATCGGGCATATCCGGTTGCCCGATGATGCAAGCTGGCTGAGGGTGTAAACGACGGAGGCGCAACGGTCGCGTCTCCCGCAGAAAGAGAGTCGAAGATGACTGAACGTCTGGTCTCGCACCTTCGGTATGCCGCGCTCGCGGTTCCGAACTATGAGGAGGAGCGCGATTTCTTCGCCAAGCACTGGGGGCTGACGGTCGTCCACAGCGCGGACGATGTGACCTACTTTGCAGCTGAGGGCTCGAGTGAGCCGTTCATCCTCCGTCTGCGCCGAGACGAGAAGCGCGTCGACCTCGCTGCATTCGCCACCGCCACCACCGAAGACCTCCACGCGCTTGCCGACAAGCTCAGGGCCGAGGGCGTCGAGTTCGTGCACGAACCGCGACCGTTGACGGGGTTCGGAGGCGGGTACGGGTTCCGCGTTTTCGACGGCGATGGTCGTGTGCTGGAGTTCTCGACGGGATACGAGACGCGCGAGGCCCGCAAGATCCGGGAGCGGGAGCCGATTCCCGCGAAGCTCTCCCACGTCGTGTTCAACTCGGCAGACCTCAATCGCACCGCGCAGTGGTACATCGATCACCTGGACTTCACGATCTCCGATTCGTTGGTCCGGCCCGACGGGGTGGACATGATGCACTTCATGCGGTGCAACGAAACCCACCACTCGCTCGCCCTGGCCATGGGGCCGCATCACTCTCTCCACCACCTGTCCTTCGAGATGCGCGGCATCGAGGAGTGGATGCGTGGGGCGGGCAAGATTCTGCGCTCCGGTGCCCGGATGATCTGGGGGCCTGGTCGTCACAACGCGGGCGACAACACGTTCGCCTACTTCCTCAGTCCCGCCGGCAACACGATCGAGTACACGACGGAGCTCGCCGTCCTCGACGAAGCGACGTGGGAGCCGCACCGGCTCGACATCTCCCAGGTGTCGACGCAGGACCAGTGGGGGACCGCGGCGCAGATGAGCGAGCTCATCGCGAGAGAGTCCTTCAACGACATCGACAAGGGCCTGTTCGTCGCACCGCCGGTGTGACGGACCCGAGCAGAGGAGAGAGAATATGGCTCGTCTTCACTTCGCCGCCGACCACGGCGGCTACGAACTCGGTCGTGCGCTCGAGGCCCGAGCGATCGCGGCGGGGTACGACGTCGTCTGGCACGGCGCCGAGGTACTCGACCCGGGCGATGACTACCCGACATTCGCGATCCGCGTCGGATCGAGCGTCGTGCTCGATCAGGATGCCGGGGAGGACGCATTCGGCATCCTCGTCGTCGACGAGGCCGACGCCGGAATCGTCGCGGCCAACAAGGTCAACGGCGCCCGAGCGGTCGGCGCTGCCTCACCGCGTGCCGCCGCGAACACTCGTGAAGTCGTCGATGCCAACGTCCTGGTCTTCGCGGGCATCGCGTTCGAGGAGAATGCGTGGCTCACACTGTGCGCGTTCATCGCGACGTCGCTGCCGCACTCGGTCACCCGTGGTCGCCAGATCCTGCAGATCGAGGAGTTCGAGAACTCCGGGACGATCGAGGGCTGGGCGGTGCAGCTCGAGCCGACGCAGATCGTCGTGACACACGACTGACACTCGAACTTCGGAGGGGCATCGCATCGGAACCCGGTGCGATGCCCCTCCTCTTTCGCGTGCTTCCGCACGTGTTCCATCTCTGTGGTCAGGCCATCGCATATGAACGAATAGAGCCGGACCTGCGGCGAACCTCATTTTCTTAATATTCCTGTCGGGGCCGTCGCTCACATCGGTATTCCGCCTCACAAGCCGATGCGCGCGAAAGCGGTCCGAGACCTGAACGGTCTCCCGCGTTTCCGGTAACGACGCCCGTGGTCGGACCGCGCGGTGCGACGAAGGATGGAATCACAACGCAACACCCGAATCACCCCGATCAGCAGAGAGGCTGTGCAATGTCGAACGACGTCGTTCTGAACGTGTCGAGCATGTCGAAATCTTTCGGCGTCGTGCGCGCCCTGGGCAGCGTCGACTTCGAGCTCCGCGACGGTGAGATCCACGGTCTCATCGGCGAGAACGGCTCCGGGAAGTCCACGATGACCTCCATCGTCGCCGGTCAGCAGAAGGCCGATTCCGGCACCGTCACCTTCCGTGGCGAACCGTGGGCTCCCGCGACGGTCAACGAGGCGCTCGCCGGCGGGATCGGGATGATCGTGCAGGAGAGCGGAACGGTCCCCGGTGTGACCGTCGCAGAAAACCTCTTCCTCGGCGAGACCGCCCAGTTCACGCGCTTCGGCATCGTCAACCGCGCAGCCATGCACCGCGCCGGCCGCGACGCCCTCGAGAAGGTCGGTGTCACCTCCATCGACCCGGGCCAGCCGACGATGTCCCTCGATTTCCAGGCCCGCAAGCTCGTCGAGATCGCGCGCGTCATGCGCCACAACCCGAAGATCGTGATCGTCGACGAGACGACGACGGCGCTGTCGCAGGAAGGGCGCGACCTCCTCTACGGGCTGCTCAAGGAGCAGGCGACCCGCGGGTCGGTCGTCTTCATCTCCCACGACCTCGACGAGATCATGTCGGTCTGCGACCGTCTCACCGTCCTCCGCGACGGCGACATCATCCGCACCTTCGACAAGGCGGAGTTCGACGAGGATGCCATCCGCGCATCGATGATCGGTCGGGCCCTCGAAGGCGACTACTACCGCGCCGACTCGACGCCCTCGGCCGGCGACGAGGTCTACCTCGAGGCGCGCAGGCTGACCGCGGGTGACAAGGTCAAGGACGTCTCCCTCGCGGTGCGCGGCGGCGAGATCCTCGGAATCGGCGGGCTCAGCCACTGTGGCATGCACGAACTGGGCAAAGCCCTGTTCGGCGCACTCCCGCTCGGGGCCGGCGAGGTCGTCTCGCGCGGCCGCCGCATCACCAGTGAGCAGCGCGCCGTGAAGGCCAAGCTCGGCTACGTGTCCAAGGATCGCGACACCGAGTCGCTGAGCCTCAATGCCGACATCCGCGACAACATCGCGAGCGCGGGGCTTCGGATCATCGGAAAGGGCAAGGGCGGCATCGTCACGAAGCGCGCCGAGACGCGGTACGTGACCACGCCGATGGAGCAGCTCGAGATCAAGGCCACCGGACCGTCGCAGATCGTCGGCACGCTGTCGGGAGGCAACAAGCAGAAGGTCGTCTTCGGGAAGTGGATCGCCTGCGGTACCGAGGTCCTCATCCTCGACTGCCCCACCCGCGGTGTCGACGTGGGCGTGAAGCAGGCGATGTACCAGCTGATGACCCAGCTGAAGAACGAGGGCAAAGCGATCGTGATCATCTCCGAGGAGATGACCGAGCTCATGGGGATGAGCGATCGCTTGCTCGTCATGAAGGACGGCCGGGTGGCGCGGGAGTTCGAACGCAGCGCCGACCTCAACGAGATGGAGATCATCGAATGCATGATCTGAGCACGACGCGCACCGCGCGGGCACAGGATCCGAAAGCCGCATCCAAGGCGCGGTGGGGCAAGGTTTTCGCCGAGCTCGCACCCATCCTCGGGCTCATCATCCTCGCGGTCGCCTTCGTCGCCGTCGGAAGTGCGCGCGGCGTCAACATGGCCTACAGCATCGAGACAGTGATCAACCAATCGGTGATCATCATCGTCATCGCCACCGGCGCGATCTTCATCTTCGCGATGGGATCCTTCGACATCAGCCTCGGCGCATCGACCCTGGTGGCGGCGATGACCGGAGGTCTGGTCTTCAACGCGACGGGGAGTATCTGGCTCCTCCTGCTCGCGTGTGTGGCCACCGCCGTCACCACGTCGCTCATCAGCGCGACGCTGGCCGCGGTCTTCAACCTTCCGGTGTTCGTCACGACAGTGGCGATGCTGTCGGTGCTCGGCGCCGTCGCCGTCGCCCTCGTCCAAACCACCGGCGGGGCGCAGATCAAGATCGCCAGTTCGTTCGCCCGCGAACACGACACGCTGGAGATGAAGCTCCTCGTCGCCGGACTCTTCGTAGCGCTCTGCATCTTCCTGTTCAACTTCACGCGCCTCGGCCGCACCGAAAAATTGATCGGCGGCAACCCCATCACCGCACGACTCACCGGCATGTCGATGAAGAAGACGGCGATCATCGCATTCGCCATCGCCGGACTCGCGGTCGGGCTCGGCGCCTTCCTCACCATCCTGCGCACGCCGACGCTCACCACGCAGAGCGCCGCCGACATCGGGATGAACATCCTCGTCGCCATGGTGTTCGGTGGAATGCCGATCGCGGGCGGCGCACGCAGCCGTATCTACGCAGCCCTCATCGGTGGACTGTCGATGGCGCTGCTCACCCAGACCCTGACCACGCTGCTGTCCACCACCGCAGCAGGCAGCGGCATCGCTCAGATCGTGCGAGCCGTCCTCTTCCTGGCGGTCGTGTGGTTCGCCACCGCCGGATACCGCGGAAAGGTGCTTCCGCGCTGACGCGCGACCGCACCGATCCGCACAACCACCCAACGAAGGGAATCCCATGAGAATCACACGCAAGGCCACAGCAGGCATCGCAACAGCGGCGGCAGTCGCGCTCGCACTCACCGGGTGCAGTGGCGCCGCATCCGGAAGTGAGAGCGGATCAGCGGGCGGCGACGTCACCATCGGCGTCCTCGTCTCCGACGCGACCTCGTCCGAGGCGCTCGGCTTCAAGGACTACTACCTGGACTACATCGCCGAGAACTTCGACGTCAACTTCGTCTACTCCGACGAGCTCGCCGACGCCGAAGCGGAGAAGTCGGCGATGGAAGGCTTCATCGCCAACAACTACCAGGCCGTCATCTCGTTCGCCTCGGCCGACCGGCCCACGCAGATCGATATGGCCGAGGACGCCGGTATCTACTACGCAGTCGGCACCGGCACGCTGAGCGCTGACGACTACGACACGTACAAGGATTACGAGTACTACGTCGGCGCCATCGGCCCGAGCCTCGAGATCGAGCAGCAGGCCGGCTACGACATGGCCAAGTACTACGTCGAACAGGGTGACACGTCGTTCGGCATCTTCGGCGCCGGTGTTCCCTACCGCCTCGACATGCACGTCTACCGCGTCGCGGGAATGCTCGCCGCGCTGGCCGAGGAGCCGTCGACGACCTACGGCGGTCTCAAGGACGCTGGGGCGATCGTCGGCAAGATCTATCAGGACGGCACGATCAACCCGGCCGACTTCTCCTCCGACGTCTACTCGCTCGACGGCTACTTCGCCGCCTGGGACTTCGGTGACCCGGCATGGCAGGCCGCACAGGCGAACCTCGTCGCGGCAGACCCCGACGTCATCCTCGCCGCCGGAACCGGATTCGCCGTCGCCGGCGCGGCCGTGGCCGGCACCGACATCCAGATCGGCGACATCGACGCCTACACCGAGGACAACCTCAAGGCGATGGAGGCGGGCACGCTGACCTACCTCGCAGGCAAGTTCACCTCGATCAACGGTCCCATCTTCGCGGCGACCCTGAGCGCAGTCGAAGGCAAGCCGTTCCGCGACGGTGACTCGGCGCTTGCCCTCGCCCAGGGCTACTGGGTCGCGACCTCCGCCGACGAGTTCCAGCAGATCCTCGACGCCGACACGATCGACGCCCCGGTCTACGACAAGGCTTCCCTCGAGCCGTTCATCGGTACCGACGCGACCTACGAAGACTTCGCGGACTTCGTGAGCAAGTACACCTTCGCCGACCTCGTCGGCTGACGACACAACGGACCAGAGAGGACAGGGAGGCACCACTGATGGGCAGCTTCATGCGACGGGCGACGGGAACGCTGATCATTCCGGTCGGAGTGTTCGCCATCGTCACCGCGCTGTGCGCATTCAACGGGGTCTCCCTGTTCTCGACGGGAGACAGCGTCCTGCTTCTCACCCGAGGAATGGCGATCACCTTCCTCACAGCGATGGCACTCGCCATCAACCTCAACAGCGGCAGGTTCGACTTCTCGCTGGGCTCGATGGCGACGCTGTCCGCGGTGATCGGGACCACGACAACCCTCGCCACCGGCGGCGGATTCGCCACGATGGCTGTCGTCACCCTCGTCGCCGGAATTGTGCTGGGGACGATTTCCGGACTGCTCTACGTTCTGCTGCGCATTTCGCCACTCGTGCTCTCGCTGGGGATCACCCTGCTGTACGAGGGCGTCGCATTCACGATCAGCGGTGGAGCGAATGTGAGCTTCATGCTCCGCGACGACCTCACGGCGTTCTCGAAGAGCCCCCTAAACATGCTCCTCGTCATCGGCGCGGCCCTCGCCTTCGTCTACATCGCATTCGACCGCAGCAGATTCGGTTTCGACTACCGTGCGCTGATCACCGGCCAGAACGCCGCCGTCGCATCCGGCGCGAAGGAACGACTCAACGCGATCGGCACCTACGCCGCGAGCGGCCTCCTCATGAGCGGCGTCGGTCTCATCCTCGCCTCCCAGATCGGCTACGTGGCAGCCGGCACCCTCAACTTCGGGACCATGGGCATCATGTTCACGGCGTTCCTGCCGATGTTCATCGGCGGCTACATCGGCAGGTTCTCCAACGACAAGCTGGGATACCTCCTCGGCGCCTTCGCTACCACGGTGATCTCCCTCTCCTACACCGCCCTGGGACTCACCAGCAGTGCGCAATCGATCACGACGGCACTGCTCCTCGTCCTCTTCCTCATCTTCTTGAGCAACGAAGAGACCCTCAAGGCATGGCTGCGCATCCTCACCGGTCGGAAGCGCCCGACCGACCCCGAACCGCTGGAGCCGTCCAGCGACGACAAGCCCACCGCCGACGCCGTGCGTCTGGGAGGACACCACGCATGATCGACCTCACCGCATCCCCCTTCTCCCTCGACGATGACGCCGTCTCCTGGGTCCACGAGACCCGGGGGCGGATGACGACGGAAGAGAAGATCGGACAGCTGTTCTGCCTCATCACCTACACCAATGACCCGGGCTATCTCGGTTACCTCACGCGGGGACTCCACGTGGGTGGGGTCATGCTCCGCACGATGGGCATCGATGAGGCGACTGAAGCGGTCGCGACACTCCAGCAGACCAGCGATGTGCCGCTGCTGATCTCGGCGAACCTCGAGGGAGGTGCCGACCAGACTCTCATAGGCGCGACGCACGTCGGGTCCAACATGGCGATCGCCGCTACCGATTCCGTCGACCGGGTTCGAGAGGCCGCCGGAGTCATCGCGCGCGAAGCACGCGCGGCCGGAATCAACTGGGCATTCACCCCGGTCGTCGACATCGACCTGAACTTCCGCAACCCGATCACGAACACCCGTACCTTCGGCGCGGATGCGGAGAAGGTCGCTGCCTTCGGAGCCGCGTACGTCGAGGCGCTCCAGTCTGAGGGGGTCGCGGCATCCGTCAAGCACTTCCCGGGTGACGGCGTGGACGAGCGCGATCAACACCTGCTGGCCTCGGTCAACACCATGTCCGTCGACGAGTGGGATCAGAGCTTCGGCGTCGTGTACCGCCGGTCCATCGAGGCCGGAGCGAAGACCGTCATGGTGGGCCACATCATGCTCCCCGAGTACAGCCGCGCGCTGCGCCCGTCGATCGCGGACCGCGACATCATGCCTGGACTGGTCGCCGAGGAACTCCTCAACGACCTCTTGCGCGATCGCCTCGGATTCAACGGCCTGATCGTGTCGGATTCGACGACGATGGCGGGGATGGCCACCGTCCTTCCTCGCCGCGAGGCCGTGCCCCGAGTGATCGCCGCCGGCTGCGACATGTTCCTCTTCACGAAGAACCTCGAGGAGGACTTCGAGTTCATGCGCGAGGGGGTGGCGAACGGTGTCCTCTCCCAGAGTCGGCTCGACGACGCCGTGACGCGCATCCTTGCGCTCAAGGCCTCGCTCGGCCTCCATCGCGAGGTCCCGATCCCCGACGCGCCGCATAGCGAGATCGGGCGACCTGCGAATGCGGCGATCGCGGCCCGCGTCGCGGACGAATCGATCACCCTGGTGAAAGAAGAGCCCGGCGTCCTGCCGATCACCGCCGCGAGATACCCGCGCGTCCTCGTCTACGCGATCGACGCCGGCGGGAGCGCCATCGGTCAAGGAGCCAAGGCCGGTGTCGTGGACGCCCTCGTCACGAAGCTGCAGGAGGCAGGACACGACGTGACGCGGTTCGTCCCCGGCGGCGGCTGGGAAGGGATGGCCGCGCCCACAGCCGACGTCATCGACCATCAGGACCTCATCCTCTACGTCGCCAACCTGTCCACGAAGTCGAATCAGACCGTCGTTCGCATCGAATGGGCCGAACCGATGGGCGCGGATGTCCCCGCCTACATCCCCGCCGTGCCCACTGTCTTCGTCTCCCTCGAGAACCCCTACCATCTGCTGGACGCCCCCCGCGTGCGTACCTACGTCAACACGTACGGCTCCTCGCCGGAGGTGCTCGACGCCGTCATCGCGAAGCTTCAAGGCGAGGCGGAGTTCACCGGCACCTCCCCGGTGGACGCGTTCGTCGGACGATGGGACACCCGTCTGTGAGCGACCCGCGCGGTGTGATCTTCGACCTGGACGGCGTGCTCATCCACACCGACGAGCTGCACTTCCACGCGTGGTCCCAGATCGCGAAGCGGCTGGGGATTCCGTTCACGCGTGAGGACAACGACCGGCTTCGGGGAGTGTCCCGGGAGGACAGTCTCGACATCATCCTGGCGCTCGGTGGCCCCGAGGTGTCGGCGACGGAAAAGGCGGTGCTCGCCGACGAGAAGAACGCGATCTACCGTCGCCTGCTCGGGCAGCTCTCGCCGGCGGATGTCGACCCCGCGGTCCGGGAGACCCTGGCGGAACTGCGCAGACGGGGGCTGCGGCTGGCCGTCGGTTCGTCGAGCAAGAACGCCAAGATGATCCTGGAGCGCACCGGACTGCGCGAGAGCTTCGATGCGGTGTCCGACGGCGAAAACGTCACACGCAGTAAACCCGATCCGGAAGTGTTCCTCATGGCGGCGCAGTTCCTCGCGCTGCAGCCGGCGCAGTGCGTGGTCGTCGAGGATGCCGGGGCCGGGATCGCCGCCGCCCATGACGGAGGATTTCCCTGCTTCGGACTCGGTGACGCCGCCCAGCATCCGGACGTGACGTGGCGCATCGATAAAGTTGAAGATGTTCTGGAGCATCTCGCGGTCTGACCGCGGCGAGCGGAGGCGCTTGTGTATACGGAAAGCGAGCTGGTCGCGCTCGCCCGTGCGCTGCCTGCCCGAGTGATGCTCGTCGAGTCTGACGAAGCAGTCGCACCATCACGTCGTGACGAGGCGCAACTCATGTTCGTGACGCAGGGGCGGGCCGACCTGATCGTCGACGACGACGAGGAGACCGTGCTCGAGGCCGAGGGCGTCTTCTTGGTCAACTCGGGCTCGATGTTCGAAATCCTGCCGCGGCCGGCCGTGCAGATGGTCGTGTTGAGGCTCGATCTGCGACGTCTCATCGAGAACTCGGACGACACGGTTTTCCGTATCAACTCCGCACCTTCGGGAGGTGCGATCGCCGTGAGGCCCCTCGCCCACCTCCTGGCGCGGATCGTGAAACTCAACAGCAGCGACGGGGAGCAGAACCGTTTCAAGACGGCATCGCTCATCTACGCCCTGCTCGACGAGCTCACTCGTCGACACTCCGCGATGACCGGAGAGGTGTCGGCGGCGACGCAGAAGCACCGCGAGCGCCTCCGCGCCCTGCTGCGGTACATCGATGATCACTACGCGGAATCGCTCACGCTCGCAAAGGTGGCGCAGCACGAGCATCTGTCAGGTCCGTACCTGTCGGCCTTCTTCAAGGAGCATGTCGGCACCACTTTCTCCTCTTACTACAACGCGCTCAGGCTCGAGCGGGCGGTCGATGACCTCGTGACGAGCGACGAGAGCGTCGAATCGATCGCACGCCGCAACGGATTCCGCGATCCCAGAGCTTTCGTCAAACTCTTCAAAGAGCGATTCGATGTCCTCCCGAGTCAGTACCGGCGGTCGGAGCGGGAAGATCGCGCACATCGGCAGCCTCGATCGACGGTGGTCGACCACGCGGCGGACACGCCTCTCGGGGTTCTCGCCGCCTACCTCCCCCCGGGCGAGGTGCCCTCAGACGATATGGCCGTCGACACGGTCCCGCTGACGAGGATCGTCGCACTCAGTGCGATCGACGCATCCGCAAAAGGCACGCCGCTTCGACACACGTATCGGCGGGTGACGACGGTCGGGCGAGCGAAAGAGCTCCTTTACGAAGACGTCCGCGCGATGCTTTCCGAGTGGCAGCGCGACGTCGGTTTCGAGTTCGTGAAATTCCACGGGTTGTTCGGGGATGACATGCATGTGTATCGAGAGGACGACCTCGGCAACCCGGTGTACAGCTTCCTCCTCGTCGACAAGGTGATCGACTACCTGCTGTCTATCGGGCTCCGTCCTTTCGTCGAACTGTCCTTCATGCCGCAGGGGCTCGCTTCCGTCCCCGATCGGACCGTGTACTCCTCCCCGTTCAACGTGAGTCCGCCGCGGCAGCTGGAGCGCTGGGTGGACCTCGTGAACGCGTTCCTCGCACACGTCGTCGAGCGATACTCGCTCGACGAGGTCGCCTCATGGATGTTCAGCGTGTGGAACGAGCCCGACACCGGCCCGACGCTGTTCGGGTTCGAAGACGACGCCGAGTTCCACGCGTTCTACAAGGCGACCTTCGACACGGTGCGTCGATTCGGCAAGAACATCCGGTTCGGAAGCCCGGCGATGCTCGTCACCTACGCCCAGAACAAGGATTGGCTTCAGGCCTTCCTCGACTTCGCCGACGCCAACGGCTGTCGCCCCGACTTCCTCACGATCCACTTCTATGACAATGATTTCGCCTGGGAATCGCTCCCCGAGCACAAGCCGGGTGCCCCCTCGTCGACACGGCTCAACCGCGACCAGGACACCTTCCACAAGACGCTCAAGCAACTCGATCTCCTGCTGAATGATCGGGGACTGCACATTCCGGTCTACATGACCGAGTGGAACCTCACCGTGTCGCATCGGGACCTCCTCAACGACACAACGTTCAAGAGCTGCTACCTCGCGAAGAACCTCCTCGAGAACTACGACGCGCTCGAGTCGTTCGGATACTGGGCGCTCACCGATTTCATGGAGGAGCTGCAGCCCAGCGCCGACATGTTCCACGGAGGGCTCGGACTGCTCACCTACAACGGGGTGAAGAAGCCGCACTACTACTTCTTCAAGTCCCTCAGCAGAGCGGGGGAACGTCTTCTCGCGTCGGGGGAGGGCTACTTCATCTGCGCGGGAACACGTGGCCTGCAGCTTTACCTCTACAACTACGAGCATTTCGGGCATCTCTTCGCATCGGGCCAGCGCTACGACATGACCTACCTCGAACGGTACGCGCCGTTCTCCGAAGTGGGTCGGATGGACTTCTCCGTGGAGTTCACGTCACTGCCCGCCGGCCGATATCGGCTGCGCGAGGAAATCATCAACAGCGAGCACGGATCAGCCTTCGACACGTGGATCAGGATGGGGGCGCCGGCAATCGACGCCATGACCGTCGACTACATCCGGCAGGTCTCAGTACCCCAGCTGGTCGTCGAAGACATCGAGATCTCCGACTCCGGGCCGCTCACGGTGTCCGCCGTACTCGAGCCGCTGGAAGTGCGGGTCATCGAGCTCGTGCCTCTCGGCTGAAACGCGATCGACGCCGTCCCCCGAAGGGGCACGGCGTCGATCACGTTCGCAGGTCAGATCGACAACTGTGCGGCGAACGAGCCGTGCCCGACGCGCACGGCCTCCCTCCCCGGCAACTCCACCACGGCGCTCGCTCCGACGGGAACGGTGTAGGAGAGCGTCAACTGGTCGCCGACCAGCTCCCAGTCCACCGCCGCCTCTCCGTACGGCGTCGTGAGGGTGGCGCCCGCCGACGAGACTCCGGGACCGGGCCGCGGGGCGATCCGCAGCTCGCGGCCGCCCGGCGCACTCACGCTGAGCCCCGCGATCGTCCCATGGATCCAATGCGCGACCGACCCCAGCGCGTAGTGGTTGAAGGACGTCATGTCGCCCGGATTCACGCTGCCATCGGGCAGCAACGAGTCCCACCGTTCCCAGACGGTCGTCGCCCCGAGGTCGATCGTGGCCATCCACGAGGGCGCATCGTGGTTGAGGACCATCCGGTATGCCGTGTCGAGATGTCCGGTGCGGGTGAGCGCCTCGGTGACCACAGGCGTTCCGAGGAAGCCGGTCGACACCCGGTACCCGCGCTCACGGATCAGTGCGTCGAGTCGCGTGCCGGCGCGCTCGAGACCGTCAGCGTCATCGATGAGGTCGAATGCGATCGTCAGAGCGTGCGCGGCGACCGTGTCGTGCGACGCGTCACCGGATTCCACGTATCGCCGGCGATACGCAGCGCGGATCTCGGCCGCCAGCGAACGATACCGCTCGGCGTCGTCTGTCTCGCCGATGGTCTTCGCCAGCTCTGCCAACGCCGCAGTCGAACGCGCGAAGTAGGCAGTGGACACGAGATGCGGATCGGTCACCGCCTCGAAGGGGCGGTCGGGCGGCGCCGCAGGGTCGAGCCAGTCTCCGAGTTGACGCTGCTGGTCCCACAGCCGGGACGGACCCGCGAGCGCGGACACCTTCTCGACCCACGTCCGTGCAGACGCGTACTGGCGCGCGACGAGTTCAGCGTCGCCGAACGCGCCGTAGAGAGCCTCCGGAACGATGGCCGCTGCGTCGCCCCATCCCGCGACCTCTCCATCCGGCCGCCACCAGGCGCCGCCGGGAACCCAGGGCACGTACACCGGAACGTTACCGCCGTAGCGATCCTGCTCCACGCGGAGCGACCGCAGCCAGTCATCCAGCACACCGTGTACGTCGTACAGGAAGCTCGCGGTCGGGGCGAAGAGTTGGATGTCGCCCGTCCAGCCGAGCCGCTCGTCGCGCTGCGGGCAGTCGGTCGGGATGTCCACGAAGTTCGAGCGCAGTCCCCACACGACGTTCTCGTGAAGACGGTTCAAGTCTTCTCGATCGGAGCGGAACCAGCCCGTGCGCTGCATGTCGGAATGCAGCACCCGCGAGACGATCGACCCCGCGCTCGGCGGCTCCTCTCCCGGCCACCCCGTGACGAACGCGTAGCGGTAGCCGTGGATGGTGAACCGAGGTTCCCACTCCACTGCTTCTCCGGCGGTGATCACCTCATCGACCGAAGCTGCCTCCCGCAAAGGACGGCGGCACAGCCGACCGTCCTGCAGGACCTCGGCGTGCTGCACGGTGATGTGCGTACCCGCCGGCGCCGCCGGGATGCGCAGTCGAGGCCGCCCGGAGTGATTCTGGCCGTAGTCGATCAACCATCCGCCGTCGACTGCGCTGATCGTCTGCGGAAGGAGCTCCTCGACGGCGCGCACGGGCTCGCCGGCCGGCGACGACAGGATCGCGTAGTCGAGGGGATGTGCTTCGGTCGGGCTCCAGGCGGAGTCGTCGAAGCCGGGCTCGGACCATCCCGCGGGGATGAGAGCGAGATCGATCCGCTCGCCGTCGTACAGGCTGGCGCGCGTCAGAGGTCCGGGAGCGCTGCGCCAGTCGGTCCCCGACGTGACGGTGTGCGTCGATCCATCGGCGAAGACGACCTCGACCTGCGCGAGGACGCCGACGTGTTCGCCGTAGATGTTCTCCGTACCGCCCTCGAAGCCGATGCGGCCGCGGAACCAGCCATCGCCGAGCCACGCGCCGATGGCGTTGTTCCCCGGATGGAGGTGTGCCGTGACGTCATAGGTGAACACGCGCAGATACTCCGCGTAGGGCGTCCACCCAGGAATCAGCTCGTCGCGGCCGACCCGCTGGCCGTTGATCTCCACCTCGACGAGGCCGTGCGCGGTGAGATGCAGTCGCGCTTCCACGATGGCAGCGGGAAGCTCGAACTCGCCGCGGACGAGGGGTGCGCGGCGTTCCGTCAGCGGTGGCTCCTCATACCCCGGTCCAACGAGCAGCGCAGTCCAGTCCGAGGCGTCGAGCCCGCGTTCAGCGACGGCCGGATCGCTCCATTCGCTCCATGACGCGGTGTCGGCGTCGCGAGTGCGGACCGTGACCGATACGCGCGACCGCGAGGGAAGATCCTCTCCCGGCCAGGGGACGAGCACCTGGTCGGGCGACTCGACGATCGTCGTGCGAGGTACGGCGGCCTCGGCGACTCCCGGTGCGGTGATGGTCCAGGCGAGCTCGTAGGCATCCTGGCGGTAGCCGGCGGGCGCGGTGTCGATGATCCAGGACAGGCGCGGTCGGGTCTCGGAGATGCCGAGTCGGACGCGCTCGGGAAAGTGCTCGATGCGCAGCCGCGGGGCGGCAAGGGGGAGGGTCATGTTGGTCACTCTCGGATAAAGCGTTGTATCGATTCAGCGTACGGGGGATTCTCCGTGTTGTCTGACCACCTCACCCCTTCACGGCGCCCGCCGCCATGCCCTTCATGATCCGCTGGTTCAGGAAGAGGTAGAGCGCGAGCGTCGCAACGACGTTGATGGAGATGGCGGCGAACGTCGGCCCGTACTGCACCTGACCGAACTGGCCGGTGAAGTTGAGGAGACCGACCTGAATCGTGCGCAGCGAATCCTTGGTCGTGAAGGTCAACGCGATCAGGAGGTCGTTCCAGATGAAGAAGAACTGCACCAGCGCGACGGTGAACACCGCGTTGCGTACCATCGGGAATCCGACCGACCAGAATGTGCGATAGATGTTCGCTCCGTCCAGCGTTGCCGCCTCGAAGATCTCACGAGGCACGCTGCGGAAATAGGTCGCCATCATGAACACCGTCAGCGGGAGACCGATCACGGTGTACGTGATGATCAGTGGCCACAGCGAGTTCGTCAGGCCGGCGCGGAAATAGATCGTGAACAGGGGGAGCAGGATCATCTGACCGGGGATCATGATGCCCGCAAGGAACATCAGCAGCACGGTGCCCCGTCCCTTCCACACCATGACCTCGAGGGCGAAACCCGCAGCCACGCCGAGGACGATCGTGAACAGCAGCGACGGGAAGACAGCGAGGATGCTGTTGCGGAAGTAGGTCGGCAGGTTCCCGTCGACCCAGGCGCTGACGTAGTTGTCGAAGTTGAACCAGTTCTCGGGCAGGGCCCAGGTCGGGTTGTTCAAGAACTCGGTCTGCGTCTTCAGCGACCCCGTCAGCAGCCAGAACAAGGGGTAGACCACGACAATCAGAAGGATCGTGACGATGATCCACTTCGGGACGCTGCGCAGTGTGCGGCCGAGGCTCCAGGGGCGGCGCGGACGGCGGATGGCGGTGGTGGTCATTGTCGGTCAGCCCTTCGTGAGGTCGCGCCGCGTGGTGCGGAAGATGAATAGCGTCACGATGAGGCACAGCATCGTCAACAGCAGCGCGATGGAGCTGCCGTACCCGTACTCGCCGTACGTGAAGGACGTCTGGAACATGTAAAGCGTGAGCGGCGTGGTCGAATTGCCGGGGCCGCCCTTGGTGAGCGCGAGGATCGAGTCGAACACCTTCAGGGTCCCGTTGATCGAGAAGATGATCGATGACAGGAGAACCGGCAGAGACAACGGCAGGACGATATGCCACGTCAGTCGCCAGCCGGACGCCCCGTCGAGCCGTGCCGACTCGAAGGTCTCCTCGGGGATGTCGAGGAGACCGGCGTACAGCAGCACGGCGTAGAAGCCCATCGAGCGCCACAGGTCCATCAGGACGATCACCACGAACGCGGTGCCGGCGCTACCGAACCAGTCGACCGGGCTCAGCCCGACGGCGATCAGTAGATCGTTGACCAACCCGGTCTGAGGGGCGATCTTGAAAAGCTCCTGGAACAAGAGCGCCACGGCGACGGTGGGAAGGACGACCGGGAAGAACACGAGGGTGCGCACCAGGCTCGAAGCCCGTCGCAGCCAGAAGACGTACATCAGAGAGATCAGATAGCCGAACAGCACCTGCGTGACAGTGACGATGACGGCGTACTTGATGGTGAAGACAGTGGCGTCCTGCACCTTGGGGTCGGTGAACAGCTTGGCGATGTTGTCGAAGCCCACGAACTCGAACCCGGTGATCGGGTTGCCCTCGAAGACGGTGTAGCCGAGCGACCAGAAGATCGGCACGAGCATGACGAGGGTGTAGACGAGGAGGGCGGGGCCCAAGAGGACGAAAACGGCGCGCCAGTCGCCGAGGACACGGTTCACAGGGGTGAGGCCAATCTTGAGGGAGGTCGACGGCTGCGGCCCGCGGGAATGCGGGCCGCAGCCGTTGGTGATTACTGGAGGTCGGACTGGACGAGGTCCATGAACTCCTCGGGCGAGATCTGGCCGGTGACCAGCTGTGCCGCGTTCGTCTGGCTCGTCGTGGCAGCCTTGGCGTTGAAGAGCGCTTCGAACCAGAGCACGCTCTGCGTGGTCGCGTTGATCTTGTCCTGCACCTCGGTCGTCAGAGCGGGGAGCCCGGTGACGCCGTCGGCGGTGAAGCCCGTGATGACGCCCTGCTCCTGCAGCGACTGGGCACCGAAGTTCTCGGCGATGCACTTCAGCCATGCGGCGGCGTTGTCGTCGAATGAGGCCTTCGCCATCGCCAGGGGCACGCCGACATTGGCCGCGAGCTGGTCGCTGCTGCCCGCGCCGCCCTCGACATCGGGGAAGGGCATGAAGCCGATGTTGTCTGTGCCAATCTGGTTCTGCTCGGGGTCGTTGAAGTTCGAGAGGATCCAGCTGCCCATGTAGAACATGCCCGCCTGCCCCGTCAGGAACTGGTTGACGGCGGTGTTGTAGTCGATCGAACCCACCGACGGGCCGAAGTAGCCGGCTTCTCCCAGCTCGGCGATCTTCGCCGCGGCCTCGACGTACTCGGGGTCGGTGAGCTTCGCCTCGCCGTCGGCGACCTTCTGCAGGGCGTCGGGGCCGATGGTGCGGTACAGGTAGTTGCCCACAAGGCGGGTGAGCGGCCAGCCGTCCTCACCGTCGGCGGAGAAGGGCACGATCCCCGCGGCGTTGAGCTTCTCGGCGGCGGAGACCAGGTCGTCCCACGTCGTGGGGACGTCGATTCCGTTGTCGGCGAAGAGTTTCTTGTTGTACCAGATGCCTTCGACGTTGAACTCGGTCGGCAGAACGTAGTCGCCGCCGTTGTAGAGGGCCTCCACGGTCGACTTCGCTGCCGGAAGGATGTCGTCGGCGACACCGAGCTTCTCCAGCTCGGCGCCGATGTCGACGAGCTTCCCGCCATCGTTAAGGTCTTTGGCCACCTGCGGGGAGTTGCCGCTCGCGAACAGCACTGGGAGTGCGTCCTGTCCAGCCAGGAGTTGGAGCTGCTGATCGTAACTCGCCTGCGGCTGCGTCGTGACGTCGAGGGCGAGCGCTGAGTCTGCATCGGCGCACTGCCCGGTGCTGAGGGCGGTCAAAGTGTCTTGGATCGCCGTGTTCTCGGCGAACGACAGGTAGGTGAAGCTCTCCGGCGACGATGTCTCGCCTCCGGTACCGCCTCCGGCGCAGGCGGTGAGCGCGAGTGCGGTGGCGCCGATGGCGGCGCCGACGACGGTGAGCCTTCTCACCGAACGACGTGCTGTGGTCACAGTTCCTCCTTGAATGCGGCCTCGATTGAAGCGCTACAAAGAACCATAGGAATGTGACTGGTGGAGTCAAAGCCGAAGCGACATGGCTTATGTGATGGCAGTTATCACGGTTCCCAATGTCAGTTGAAGCGCTCCAACAACGCATATGATGGCGGAATGTCGACGTCGCCCGCTCCACGTTCCACGATCGGGATCAACGACGTTGCGCGATTTGCCGGTGTGTCGATCGGTACGGTGTCGAACGTTCTCAACCACCCGCAACGGGTCGCCCCCAAGACTCTGGAGCGCGTGCAACACGCGATTGATGCGTTGCGCTATGTGCCCAATGGTGCGGCACGATCGCTCGCCGCCGGCGAGAGTCGCACCATCGGAGTCGTGATCTCCGATCTCGACAACTCGCTCTTCATCGACATCGCCCGTGGGGCAGAGGATGCCGCCGAGCGGATGTCGCACGTACTGATGCTCGCCAATACGGATGGTCGCGTGGAGCGTGAGCGCAGGGCGCTCGACGTGTTCGACTCCGCGCGCGTGGGGGGGCTGATGCTCACTCTCAACGACGCCGATCATTTTCGCAGCGTCGTCTCGCATCGACCGGGCCGCACACCTCTCGTCCTGCTCAACTACCACGATCAATCAGGGATCTACGACAGCGTCTACATCGACAACGTCCACGGCGGACGCACGGCGGCCAGGCACCTCATCGACTCCGGTCGGCGTCGCATCGTGTTCGTCGGTGGCCCCACGAGCTTGCAGCCGATCGCCGAGCGGCGTCGGGGGTTCTTGGACGCGATGGCGGAGGCGGGGCTGCTGCCGATGGATGTGCTCGCGCTTGAGGCGATCAACCGCGCGGACGGGTGGCGTGCGGGTCGTCGACTCGTCGATCGCGTGCGCAGTGGTGAGGTCGATGGAATCGTCGCAGCCTCCGATCTTCTCGCAGCCGGCATCATCCAAGCGTTCGCCGAAGCGCCGGACATCACGCTGCCCGGAGACGTCGGGGTCATCGGGTACGACAACAACCGAGCCGCGTGGGATGCGCCTCTTCCCATCACCACCATCGGGCAGCCGGGACAAGACCTCGGGGCTGCCGGCGTCGAGTTGTTGATCGAACGGATGAACAGCGGCGGCACCGAGTCCGGGGGGACACGCGCGCTGAGTCTCACACCCAGCCTGGTCGAACGGATGAGCACCCGACGCGCGTGACTCGCCGGGCGCTCATCCGCGAGAGCTCAGACCAGCGGCTCCGACTCCAGCGGCGCCGCAGCGCGGGTCCGGGACGCCCTCGTCCCCAGGAGCACGACGACGCCGACGACGGCAGCGGCGATTCCGACAACCCCGACCGACACCGGCAGGGAGCCGGTCGCCGCCGTGATGCCGCCGACGATGATCGGAGTCGCGAACTGGCCGAAGAAGAAGGCCGCGGTCCACCACCCGGTCACCCGGCCGCGGTCCTCGAAGCGCGTGCGTGCGAGCGCCCAGGTCACCAGTGAAGGCAGGAGGATCCCCGAACCGAATGAGGCGATGACAGCGCCGATGAGGACACCTGCGAAGGCGGGCGTCAGCCATACGATGATCATCCCCACCGCCTGAAGAGCGAAGGCGGTCGGCACCAGTTGCTGGGAGCCGCGACGGGCGAGACGCGGGAACAGGAGGGCGCCGGCGGCCGTCGCCAGCGAGGCGATAGCCGCGACGAGGCCGATTGTCGCGGTGTCGGTCGGTGCGACGCCCGTGCCCACCACGAGGTAGCTGGTCTCGATGATCATCACGTAGAACGTGAACCCGCCGAAGAGGCTGACCACAAGAGGCAGCGCGATCGCGCGCCAGGGAACGGCGGCGCGTTCGCCAACGACGGCATGCGAGTCCGTCGAGTCCGAACGCGCCGGCTCCCAGATCGACACGATCATCAGCACCGCGATGGGAATGGCGATCGCGTAGATCCAGAATGGCGCGTGCCAGCCGGCGGATCCAACGGCCCCGCCGACCGCGATGAACACCGTTGCGCCGAGGGTCGTGGCGACCGTCTGCAACCCGAGGTACCGATTGCGGCGCCTCGCCTCGTGGAAGTAGTCGACGATCAGGGTGGTGCACACGGTCATGATCGCCGCTTCGAATACGCCGACGAACGCGCGGCTCACGAGGATCCCGCCGAGGCTGTCCAGCCACGCCGGCACAGTGCCGGCGACGGCATACGCCAGCATCGCCACGATCAACAACGTCTTGCGTCCGAGGCGATCGACGATCTGGCCCGCGAAGGGCGCGAAGATCGCGATCATGAGCGCCGGGATCGCGACGATCATCGGAACGAGGATGTCGGCGCCGGGAGCATCGCCGAAGTGAGCGGACAGCTGCGGCAGCACGGGAGTGATGAGGACCGAACCCATCACGGGCATGCAGCTTCCAGCCAGCAGCAGCGCTGCCTGCCACGGGCCCGGTGTGCGTGAGCGGGTGGACGGGGGAACGGGGATGTCAGTCATCGACATATCGGGAATCTCCTTCGACTCGCGAGAAAGGTACGGCCGCGCTACATCGTCGGGCGAGCCGTGATCGGCGATAACGACCATCAGAGGTGCTGATGGTGCCTGCAAAACCGGCGTGATGAACGGCGGCTTCGAGAGCGCGGAGTCGCGGGATGCGAAACTTTCTGGTTGCACACGCCCCGCATGCGCTCGACGAATGACTGAGAGTCGGCGATCGAGTACCTCTCTGACCAGATCCTCTTTGCTCCCGGAATGCCTCAGCAAAGACGCGTGGGTGATCCCGAGGGCCTGCGCGAGGGGGCGCAAGTCGTGATCCGTCAGGTCGCCAGTTCGGTGAATGTCTCCGCGATCCAATCGGCGATGATCCCGCCGACGTAGGGCATGTGGTCTACCGAGATGTGTTCGGTACCGCCTTCCGGGTCGTCGAACAGACGCAGCTCGCGCTTGGGCGAGTTGACCGCCTGGTCGTAGCTCTGATGCGCGTACTTCACCGGGATCTGCCGGTCGGCGACGCCGTGGGTGATCAGGAACGGAACCGTGATCTTGTCGACGACGCCGTTGAGGTGCATCTCCTTCGTCTTCTCGATGAAGTCCGTCATATCCCTGGCGTCCCATACCCAGAACGCGTGATCCCAGTAGTGGGGGACCGGGTTCTCGCCCTCGCGGCGTCGCCGGGCCTCCTGGACCTCCGCCCAGTTGTGGTTGGCGCCCCACGCGACACCGAGCTTGAGCCGCTTCTCGAAGGCGAGCGCGCGCGGTGCGTAATAGCCGCCCAGCGACCAGCCCACGATCCCGATCTGTTCGGGGTCGATGCCGAGCTGCTCCGCGTGGTCGACGAGCCAGTCGACGATCGGGGCAGCCCACGCCTCCGTGTCGTAGCGGGCCGTCAGTCCGCGGAGGCGCAGTGCCTCCCCGGAACCGGGGGTGTCGATCATGAGGGTGGAGACGCCGCGTTCGGCGAGTTGTTGCGGGAACTGCGAGTAGTACATCATCTCCTTCGTCGAATCGAAGCCGTTCCACTGGATGATGACGGGATGCGGCCCGTCGCCCGGGGCCCTCAGAAAGTAGCCGGGGAGCAGGGCGTCCTGGTAGGGCACATCGACCGTCGTCAGCGGAATGTCCGAGAGTTCGACGTGCTTGAGAAGGAGATCGATCGACTTCTGATAGGCGGCGGTTCTGCCCTCCCACTTTGGTGACTGCAGTCGCTCGGCCTGCGACGTGTAGAGGGAGGCGCGGTAATAGGTCTCGCCGGCACCGATGCGCCGCCCGCGAGCCTCGTCCTCCTTCGCCTTCTCGATAAGCCGGTCGGCGACCGCCGCCCACGCGGCATAGAGCTCTTCCGTGCCTGCGTCGTCGCCATTCTGAGAGGCGAGAAGGACGGGCTTGCACGCGCGGTCGACCTCATCGATGTAGCCGCCGCAGTTGAGTGCGGAGACGGCGGCCATCGACCAGACGTAGTTGGTGGGGAAGTACATGAACATGGAGGTCTCCTTATGCAAGTGCGGGGTCGGCTGGCGGCGAGTCGTTCAGCGCAGAGTGCGCGAGCCTGTCGGACAGGAGCTTCGCCCCGGCCGTGGAGGAGAAGCCGCCGTCGACGGGAATCTCCGCTCCGCTGACGTAGCCAGCGGCATCCGAGAGGAGGAACGTGACGACCGAGGCGACCTCGTCGGCGAGGCCGACACGTTCGAGAGGTGTCAGGTCGAGCTGCGTCGATCGCATCATGACCGGCGCGCCCGCGGTCATCGGCGTATCGATGAAGCCGGGATGGACGATGTTCACGCGGATCCCCCGCGGGCCGTACTCGGTCGCCGCGACATGGGTTAGTCCCCGCAGAGCCCACTTGGACGACGTGTACGCGGCGGGGTAATGCGCGGTCAGCGCCGCGACCGAGCCGACGTTCACGATCGATGAGCCCACATCCATGAGCGGCGCGAGATGCTGGATGCCCAACATTGCGCCCGTGACGTTCACCGCGAACACGCGATCCCAGTCGGCACGCGCAGTTGCCCCCAGGCGAGTGCGGTGGGTGATCCCGGCGTTGTTGACGAGACCACGGAGAGGATGCGCGCTGCGGGAGGCCACCGCCGCCGCGAGAGAGCGCCAGCCGGATTCGTCGGCGACGTCCAAGGGCAGATACTCCACCGGGGTGCCGTCGTAGTCCTCGGGCGCGGTCGGTGCGATGTCGGTCGCGATTACGTTGGCGCCGAGAACCGACAACTGGAGTGCCTCGCGCATACCCTGTCCGCCGGCCGCGCCCGTGACGACGATCGTGCGCCCGGCCAGTCCCGGGTAGCCGATCACGCTCGCACCCGCAGCCGAGGACGCGCCGTCGCTGCCGGAATCTCCGGGCCGACGACGGGCGCTCCCACCGGATTGCGGAGCGAGCCGATCCCCTCGACATTCATGCGCACCTCATCGCCCGCGCGCAGCGGCGCCGGACTGAGCGAGCCGCTGCGGCCCCACAGTTCGGCCAGGCATCCGCCGTTGCCGACAGTGCCCGAGCCCAGAACATCTCCGTCAACGACGCGGGAGTTCCGTGACGCGTAGGCGACGAGAGCGGCGAAGGGCCACGCCATGTTCGAGACAAGATCTGCTCCGACGAGCCGATCGTTCACGAACACCTCCGCGCGCAACGCCAGATAACCACCGCCATCGACGAACCGGGAGAGTTCGTCGGCGGTGACGATCCACGGGCCGAGGCTCGTTGCGAAGTCCTTCCCCTTGGCCGGCCCCAGTCGTACTTTCATCTCGCGGCCCTGCAGGTCGCGCGCGGACCAGTCGTTCATGATCGTGTAGCCGAAGATCACGTGCTCCGCCTCGGTGACGGAGAGGTTCGCGCCGCCGCCTCCGCCGATCACCGCGGCGACCTCGAGTTCGAAGTCGAGGCGCTCGGCCACCGGGGGACGCAGGGGCGCGTCCGGCCCGAGTACCGTGTGCGGATTGGTGAAGTAGAACGTTGGCGCCTCGTACCACTCGGCGGGGACATGACTCGTGCCGTCGATCGCCGCGCTCACCCCTTCGACGTGCTCTTCGAAGGCAACGAAGTCGCGGATCGACGCGGGGACGAGCGGTGGGAGCAGACCCACCTCCCGCCACGGCGTGCCGATGCCCGGCTCGATCCGGGAGTGGAGGGTGCGGGCCGCGTCGAGGCCTCCGGCGATGACGTCCGCCACGGTCAGTCCGTCCGGAAACTCCACCGCCCGATCACCGATGATGAAACCCTCCCGGGTCCGGTCGTCGTCCCCAGGCGCCGTCCAGCGCGCGAGCCTCACGCCGGCTCCGCGAGCTTCTGCGAAACAGAGAAGATCAACCCGCCGGCGTCAGCGTCGCGATTGTGCTCGAGCTGCCACTGCCCCAGCTGGACAGATGCCTCCACGACCATCCGCGCCCGAGGGATCCGACGAGCGTGGAACTCGTCCCACAGTGACTGGTCCACCTCCGAGCGCGTGGCGAGCAGCTCGGTGAGGACCAATGCGTCCTCGAGTCCCTGAGCGGCGCCTTGTGCGATCGTCGGGGGGCAGGAGTGGGCCGCGTCGCCGATGATGACCACCCGGCCTCGGTTCCACGGTTCCGCGACGAGGTGTTGGGTGAACCAGGTGTAGTGCGCTTTCGCGCCGGACTCGAGATCCGCGCGGATCGACTCCCACGGCCCGCCATATGCCCGGGTTTGCTCGAGCATCAGCGCGCGGGCCTCATCCTCGGAGGCCCCGAAGTGCTCCTGTGCGTCGCCGACGAGGATGGCGTACATCGAGTCGTCGCCGGTCGGTGTGTAGCCGGCGATGTAGACCGGGCCGCCGTAGTAGAGCTCGGTGCGCTCCACCTCGGCAGGGCGCGAGACGAAGGCGCGCCAGATGCCCATGCCCGTGTGCTGCGGTTTCGTGTCGATGCCGATCGCCTCGCGGATCGTGGAGTGAAGACCGTCGGCGCCGATGAGCAGGTCGTAGTCGCCGACCGATTCGCCGTCGACGTGTACGTGGACACCCGACTCGGTCTGGGTGAATCCGCTCACGCGTGACCCGCACCGGATGTGCGCACCGGCTCGTTCCGCTTCGGCGTAGAGGATGGCGGCGAGCGCGGGACGGGGCATTCCCATACCCGCCGGGTATTGCGGACCGCCGCTCTTGACGTCTGGCAGCTGCGCCACCACGGGTGCGTCGGGTCCGGGCGCGCGGAGGGTGAGGCCGTCGAACGCGTAGCCGGCCGCACGCACGGCGTCCCAGACCCCCAGCGCATCGAGCGAGCGCAGCGCGTTGCCCTGGAGGGAGATGCCCGAACCGAGCGCGCTCAGGTCGGGTTTCGCTTCGAAGACGTCGACGTCGACGCCAGCCTTGGCGAGCTGGATGGCGGCGGCGAGGCCGGCGACGCCGGTGCCGGCGATGGCGACTC
The DNA here is from genome assembly GCF_049661145.1 of Microbacterium sp. Classification (GTDB taxonomy): domain Bacteria; phylum Actinomycetota; class Actinomycetes; order Actinomycetales; family Microbacteriaceae; genus Microbacterium. The sequence continues at coordinate 32,728 of NZ_JBASZT010000068.1, forward strand.
TGTTGACTGCGGGCACGAGTGAACCTCTCTGTTCTGGATGGGTCGGCGTCAGAGGACGGCGATCGGGTTGATGGGGGACCCGACGGCCCCGGTGATCGGCAGTGGTGGGGCGGAGAGCAGGAATTCGAAGCGGCCGACGTGGGCGCAACGAACGGCGAGCTCGTCGAGATTCCACATCTCGCCGATCGTGAGGCCCATGTTGGGTATGACGACCTGGTGCAGCGGCTGGAACGCCGCTGCGTCGAACTCGTTGGGTCGTACCTCGAAACCCCATGTGTCGGTCGCGACCGCGGCGATCTCCCGTCGGTGCAGCCAGCCCGCGGTGGTGAGAGACAGACCGGGCGCAGCGCCGCCGGCGTATTCTCCCCATCCGTTGCGGCGGGTACGGGCGTATTGCCCCGTGCGGATTAGGAGGACGTCGCCACGGCCGACGGCGCTGCGGGCACCTTGCGCTTCGATCGTCGCGTCCAGATCGCCCGCGGTGATGGCGTATCCATCCTCGAGTTCACCTGTGTCAGGGCGCAGGTGCCGACCGACATCGAGCAGGACGCCGCGGCCGACCACGCTCGCCGCAGCATGCTCGATGCCGGTCACCAAATCGCCCTCGCTCGTGACCACTTCGCCGGCGGGCCTACCGTTCCATGCCATCCCGTGGTCGAAGATGTGCCCGAGTCCATCCCACTGGGTCGAGCACTGGAGCGGCATCGAGATCACGTCGTCGGCGCCTCCGAACCCGTGCGGAAAGCCCTGCCCGATGTACTGAGCCTCGACACCGGTGTCCGTCATGGTGTGGACGGGATTCGTGCGGCGACGCCAGCCCCGTTGGGGGCCGTCGGTGTCGAAGCTCTGCGCCAACGACACCACCTCGCCGGTACGCACAAGGCTCGCGGCGCGAGCGCGCGCCGCGTCGTCGATGAAGTTGAGCGTGCCGAGGCGGTCGTCGTCTCCCCAACGCCCCCAGTTGCGGAACGCCTCCGCTCGGACGCGGATCTCGCGTTCCGGGTCCGCGCGATCGAGGTCGAGCGGGCGCTCCGAGGGCAATTCGATCATCGTCGATCCTTCCGTTCGCGCAGCTCCGCGCGTCATGACACCTTCGCCCCGGAGGTGAACATCAGGGAAGGCGGCATTCGCGATCGTCGGTATAGTTTCGGTCGATAACGCATCCGCCAATGGGGGAGGGGCACCCGCCGATGAACACCACAGGCTCGTTGTCGCGCCTGGATCTGAACCTGCTGATCTCGCTCGATGCGCTGTTGACTGAGCGCAGCGTCAGTCGCGCGGCCCATCGGTTGCACTTGAGTCAGCCATCGCTAAGTGCGGCGCTCGCCCGCCTTCGGACGCATTTCTCCGATCCGCTCCTTGTGCGACGCGGTAATTCCCACGATCTCAGCCCTCTGGCCCTTCGGCTCGTCGATCAGGTCTCTGCAACCCTGGAAGGCGCGCGCCGCATCTTCGAGGAACAGGCCGAGTGGGATCCGGCCACGGCGAATCGAGAGTTCTCCGTGTACATGTCGGACTACGCGCTGTGCACGATCGCCCCTGTCGTGGCGCGGATCGCGCGGAGCATCGCTCCCTCGGTGCGCTTCCGCTTCCTCCTGCACAGCCCCGCCATTGTCGACGACGCCTCAGAGCAATTGCGGAATGTGGACGGCATCGTGCTGCCGCATGGCTATCTGACCGACCTGCCTTTCCTTGACCTGTGGCAGGACGACTGGATGTTGATCGCGTCGGCTGACAACCCCATCGTCGAACGAGGCGTGGAACTCGAAGACCTGGGCGCGGCGCAGTGGGTCTACACCTTCCAAACGCGCACGGCGTTCACGTCGGCCAGTCGACAGCTTCAGTACATGGGCATCGAACCCCACATTGCCGCCGTGGTCGAGAGTTTCCACGCGCTACCACTCTTCGTGAAGGACACCGATCGGATCGGTTTGGTGCAACGCGGGCTCCTATCCTCGCTGCCGGCGCAGGACGGGATAGTCGCGCTGACACCGCCCTTCGATGTGGTTCCGCTGGCCAACGCGCTGTGGTGGCACCCCGTCCATCGAGGCGATCCCGCTCACCGATGGCTTCGCGATCTCTTCGCGCAAGCGGCCGCTTCACTCGCCACCGACCTCGCACGAAACCGGAAACACAACCAGCCCACACCCGATTGAGAGCGAAGCTATGGGGCCGCAGGGCTGCTGGAGTCGGCGTTGACGAGAAGACGCGCCGAGGGAAGAGCCGTGCGTGAGGAAACCGCGGTGGATTCTCGGGGGACGAGCTGGCATGCCACCACTGTCTCTTCAGCGAGGAACTTAACGTCGACCCGGCCGCAGTGATCGAATTCCGCTACGCGATCGTCGTGGCGGACGCTGGCCGTGATGCCGCGCCCACTCTCGCCGCCCGAGCGTGCGAAGTCCTCGAAGGCTGACGTCGTCGGACAGCTGAGGCTCCGGAACTTATTCACGGCGCACGGGTCGAAGGACGCAGGCGAGTCTTGGTTACCCTCAGGTGAAACGATTCAACCGGAATCGTCCACCAGATCGAGGTCCCCATGGCGACGCTATCTCCCATTCACCTGTCCGCCTTGGAGTTGCAGGGGATCGAGTTGCCGTCGTGGGCGTTCGGTAATTCGGGGACGCGGTTCCGGGTGTGGACGACGGCGGGGACGCCGCGGGATGTGTTCGAGAAGGTCGCGGATGCGGCGAAGGTCAACGAGTTCACGGCGTTGGCGCCGTCGGTGGCGTTGCACATCCCGTGGGACAAGACCGACGATTACGCGGCGTTGCGCGGGTATGCGGAGGGTCTGGGGGTGAAGCTCGGGACGATCAACTCGAACACGTTCCAGGACGAGGACTACAAGTTCGGTGCGCTCACGCACCACGATGACCGGATCCGTCGGAAGGCGATCGATCATCACCTGGAGTGCATCGACATCATGGATGCGACGGGGTCGCGGGATCTGAAGATCTGGCTCGCGGAGGGGTCGAACTATCCGGGTCAGATGGACATGCGTGCCCGGCAGGACCGGTTGGCGGACTCGTTGCAGCAGATCTACGCCCGCCTGGGCGACGATCAGCGCCTGGTGCTCGAGTACAAGTTCTTCGAGCCGTCGTTCTATCACACCGACGTCCCGGACTGGGGGACCAGTTACGCGCAGGTCGCCGCGCTGGGGGAGAAGGCGCTGGTGTGTCTGGACACGGGGCATCACGCGCCGGGGACGAACATCGAGTTCATCGTGATGCAGCTGCTGCGCCTCGGCAAGCTCGGGTCGTTCGATTTCAATTCCCGTTTCTACGCGGACGATGACCTGATCGTGGGGGCGGCCGACCCGTTCCAGCTGTTCCGCATCCTCGTCGAGGTGGTGCGCGGGGGCGGGCTGAACAACCCGGATGTCGCGTTCATGCTCGACCAGTGCCACAACGTCGAGGACAAGATCCCGGGGCAGATCCGTTCGGTGTTGAACGTGCAGGAGATGACCGCCCGCGCGCTGCTCCTGGACCGTGACGCGTTGGATGCCGCGCAGGCTGCGAACGACGTGCTCGGCGCGCAGGCGGTGTTCATGGACGCGTTCTCCACCGACGTGCGCCCCGCCCTCGCCGAATGGCGGCGCTCCCGCGGGCTGCCCGCCGACCCGATGGCCGCGTACGCCGCATCCGGCTACCAGCAGCACATCGCCGCCACCCGCACCGGCGGCACCCCAGCCGGCTGGGGCTCCTGACCCGCCCATCCGCACCCACTACTGCTTCACCGTTCAGAAACCCCGTCCCGAAAGGACCCCCATCTCATGTCCACCCCCACGATGACCACGCGACCGACGATCGAGGAGTATCTCGCGAACATGGGTGCCGGTGGCGCCCGGATCTGCGAGATCGACGCGAGCGAGGCCGGTGCCGGCAACATCTCCATCTGCGTCGACGAGTTGCCGCGGGTGCGGGAGGTGTTCCCGATCTCGGAGCGCATCCAGCTGCCCCTGCCCGCCCACAACCTCGCCGGCCGCACACTGCTGGTGACCGGGTCGGGACGCCGGCTGCGGCAGATCTCCGAGGACCCGGTGGCCGCGATCGGCGCGGTGATCGTCGACGCTGACGGTGTCCACGCGGAGATGCTCACGAGCCCGCGGCGCGCGTTCGAGAAGCTGACCAGCGAGTTCAACTCCCACCTGGGCGTGCACGATGACCAGGTGGGACGGCGGAACCTGCCGTTCCACGCGGTGGTGCACGCGCAGCCGCCGCACCTGACCCACCTGAGCCACATTCCGGCGTACCGGTCGGACCGGGCGATGAACACGGCGATCCTGCGGTGGGAGCCGGAGTCGATCGTCGCGCTGTCGCAGGGCATCGGGGTGCTGGAGTTCATGGTCCCGGGCTCGCCGCAGTTGATGGACGCGAATGTCGCCCGGCTGCGGGAGTTCGAGATCGTGCTGTGGTCCAAGCACGGCACCATGTCCCGCTCCGACGTGTCGGTCACCCGCGCGGTCGACCGGGTCGAGTACGCGGAGACCGGCGCGAAGTACGAGTACATGAACGTGCTCGCCGGCGGCAAGGGCGAGGGCCTGCTGCCGGAGGAGATCCGCGCCGTCGCCGACGCGTTCGGCATCCAGTCGCCCTGGCTGTCCTGATATGACCGCCGCCAGCGTCGTCGCCGTCGACCTCGGAGCCACCAGCGGACGCGTCGTCCTCGGACACGTGGATACGAACCGGCTCGACCTCGACCTCGTCCACCGTTTCGCGAACACCCCCGTCCCGGTGCGGGACGGGCTGCGGTGGAACATCCTCGGCCTGTACGGGGAGGTGCTCTCCGGCATCCGCGACGCCCTGTCGCGGGAACCGGGGGCGCGGTCGATCGGCGTCGACAGCTGGGCGGTCGACTACGCCCTGATCCGGGGCGACCGGGTGCTGGGAAACCCGTTCCACTACCGTGACGCACGCACCGCGCGCGGCGTGGATCGCGTGCACGCCCGCGTCCCGCACGCGGAGCTGTACCGGCGCAACGGTCTGCAGTTCCTCCCTTTCACCACCTCCTATCAACTGGCGACCGAACCGCAGGAGATGCTCGGCCTCGCGGACCGGATGCTGCTGATCCCCGACCTGATCGGGTACTGGCTCACCGGACGCCAGGGCGCCGAGATCACCAACGCATCCACCACCGGACTGCTGCCCCTCGGCGCCGACGAGTGGGACCGGGACCTGCTGGAGCGGCTCGGCATCCCCACCCACCTCACCCCGCCGTTGATCGCGCCCGGGGAGACGCTCGGGACGCTTGCGGGGGACACCGCCGCCTACGTCGGCGCGGTGGGGGAGCTGCCGGTCGTCGCGGTCGGCTCTCACGACACCGCGTCGGCTGTCGTCGCGATCCCGATGACCGACCCGGCCACCGCCGCCTACATCTCGTGCGGCACGTGGGGGCTGGTCGGGCTCGAACTCGAGCGCCCGGTCGTCACCGACGCGGCCCGGCAGGCCGGGTTCACGAACGAACGCGGCGTGGACGGACGCACCCGGTTCCTCCACAACGTGATGGGGCTGTGGCTGCTCAGCGAGTCCGTCCGCCAGTGGGAGCGCGAGTCCGGACGGCAGGTGCAGCTGTCCGAACTGCTCGCCTGCGCCGCGCTGGTCCCCGCGGACCGGACGGCGGTGTTCGACGTCGACGACCCCGCCTTCGCCGCACCCGGCGACATCCCCGCCCGCATCGCCGCCTGGTACGCCGACCGGGACCTGCCCGCCCCGGCCAGCCGGCCCGAGTTCGTGCGGGCCATCATCGAAAGCCTCGCCTACGCGTTCGCCCGCGGCATCCGCACCGCCACAGGCCTCACCGGTCGCACCGTGGACACCATCCACCTCGTCGGCGGCGGCTCCCTCAACACCCTGCTGTGTCAACGCACCGCCGACCGTGCCGGCATCCCCGTGATCGCCGGACCCGTCGAGGCCACCGCGCTCGGCAACGTGCTCATCCAAGCCCGCACCGCCGGCGCCCTCCCCGCGGATGCCGACCTCGAAACCCTGCGCGCCCTGGTCGCCGCGACTCAACCGCAGCAGCAGTACCTCCCGCAGCCGCAGCACGCGCGGCTCGCCTCCTGAACCACCGTCGACGCCGACCCGGCGCCACCCAACGAAGGGAAACAAAATGGTCAATCGCATGGTCTGGAACCAGATGGCGTACTTCGGAGGAGGCTCGATCACCGTCATCCCCGACGAGATCGCCCGCCGCGGCTACACCAAAGCGCTCGTCGTCACCGACCCCGGCCTGCTCGCCGCCGGCACCGTCGACAAAGTCACTGCGCTACTGGACGCCGCGAACTTCCCCTACGAGGTGTACGCGGAAGTGGTCCCCAACCCGACGATCGAGAACGTGCAGCGCGGGGTCGAGGTGCTCGCGGCATCCGGCGCCGATGTGCTCATCGCCGTCGGTGGTGGCTCCCCGCAGGACACCTGCAAGGCGATCGGGATCATCACCCGCAACCCCGAGTTCGCCGACGTCCGCTCCCTGGAAGGCGTCGCGCCCACGAAGAACCCGTCGGTGCCGATCATCGCCATCCCCACCACCGCCGGCACCGCCTCCGAGACCACGATCAACTACGTCATCACCGACGTGCAGAACCAGCGCAAGTTCGTCTGCGTCGACCCGCACGACATCCCTCTGCTCGCGATCGTCGACCCGGAGATGATGTCCGGCGCACCCCGCGGCCTCAAAGCGGCGACCGGCCTGGACGCCCTCACCCACGCGATCGAGGGATACACCACCGCCGCGGCATGGGAGCTGTCCGACATGTTCCACCTGAAGGCGATCCAGCTCATCGCCGGCAACCTCCGCGCCGCCGTCGACGGCGACCCGCACGCCATGGAGCAGATGGCCCTCGCCCAGTACATCGCCGGTATGGGCTACTCCAACGTCGGACTCGGCCTCGTCCACGCCATGGCCCACCCGCTCGGCGCGTTCTACTCCGCCCCCCACGGCGTCGCCAACGGCATCCTCCTCGCCCCCATCATGGCCTTCAACGCCGAAGCGACCGGCGAGAAGTTCCGCGACATCGCCGCCGCGTTCGGCGTGAAAGACGCCGCCACCATGCCCCTCCACGCCGCACGCGAAGCCGCCGTCACCGCCGTCGCCACACTCGTCGACGACCTCGGCAGCCCCACCACCCTCCGCGACGTCGGCGCCAACGAGGACGACCTCGCCGCCCTCGCCCAAGCCGCATACGACGACGTCTGCCGCGGCGGCAACCCCCGCCACGTCAACACCACACAGATCCAGGAGCTCTACGCGGCCGTGTACTGACCTCCGGCTCTCGATCGTGGGGGCGTAGCGTTGCATCTGCGCTACCCCACGATCGGCTGAATCGGCCCATCAGGGAATCGGCGCGCATCAATCAGAAGTTGCGTCCGATTTGCGTCCGGGTGAGCGACGGTAGGGCGAACTCAACGTCAGTACGGAACCAAGGAATCCGCGGAAACACGCGGCTGATGGAGGTGAACGTAGGCTAGTCTCGTCTCGGAGGCCGGGTTCAAATCCCTCCGTCTCCGCCAGAAATACCTGGTCAGGAGCACTTTTCTCAGGCGAGAATATCGCTCCGAAAGCCCGATTTCGCTGCCAGCAGCGCGCCAAAATCCCTGGTAAGACCAGATGTTCATTGGCCGTCCGGCCTCGCGGTGGCGTCGGTCTGGCGATCGTCGCGCAGGTATATCTCCACCAGGTCGCTCGTCCAGGTCGGGATGCCCGCGCCGAAGAAGTCCTTGTCCTCGCTCCAGATCAGAAGTCCTTGTCCTCGGTCCAGATCGGGCAGTCGAGGATCAGCGCCGCTGCGGCGATGTGCCAGTCGTCCGGATCGCGGCGGCCGATGCGCTGCAATGCCCTCGCCTGCATGGGAGCGGTGACCTCGGCGGGCAATTTCTCGACCAGGAGACGGACCGCATCCAACCCCAGGGCGAGCTGTTCCGGGCCGATCCCGCGCTTGTTCATGATCGCCGGCAGGTTCGCCTCGGCCTCCTCGAATGCGGCCGAGGGCGCGCAGAACTCGACCGACTCTGCGTACTTCGCCAGCAGCCCCCCAACCTTCACGCCGAGCATCGCTCGGATGAGGATGTTCGCGTCGAGGACGATGCGCCTCGCCGTCACGATGCGGCGGGGGCTTCCCGCTGCGCCTTCCGGCGCGCTCTGCGCGCGGCGTCGAACTCGGCCACGACCTCATCCTCGTCAATGCCCTGCTCGGCCATCAGCGCGTGCAGCTTCTCCGTCGCCGCCCGGTAGGCGGCGATCGCCTCCGCGCGGTCGCCGCGGGTCGGGATGAACACGCCGACCCGGCGGCCGTGCCGGGTCACCGTCACGGGCTCGTCACCGTCGATGTAGTCGGCGAGGTCCTGCCGGAACTCGCGCACACCCACCGTTACCGCCATGACCGCACCTCCCTGATGTGTAATCCTTGCGTACACAATACCCGGAACTCGGTGGCGGTGTCGAGTGCCCGAAGCCGCCGCCGCCTCTGTCGCGCCCGAGGCCCAAGATGTCTGACGGCGAGTGTAGCCTCACGGCATGACGGTCAAAGCCGATGGAACCCGACCTGGAGGCCAGAGCACGTTGAGGATCGCCGCCAGGGTGCTCGCCGGAGCAGTCGAGCCCGGCTGGGCGCTCTTGGAGGACACAGCCGACGAACGGTTCTCCGGGTGGACCATCTACGGGCCGGGGGATTTCACGGATGAGCGGCTGCCCGAGGTCGGCGAGGACGACGAGCTTGTGGAGGTGTCCTTCTCCGAAGTCGAGCGCGTACTACCGGAGGCGCGGGATCTGCACGATTGGGGCAACGGCGAGTTCCCGCTGCTCATGGAGTCCTGGGTGCACCGAGGCGAGCGCAAGTGGATGCCGTGGGAGGACTTCAGCAAGTACGGCGAACCGGCCGAGGGGTGAACTCAACCCGCCTCGACGACGGCTCTCAGGAACGTGCGCCAAGTGACCCCCAAGTGACCCCGAGCCTCCCGAGGATGCCGTTTCGGGCCGATTCTGGCGTGTGATGAGTGTGAGACGTGCGGAACGTCCGATGCCCCGACTTCCTAGCAATCAACTGGACGAAGTGATACGACAAGAACATCCCGGTCGCCGGCCCGTTGTTCGATGAGCATCTGAAAGGACTGGAGCGATGACCGCGACGAAGGCGAACCCTGTGACTCAAGACGACATCATCGAGCGCTACGGCTATGACCGTGAACAGCTTCGTGAGGCTGCCGAGAAGCTCGTCGATCAGGTTCGTGGCGAGCGTCTGAAGGAGCTTCGTCGTAGTCTCGGTCTCACCCAGGTCGAGGTCGCGAAGCGTCTCGGTGTCTCGCAGAACCGGGTCTCCCTGATGGAGCGGGGTGATCTCGGCCAGCTTCGTATCGACACCCTTCGTCGCTACGCTGAAGCCTTCGGTGTCGACCTTCGCATCGACCTGCTCGCCGGCGACCGCATCGCCTCGCTCGCCTGAGCCGCGCACCACGGAGTCCGACGGAAGAGGTTGCGATGAGTGTCATTCAGGTCCAGTTGGATGCCGACGTGGAGCGCCTGGTCGATGCCCAGGTTGCCGCCTCGGGCAGGTCGCGCGATGCGGTCATCGCTGCCGCACTGCGGCGTGGCCTCGGCGGCGGACGGCTGCGCGCCATTCTCGATGGGGGTCGCATCACCGCCGTGAACGAGGACGAAGCGACACGCATTGCGTCAGACGAAGTGGTAGCTGCGCGCGCCGGACTCCGCACGAAGTGACCCGTCAAGCGCCGCGCGGCGCGGTGCGGGACCCGACGTCATCGTCGTGGCATCCTCTGCCCGGGCCTGTCTTGTGACCATCCGCGCGGTGACTCCTTCCAGGTGGGGATGCCTGCACTGAAGAAGTCTCTGTCCTCGGTCCAGATCGGGCAGTCGAGGATCAGCGCGGCTGCGGCGATGGGCCAGTCGTCGGGGTCACGACGGTCGATGCGCTGCAGTGCCATCGGCCGCATCGGATCGGTGACCTCGGCAGGCACTTCCTCAACCAGGAGGCGGACCGCGTCCAACCCCAGGGCGAGCTGCTCAGGGCCGATCCCGCGCTTGCCATGATCGCCGGCGGATCGCCTCGGCATCTTCGAACGCGATCGACGGCGCGCAGAACTCGAACGACTCCGCATACGTCGACAGCAATCGGCCGACCTTCACGCCGCGCATCGCCCGGATGAGGATGTTGGCGTCCAGGACGATGCGCCTGGCTACCACGACGCGGTGGTGACTTCCCGCTGTGCCTTCCGCGACGCCTTGCGCGCGGAGTCGAACTCGGCCACGATCTCATCCTCGTCAATGACAAGCCGGGTTTAAGTCCCTTCATCTCCGCCATTTCTCCCTGGTCAGGCGCTATTCTTGTGGTTCGACTGCTGGGAGTTGGCGGCGTTGGCTCTGGCGACCCCGAACTGGGGTGCCTTGTACTCGCCATCATTGTCGGAGAGCCTGGGGACATGTGGGATCGTGACGCAGCCGCGGCGGCCGCCGATGCATGGGTGGCCCGTTACATCCACGCGTGGCAGACGAACGACCCGGGTGACATTCGCTCCCTGTTCACGCCGGACGCGGAGTACCGGGACGGGCCATCGACGAAGCCGTGGGTCGGTCACGACGCGATTCTCGCTGGCTGGCTCGGGCAGAAGGACGATCCCGGCTCATGGTCCTTCGAGTACGAGATCACCGCGATCGATGGCGACGTCGCGATCGTCCGGGGCTGGACGAGCTACCCGGCGGCGACGGAGAAGAGCCGCCGCTACGACAACCTCATGGTCATCCGGTTGACCAGCGACGGCCGCGCACGATCATTCACCGACTGGTGGGTCATCCCCGGAGCTGCCGAGACCGAGGCGTGACATCGGCGCTACCGGTCGTTGAGCGGAGGAATCCGCCGGATTCCATTTCCTGCGGGAATGGCGACACAACGGGACGGATGAACCCCCGCGGCATCCGCTCATCCGGCCCACTGTGTCGCCATCCGAGGCGATGGCGACAACTTCGGCCGGATGAGGCCGCGTAACACCGTGGCGAGGGCGACGGCACTCGACACGAGCGTCCCCCGAGTTGATCGCCGCCCAGCCCCTTGAGCGGCTGAAAGTGCAGCGCTCTCCGTCGACAAGGAACCCGGGCTATGCGCGGTTCCACGGCGGTGTCGGGAACTCGCTGGGTGGGAGCGTCGGGATGAACAGAAACCACGCGGCGGCGACCACGGCGACGCTCGCGGCGATGACGACGAGCACGGCCACCAGGGCGCCGGTTGCAGGGGGCCTCTTGATCAGTGCGACGACGGCGACCCCGAGGAGAATGAGCCAACCCAGCCCGAACACCACCGCGATGCCGATGCCGAGCTCACTTTCGCGGTCCTCCCACGAGTAGCCACGAGTGAGCCCGTCGGACCAGGCGACACCGGCAAGCGCGAGCCAGAACACCGCTCCCACGCCCAGCGCTGTAGCCACGGCACCGAGAACCAGGCCGAGAAGAGGCAGGCCGAGTCCTGTTCGAGTCGGTCCGCTGTCGCCCATCACTCGAATCTATCCCGATCATCTGCGGGGTCCACGGATGCCGAAAGCGTCGCGACGAGGTAGAAGAGGTAGGCGCGCAATGCCGGCTACGCGATGGTCGGCGCCCGCGAGAACGGGATCGAGCCCGCCAGTGCGAGCAGTGCCAGGAGTGACGCGACGAGGACGGCGACCCAGGCGCCGCGGGGCTCGGTGAGAGCCAGGGCGTCACCACCGAGAGTGGGCACTGTGGCGACGATTCCGACGAGCAGAAGCAGCGCGAGGATGCCGACGATGATCCGCGCCCACAGCGGGCCGGTCCGGCCCAGTGCGAAGCCGCCACCGATCGCCAGCAGCGCGACACCGACCGCGCCGCCGCCGAGCCCGGTCGTGAGGAACGTCCACAGCGCCCCGGGAAACGACAGCGCAGCCACGGCGAAAGCCATCGGCGCGAGCGCGAACCACCGCAGCCCGCGCCTGCGCCCGGCCCGCCGCCGAGCCTCGGCGACGCCGAGCAACGCCCCGCACACCGCGCCGGGCAGCAGGATGCCGACGAACGTACCCGCCCAGTCGACGTGCGGCACTTCGCTGATGTGCCACATGTAGGCGCGCAGCGCCGCCGCCCATGCCAC